>JAFEFR010000391.1 GCA_018240485.1 Pseudomonadota bacterium
CGCAGGAGCGCTCGCTGTTCGCGATGATCAAGAACACCGAACAGGTTTCGCCCGCGCACACGCTGTCCGCTTACAAAGACAACGCAGCGGTGATCGAAGGCAACACCGCCGCGCGGTTTTTCCCCGATGCCGCGGGACGCTTCACGGCGAAAAACGAAGCGGTGCCGTTTGCGATCAAGGTGGAAACGCACAATCACCCGACCGCGATCGTGCCGTATCCGGGCGCGGCGACCGGCGCCGGCGGCGAGATTCGCGACGAGGGCGCGACCGGGCGCGGGGCCAAGCCGAAAGCCGGTCTCGTCGGCTACACCACGTCGTATCTGCGCATTCCCGACTGGCCGCGCCCGTGGGAGAAGGCGCGTCCGTTGCCGCCACGCATGGCGAGTGCGTTCGAGATCATGCGCGACGCCCCGCTGGGCGCAGCGGCATTCAACAACGAATTCGGTCGCCCCTGTCTGGGCGGCTATTTCCGCGCGTTCGAGCAGGAAACGAGCGACCCGGGATACCGGCGCGGCTACGACAAGCCGATCATGATCGCCGGCGGTTTGGCGAACATGCGTTTGGCGCATGTCGAGAAGGGCGTGCTTCAACCGGGTGATGCGATCGTCGTGCTCGGTGGCCCGGCGATGTTGATCGGTCTCGGCGGCGGCGCGGCGTCTTCGTTGGCCGGTGGCGATTCGTCCGAGGCGCTCGATTTCGCCTCCGTGCAGCGCGACAACGCCGAGATGGAGCGGCGCTGCCAGGAAGCGATCGACCGCTGCTGGGCGCTGGGCGAGGACAATCCCATCGTCAGCATCCATGACGTCGGCGCCGGCGGGTTGTCCAACGCGATTCCGGAAATCCTCAACGATTCGAACGTGGGCGGGCGCATTGAATTGCGCCGCATTCCCTGCGCCGATCCGGCGCTGTCGCCGATGCAGATCTGGTGCAACGAGTCGCAGGAGCGTTACGTGATCGGTCTGCGCGCGGCCGATGTCGCCCGCTTTGCGGCGATCTGCGAGCGCGAGCGCTGTCCGTTCGCGGTCGTCGGCGAGGTCACGGCGGATCGCCGCCTGGTCTTGCTGGACGCAGCGGATGCGCAACGACAAGCAGAGCCGAATCGCGATGCGTCGCTCGCCCCGATCGATCTGCCGATGGATGTGCTGTTCGGCAAGCCGCCGAAGATGCAGCGCGACGCGCAACGCAAACCGCCACGCTGGGACATCGTGCCCGATCTTGACGGCATCGAACTCGACGAAGCGCTGCAACGCGTGTTGCGAGCGCCGGCGGTGGGCTCGAAATCGTTCCTCGTCACGATCGGGGATCGCACCGTCGGCGGCCTGTGCGCGCGCGACCAGATGGTTGGCCCGTGGCAGGTGCCGGTGGCGGACTGCGCGGTGACGCTCGCGGATTTCGATGGCTATGCGGGCGAGGCGATGGCAATGGGCGAGCGCGCCCCGGTGGCGCTGTTGTCGGCGCCCGCGTCGGCGCGTCTAGCGGTCGGCGAGGCGCTGACCAATCTCGCCGCCAGCGGCGCCATCGCCGATATCGGCGAGGTCAAGCTGTCGGCGAACTGGATGGCTGCCGTGAATGTGCCCGGCGAGGACGTGGCGCTGTTCGATGCGGTGCAAGCGGTCGGCATGGAGTTGTGTCCTGCGCTCGGCATTTCCATTCCGGTCGGCAAGGATTCATTGTCGATGGCGACCGTGTGGCCGCTCGACGGACGCAAGCAGAAAACGGTATCGCCGGTATCGCTCAACATCACCGCGTTCGCGCGCACGACGGATGTGCGCCAGGCGCTGACGCCGCAGTTGCGCATGGATGCGGGCGACACCGAGCTGTGGCTGATCGACCTCGGTGCGGGCAAGAATCGCCTCGGCGGCTCCACGCTCGCTCAGGTCTACAACCGTTCGGCGGGTTTACCGGCCGATGTCGACGATCCGCAACGGCTGAAGCATTTTTTCGCCGCGATTCAGGCAGCGAATGCCAAGGGCTTGCTGCTCGCCTACCACGATCGCGCCGATGGCGGGGCGCTGGTCGCGCTGATCGAAATGGCGCTCGCCGGCCACTGTGGTCTCGATGTCGAGTTGAGCGGCTGGGGCGAATCGATCCTGTCGGCGATGTTCGCCGAGGAATTGGGCGCGGTGGTGCAGATTCGCGCGAGCGATCGCGATGCGTTCCGATCCGTAATGGCCGATCACGGTCTGGACGACATCGTGAGTTTCTGCGGGGTCCCGCACAAACGCATGCGGGTCAAGCTCTGGCTCAATGGCGAGCGTCTCGCGCGCTGGCCGTGGGAAGAACTTATGAGCGCCTGGTCGGAGACGAGTTTCCAGATGGCCACGCGCCGCGACAACCCGCAGAGCGCGCGCGACGAAGACGGCTTGCGCAGCGACGATTCCGATCCGGGCATCACGCCGAAGCTGACGTTCGATGCGGGCGAAGACATTGCCGCTCCGTACATCCTCAGCGGCGCACGACCGAAAATCGCGATCCTGCGCGAGCAGGGCGTCAACGGTCAGGTCGAGATGGCCGCCGCGTTCACGCGCGCCGGTTTCGATGCCTACGATGTGCACATGAGCGATCTGCAAAGCGGCCGCCACAAACTCGTCGATTTTCGTGGTTTCGCCGCGTGCGGTGGATTTTCCTACGGCGACGTGCTCGGCGCGGGTCGCGGCTGGGCGACGTCAATCCTGTTCAACGCAAAGCTGCGCGACGAATTTGCCACGTTCTTCGCCGACCCGACCCGGTTCGCGCTCGGCGTGTGCAACGGCTGCCAGATGCTCGCTGCGTTGAAAGAGATCATCCCCGGCGCCGAAGGCTGGCCGAGTTTCGAGCGCAACGCCTCCGAGCAGTACGAGGCGCGTCTGGTCACGCTCGAAGTGGCGGATTCGCCGTCACTGTTTTTCAAGGGCATGGTCGGATCGCGCATCCCGGTCGCCGTTGCGCACGGCGAGGGTCGGGCCGACTTCGCCAACGGTGGCGATGCGCGGCGAACGCTGACCTGCCTGCGTTACGCCGATCACTACGGTCGTGCGACCGAAGCCTATCCACTCAATCCGAACGGTTCGCCGGGCGGGCTCGCCGGCATCACCGCCGCGGAGGGCCGCGTCACCGCGTTGATGCCGCATCCAGAACGCGTGTTCCGCAGCGTGCAGATGTCGTGGGCACCGCGCGAATGGGGCGAGGATTCGCCGTGGATGCGCATGTTCCGTAACGCGCGCGCATGGGTTGCCTGAGGCCGCAATGACGATTTCCCCGCTGCGACGTTTCATGCTGGCGGCCATGCTCTGGCTGCCGTTCGCGTTCTTTCTCTGGTTCGCGTTCAAGGCGCAGTTCGCCTGGCCGGTGATGCAGATTGCCAAGATGGTCTTGCTGCATGGCTGGCCACACTTGTTCGTCGATGTCCTTGCCGGTGCCGATGAGATCAATGCCGCGACCGGCGCCCTGATTGCGCACCACGCGGATTGGATGCAGGTCAACAGCAACATCCTCTACAACGCGGTCAAGGAAGGCGCGCCGAAGTACGCTTTCTTCGACTACATCATCAACCCGATGATCTACGGCTACTGTGTACCGTTGTTCGCCGGGCTGGTGATGGCGACGCCGCTGGAAAAATGGCAACGTGTCCTGCAGATCGGCGTGGGGCTTTTTGTCTTGTCGTTGACCCAGGCTTTCGGCGTGGTCGCCGAGGCGTTCAAGATGCTGGGTTTGCAATTGCCCGAAGGCACGGCGAAGATGCACGAATTGGGCTATTCGCTGGAGCTGATCGCGCTGTGCTATCAGTTCGGGTACCTGATCCTGCCGCCACTGGTGCCGGCAGTGCTGTGGATTCTGTTCAATCGGTCGTTCATCGAAGAGTTGACTCGTCCGCCTGAAGGAACCTAATCGCAAGGCCGCGGTCGAATCGCGGCAACAGGGGAATGAATCGACTATGTCCGCCGTATCGCCATTGCCGGATGCGCTTGCGCAGGATCAGACCGAATCGCTCGATGAGCGCATTTGTGCCTACCTCGTTGGCCGCGGTCGCCTGAAGGAAAACGATCTCTCTCGCGCGCGGCGCCTGCTCGAAGAAAACGGTGAGGGCAACCTCGTGCCGTTGTTGACGCGCCTGGGCCTCGTCTCCGAGCGCGAGATGGGTGATGCGCTGAGCGAGGTGATGGGGCTGCCGCTGGTCACTGCCAAGGAATTCCCCGACACGCCGCCACAAAACGTGTCGATGTCGATTCGCTTCTTGAAGCAGCATCACATCGTGCCGATTGCGGAAACCGACGACAAAGTCACCTGGGTCGTTGCCGATCCGGCCGAAGACTACCCGATTCAGGCCGTGCAACTCGCCACCGGCAAAATGGCTGAAGTCAAAGTCGGCTTTCGCTCGGAAATCGACGATCTGATCGAGCGTTATTACGGCCAAGGCCGTTCGGCGATGGGGTCGATCGTGGAGAGCCTGTCCGACGAAGCCACACGCAGCGAGGACGACATCGAGCATCTGCGCGACCTCGCCTCCGAGGCGCCGGTCATTCGTCTGGTCAACCTCATCATCCAGCGTGCTGTCGAGCAGCGCGCTTCCGACGTACACATCGAGCCGTTCGAGAATCGCCTTAAGGTGCGTTATCGCATCGACGGCGTGCTGCTCGAAGCCGAATCGCCGCCGGCGGCATCGACCGCCGCAGTGATTTCGCGCGTCAAGATCATGGCCAAGCTCAACATCGCCGAGCGTCGCCTGCCGCAGGATGGGCGCATTCCGCTGCGCGTGCAGGGCAAGGAGTTGGACTTGCGCGTGTCGACCGTGCCGACGAGTTTCGGTGAGTCGGTGGTCATGCGTATCCTCGATCGCGAATCGGTCGTGTTCGATTTCCACAAGCTCGGCTTCACCGATGAATTTTTGCCGCAGTTCCTGAAAGTGCTCGAACTGCCACACGGCATCATGCTCGTCACCGGCCCGACCGGCTCGGGCAAGACGACGACGCTGTACACCGCGCTGTCCAAGCTCAACACGCCCGACGTCAAGATCATCACGGTCGAAGATCCGGTCGAATACCAGATCGAAGGCATCAACCAGATCCAGGCCAAGCCGCAGATCGGCCTCGACTTCAGCCACGCGCTGCGCTCGATCGTGCGCCAGGACCCGGACATCATCATGATCGGCGAAATGCGCGACCTGGAAACCGCGAAGATCGCGATCCAGTCCGCGCTGACCGGTCACCTGGTGCTGTCGACGCTGCACACCAACAACGCCGCCGGCGCGATCACGCGCATGCTCGACATGGGCGTGGAAGATTATCTGCTCACCTCCACCATCAACGGTGTGCTCGCCCAGCGCCTCGTGCGTCGACTGGACGTCGAGCATGCGCACAAATATGAAGCCATGCCCGAGGTGATCGAAGAATTCGGTCTGCGTCGTTTCGTGCCGCAGGGAAAAAAGGTGGAATTGTACAAACCGATGCCGTCGCCGATTTCCACGACTGGTTACCACGGGCGCACGACGATCATGGAATTTCTCGTCATGAGCGAGCCGCTGCGGCGCCTGGTCATGCAGCACGCCGACATGAACAAACTCGAAGAGCATGCGCGCGCGGAAGGCATGCGCACGATGTACGAAGACGGTTTGGTCAAGTCGCTCAAGGGCGACACGACGATCGAGGAAGTTTTGCGCGTGACGTCGGAAAGCTGATGGCTCTGTATCGCTACAAGGCCGTGACGCCAGCCGGCGAAATCGTCGAGGGGCAGGTCGATGTCGGCTCGAACGACGAGGCGATCGCCAAGATTCAGGACGCCGGCAATATCCCGCTGGAAGTCGCCGCTGCCGATGGCGTGGCGGGAGGCGGCGGGCTTGCCGGCCTGTTCAAGCGCGAGGCGATGGGGCCGACGCAGGTGTTGCAGTTCACGCAACAACTCGCCACCTTGCTCGGCGCCGGTCAGCCGCTCGATCGCGCATTGCAGATTCTGCTCGAACTTCCGGAAAGCGAAAAAGCCAAACGCATCGTCGAACGCATACGCGATCATGTTCGCAGTGGCGCGCCGCTGTCCGAAGCGCTCGAAGCCGAGCCGGGTGTGTTCACCCGCCTGTACGTGAACATGGTGCGTGCGGGCGAGGTCGGTGGTTCGCTCGATTCGACGCTCACCCGCCTCGCCGATTACCTCGAGCGCGCCAAGTCGCTGAAAGAAAGCGTGGTCAACGCGCTGATCTATCCGGCAATTCTCGTCGTGATGGTGTTCGCCGCGCTGTTCGTTTTGCTTACTGTGGTCGTGCCGCAGTTTTTGCCGATGTTCCGCGACATGAACGTCGAACTGCCCTTGATCACCAAGGCCACCCTGTTCCTCGGCACTCTGCTGCAGGACTGGTGGTGGCTGATGATTCTCGCGGTCGTGTTCGGCGTGGCGACCTTGCGCAAGCGTCTGGCCGACCCGGACAAAAAACTCGCCTGGGACACACGTCTGCTCGGTTTGCGCGTGGCCGGGCCGCTCATCGCCAAACTGGAAACAGCGCGGTTGGCGCGCACGCTGGGAACTTTGTTGAAGAATGGGGTTCCATTGCTTACCGCGTTGTCGATCGCGCGCAACGTGCTCGGCAATTCGGCCTTGGCCGAATCCGTGGACAAGGCGACCGAGGACGTAAAAACCGGTGGCGGCCTGGCGCATGCGTTGGCGCAGAGCAAACGCTTCCCGAAGCTCGCGACGCAGATGATTTCGGTTGGCGAGGAGTCCGGCGAACTCGACACGATGATGATGAAGATCGCCGACACGTTCGATGTCGAGGCGAAGAATACGGTCGATCGCATGCTTGCCGCCCTCGTTCCCATTCTGACCGTGGCGATGACCGGCATGGTAGCGATCATCATGATGGCGATCCTGTTGCCGATCCTGAGTTTGAGCAGTTCCATTCAATGAGAAACGTCATGAAAAATCCTAGATCCACTCCGCTCGTTGCCGCCGGCGTGCGGCGCAATGCTCCGGCGAATGCGATGCGCAGCGCGGGCTTCACCTTGATCGAAATGATCGCCGTGCTCGTGCTGATCGGCATCGTCATGGGCGTGGTCGCCAACCGCGTCGGCGACAGCATCAATCGCGGCAAGGTCAACGCCGGCATCGCGCAGATGCGTTCGCTCGCGACCAAGGTCGAAAACTACGCGCTCGACAACGGCAGCCCGCCGGCGAGTTTGAACGACCTCGTCGTGCGTCCCGGCAGCGCAACGAACTGGAACGGCCCCTATGCGACCGAGTCCGCGTTGAAGGATCCGTTCGGTCACGCCTTCCAGTACAAGTCGCCTGGCGACGACGGTCGCGATTTCGATCTGGTTTTTCTTGGCAAGGACGGGCAGCCCGGCGGCGATGGCTTGAACAAGGATGTCGGCAACTGGCAGTGATCGGCTTCGCGTCGATCGCACAGTGACGGGCTTCGTATGATTGGCGCGCGCCCATCGCGGGGATTCAGCCTGATCGAAATCATCGCGGTGGTGTTTCTGATCGCGCTTGCGATCGGTGCGGTCTCGATTTCGTTTTCCAAGAGCATGAGCGGCGCGAAGGTTCAGGCGGCGACGCGCGACATGGTCGCCGCGCTGCGCTATGCGCGCGGGCAAGCCATCGTCAAGGGCAAGGAGACGACCTTCGACCTCGATCTCGCCGGCAACAGCTACCGTGCGCCGGGCCGACCGATGGTGCCGTTGCCGAAGAACATGCGTCTGGCGCTGTATACGGCCGATCAGGAAATCACCAGCGATACCTCCGGCAGCATTCGCTTTTTTCCCGATGGCGCTTCCACCGGCGGCCATATTTCCGTGCTCATGGAGCGCGTGGAGTGGCGCATCAACGTGGATTGGCTGACCGGCGCCGTCACCCGCGAGGAATTGCCGCAATGAAGGCCGCGATACGCAACGCGATGCCGGCTCGCCAGAGCGGCTTCACCTTGATCGAACTGATTGCAGCGTTCGTCATTTTCGCGCTTGGGTTTGGCGTGATGCTGCAAATCCTCGGCGATTCGATACGCATGACGAGGCAGTCGCAGCAGGCAACGCAGGCCGCGTTGTACGCGCAGTCGCTGCTCGACGCGCAAGGCGTCGGCGAGGCGCTCAACGAGGGTTCCAGTAGTGGCGATTTCGACGACGATTATCACTGGCAACTCAACGTCGTGCGCTATCAGCCCCAGGTCACGGCGGGATCGACGATGACGCCGGCGCTGGCGACGCCGGGCCAACCCGAGTTGTTCCAGATCGATTTGACCGTGAATTGGGGAGGGCGCTATCTGCAACACCATGCGCGATTCTCGACCTTGCGCTCGATGCTGCCGCAGCAACCCGGCAGCAACAACGGCAACATCAATCCAGTGCCGCAACCCGCCATGCCGCCGGGGTTCGGTTGAGATGCGCACCGCTTTCGGCGAACGGGGTTTCAGTCTGCTCGAGGTGATGCTGGCGATCTTGCTGCTGGCCTTGCTGCTGGCGGGCGCGTACAGCGGCATCACCTCGGCACGGCGCAGCATGCGCTCGGGCGAGGCGATCATCGAGCGCGTGGACAAGGTGCGCACGGTGCAGGAATTTCTGCGCCGCCAGATATCGCGCATCCTGCCGTTTCCCTTTGCCCAGGACGGCGCCAAAGCCGACGTGTTCGAGGGCGACAGCAAATCCATGCGCTTTGTCGCGCCGATGCCTGGTTATCTGTCGCGGGGCGGCGCCTATGTGCAGACGTTGACGCTGAGTTCGGGCGACGACGGCATGCAGTTGGTATTCACCAGTACCTTGCTCAACGGCTTCGGTCAGGACAAGAGCAAGCCGGACGATGTCTCGACCGTGGTGCTGCTTGATCACATCGAAAGTGGCGTGTTTCGCTATCGTGGGCTCGACCAGCAAGGCAAGCTGATGAGCTGGAGCGACAACTGGCGCGATTCGGCGACGACGCCATTGTTGGTCGCGGTGGATTTGCGCCTGGCCAACGGCGCGCAGGTGACGTGGCCGACGATGACGATTCCGCTGATGATGGATGGCACGGCACGCCGCGCGGCGCCGGCGGGAGCGGCCCGATGAGGCGCGCGAACGCGATGCGCGGCCAACGCGGCGTGGCCTTGATCCTGGTCATGTGGGTCATCGCCCTGATGGCCGTGCTGCTCGGCAGTTTCGCCTTGATCGCGCGTACCGAGAATCTCGAATCGCGGCATCTGTACGACGCCACGGCGGCGCGCTACGACGCTATCGCCGGATTGGAGCTGGCGATCTTCAATCTGCGCAATCCCGACATGACCCAACGCTGGGTCGCCGACGGTCGACCCTACGAAGTGCCATATGAAGGTGCGAGCGTGCAGGTGACGATCACCAACGAGTCGGGCAAGATCGATATCAATGCCGCCGACAGCGCCACCTTGGTGACGCTGTTCCAATCGGTCGGGGTCGATCTTGCGACGGCCGATGCGTTGTCCGATGCGATCCAGGACTGGCGCGATGCCGACAATCAGGTGCGTCCGCATGGTGCCGAAGCGCCGCAGTACGCCGCGGCTGGGTTGGATTATGGCCCGACCAACTTGCCGTTCCGGACGGTGTCCGAGGTGCAGCAGGTGCTCGGCATGAACTACGAAATCTTCAAGAAAATCGAACCCGCGATCACGGTTTTCTCGGGCACGCGCACGCCGAATCCGGCGTATGCGCCGTACGAAGCGTTGATGGCGATTCCCGGCATGACCGCGCCACTCGCGCAACAGATCATCGCGACGAGACAGGCGATGCCGCCGGGAACCTCGGGCGCGCTCGAAGGTCTGACCTTGCCCGGAGGTGGTGCGGTCGTGGCCTCCGGGGGCGGTGTCACGTATAGTATCAAGTCGAAAGCCACTCTCCAGAACGGCGTCAGCATCACTTTCGACGCCACCATCCGCTTGGGCGGCATGAGTTCGTCGGGGCGGCCATATACGGTGTTGCGCTGGCGCGATGGCGAAGCCTCGTAGGTGCAGTCGTCAGGGGGGGGCGCGACGAGCGTCTGGCTTCGTCGCCTTTCGTGGTGTTGTGAGAATTCGATGTCGCCCGACGCAGTCTCAATACCGCGTGTTGCTCCGTGAACAAGAAGAAATCATTGTCGCCACTTGAAATCATGATGTCTCGTCGATGAACTTGCCCACTTCGATCCAAATTCCGCTCGCGCGTCTGCGCATGCGCTACGCGAACAGCGGGCTGCCGAAGTTCTTCGTGTGGTGGGGGCGCGAATTGAAAGGCCTGTTGCCGCAGCGTTGGCGCGGATTGTTCGCCGACGGAGCGCAGGAGTTGCTGGTCGATGCGAATGCGAGCGAGATAGCCGTATGGCGGCAATCCGGCGAGCGCTGCGCCGAATTCGGTCGTATCGCGCGCGACGCCACGGCGGAAGACCAGCGCAGCGAGTTTGTGCGGCTGCGTGAGCGTATCGATGAGCCGAGCTTGCGCGTGTTTCATTGCGTGTCGCCGCAGCGCACGTTGCGACGAGAGCTGAATCTTCCGATCGCGGCCGAGGACAAACTGCGCCAGGTATTGTCGTTCGAGATGGATCGACAGACGCCGTTCAAGGCCGATCAGGTTTATTTCGACTACCGGGTGGTGCAGCGCGACCCGGTGGCGAAGAACCTCAAGATCGATCTTCACGTCGTTCCGCGCGCCCAACTCGATCCGGAATTGACCGCCTTGGCCGGGCTCGGCATCGCGCTCGACGGTGTCGATTGCTGGCGTGGCGACGTCGGTGCCGGTCGCGCTGGTTTCAACCTGTTGCCGCCGGAGCGACGGGTGCGGCGCGTCAATCGGCGGTTGCGTATCAATCTCGCACTCGGTGCAGTCGCGATCACATTGTTTGTGATTGCCGGGTTGCTGTTTCTCAACAATCGTCAAGCTGCGCTCGATGCGATGCGAGCCGAAGTCGACAAGGCCAAGGTCGATGCCAAGCAAACCGCAATTCTGACCAAGCGACTGAAGGACAACGCGGCCTCGGCAAGCTATCTGTATCGACTCAAGCACGAAACGTCGCCGATGACGATCATGCTGGCCGACCTCACCCAACGGTTGCCCGACGACACCTTTCTGGAACGCCTGACGGTCGATGAGAAAGGCAAAGTCGAAGTGCAGGGGCAGAGCGGCAATGCGAACAAACTGATTGAAGGATTGCAGAAGTCCGAAATTCTGGACAATGCCGCCTTCATCGGCACGGTGCAGCCCGATGCGCGCACGAAGAAAGATCGATTCACGATGAATTTCCAGTTGCACAAGCAGGTTGACGCGGAAGCCCCGAACAAGGATACGAAGCGCGGCGACAAGGACGGCAAGAAACCCAAGGAGGCCGCCGATGCGCCTGCTGCCTGATTCGCCGCGCAGTCAACGTCCCTTCGCCATCGCGCTGTTTCTCGGTGCGCTGATGGTCGGCTATTTTCTTCTCGTGCACTGGTGGCTGGTGTCGCCGTACCTGACGATGCGCGAGGAATACTACGATTTGAAAGATCAGCAGTATCGGCTCGCCGAGTTGATCCAGAGCAAGCCGCAGATCGAGAAAAGACTCAAGGACGTGGCGGGTCTTGAGCAGCAGAATCAGGCGTTCCTCAGCGATGCCGATGCAGCCAGCGCGTTCTCGGATCTTTCCGAGCGCGTCAAGCACGCCGTCGAGCAGAACGTCGAAGCCAATGCGCGCTGTACGTTGAATGGCGTTTCGCCGAGCCCCAGCCCGATGGCCGAGGTGTACCTGCGCGTTTCGGCAAATGTGGTCATCACCTGTCAGGCCGAAACGTTCATGAAAGTGCTGTATGCGCTGGAGTCGAGCAACCCATATCTGTTCATCGACCGACTCGTGATGTTCCGCCAGCAGCAGATGATGCCCGGCCAAAACGGCAAACCGGGAACATCCATGTCCCTGATCAATGCCCAGTTCCAGCTTTCCGGCTTCCTGCGCCAACCCGGCGGAGCCAGCAAGGAGGGCAAGTGAATCCACGCATTTCGCATGTACTGACGTTCGGATTGGCGGGCGTTGTGGCGCTGTTGCTGGTGCTGTTGGCGTCGCTGTGGTTTGGAGTGGGGCGAGGCTACAGTTGGTGGCCGCTCGATCCGGCTGGCGCGGCAGTGGACGACAAAAAACTGGCCAATCCGCAGTTCCGCCTCGGTGACTGGGAGAAATTTGCGGAAATCACCGCGCGTCCCTTGTTCAACGAAGACCGCAAACCCACGCCACCGATGTCGCCGGAAACGCAAAGTGGGCCCAGTCAGGTGCGCAAACTCGACGTCGTGCTTTCCGGCGTCATCATCACATCGAAACTGCACTTGGCGATGGTGAAGGAAAAGGGCAAGGAAAAATCGATGTCGGTCAAGGAGGGCGCGGCGTTGCCCGGCGATTGGGCCGCCTGGAGTTTGGCTGAACTCAAACCGCGCACCGCCGTATTCAAGAATTCGGCGGGAGAAAGCGAAACGCTGGAACTCATCGCCGTCGCCAGCAGTCAGAAGCCCACTCCACCGCCGCCGCCACATGTGACCCCACCCGCTCCCGCGGCCATGCAACCACCACCGCCACCGCCACCGCCGACTTCAGCCATGGCACCGCCAATCACCGGTCAGGCGCCTGTGCTGCCCACGCCGACGCAACCCGGCGTGGGAGGGGATGCGGCGAGTGCCGCTGCGGCGACGGCGTTGGATTTGCAGCAGCGCATCGATGCTCGCCGACAGCAGATTCGCGAGCAACAACAGCAACAGCAGCAGGAACGACCGACAGAGCCGATACCGGTAATGCAGCAGCGACAGTGACGCAGGAATGACTTTTACAGAGGCACGTATCATGCAGACGAAAACGATGGGCAGGGTTTTGTGTTTGATGCTGGCGCTGCTGGCCGTGGCCGGTTGTGGGCGATCGAAACCCCAAACTGCCAAGGCCGGCGGGGTCGATACGTCCGCGCTGGAGAACACGGCAGCATTGCCGCCGGATCAGCAACCGCCGAAGCCGGCTGTGGCGGCTCCGGTCGCCGCGCCTGGCGTCCCGCCTGTTGCGCAGGCGGATACCGGCTATCGCCCGAATGCGGGGCCGGGATTCCGGGTTTTGCCGCCGGGTCAGGATCACGCCTGGGAGGCCGAACGCCAGAAATTCGCCGAAGGTGCAGCCAAAATAGCGGATGATCCCAAGTATCAGGAGCGAGAGCGTCAGCGGCTGGAGGCCCTGCAAAAGCAAGAGCAGAGTGAGAACGGTCAAAGCCAATGAGCGATCCAACGCTCGATCAAGGAGTGCAGCAGTGATTTCGAGTCTTCGTTTCGTCACGGCGTGGGTGTGCGCGGTGCCCGTACTGCTTGCCGGTTGCGCCAGCCTGGCCGTCCCCGGCATGAAAGAGGATGCCGTGACAGCGGAACTGAGCACCGTGAAACCGCTGCCCGCGCCGCCGCCAGCCCGTGCGCCGGATGAAACCAAGCCGATCACGATCAATCAAGGTACGAAAGACAAGCCGCGCACCGACTCCCAATTGACGCCCGGAACCGGTGAATTGATCAACCGTGAGGTGGCATCGACGCCTCCGCGCAAAGGCCCGGCGCCGACCGGGGGCGAAGTCACGTTCAACTTCGAGAATCTGCCGATTCAGGCGGTCGTGCAGAACATCCTGGGTGGCCTGCTCAACGAAAACTACACGATTTCACCGGCAGTGACCGGCAACGTCACGTTTTCGAGCTCCAAGCCGGTCACCACCGATCAGGCGATGCCGATTCTCGAAATGCTGCTTGCCTGGACGAACAACGCCCTCGTACGCAAACAGGGCCGTTACGAAGTGGTGCCGATCAAGGACGCCATCGCCGGTAGTCTCAGTCCGAACCTGTATTCGGTCAAAGCCGTGCCCGGCTATCAGGTGCGTGTGTTCCCGCTCAAGTTCATCTCGCCCAAAGAGATGGAAAAACTGCTCAAACCCTACGCCAAGCCGGAGGCCATCGTATCCGCCGACAGCGCGCGTTCGATGATCGTCATGGCCGGCACCGCGTTCGAGTTGCAGAACTACGAGCGCACCATCGATCTGTTCGACGTCGACTGGCTCAAGGGCATGTCGGTCGGCGTGATCGGTTTGCGCAACATGGAAGTCGGCAAGCTCATGCCCGAACTCGACAAGCTGTTCGGCGACAAGGCCGATACGCCTCTGGCTGGCATGTTCCGATTCATTCCGATGGAGGCGACCAATTCCGTCGTCGTCATCACGCCGCAGCCGGATTACCTCAAGCGCGCGCAGGAGTGGATTTACCGCCTCGATCTTGGCGTCGGCGAAAACGGCACGCAGCTTTATGTTTACGATGTCAAAAACGTCAAGGCGGTGGATCTCTCCGATCACCTCAACGCCATTTTTACCGGTCGCAGCAGCGGTACCTCGCGCAGCAATTCGGGCAACACGGCGCCGGGTCTGCGCGGCAGCCGGCTCGGCGGTTCGCTGAGTAGCGGTATCGGCAGTGGTGCCATGAGCATCAACACCCAGCAGCGACAAAATACGCCGAACCTCAGCACGACCGGTACTGGCGCGCCACTCGGCGGCAGCAACAAGGAAACCGATATCCGCATCACGCCGATCGAGGAGAACAACCAACTGCTCGTGATGGCGACGCCAGGCGAATACGACTCCATCCTGGCCGCGATCCGCCGCCTCGACGTACCCCCGCTGCAGGTGCAGATCGAGGCGAAGGTGCTGGAAGTGAAGCTGACCGGCGAGTTGAGTTTTGGCGTGCAGTGGTGGTTCCAGGGCCTGATCAACCAGAACGTCGGAACCTCCAATGCCGGCTCCGGCTACCAGTATGGCCCGGCGTTTACCGGCAATGCCGCCGACCGGCATCGCTCCTCGCTCGGCGGTGGCGGCAGTGCCTTGCCGAGCGGCGCCAATGGTGCCGGCATCTTCTACACCTTCCTCAACAAGAATTTCCAGGTAGCGGTCAACAGCCTGCAAACCAACGGCACGGCGAAGACGCTGTCGGCGCCATCGCTGGTCGTGCTGAACAACCAACAAGCCAACATCACGGTCGGCGATCAGATTCCGATCGTCACCCAGTCGATTCTCGGCTACGGCACCAGCACGGTCAGCCAGGGGACCAACGGGATCGGAGTGGGCACCAACACCGGCATCGGATCGACCCAATACGTGAGCACCGGCACCACCTTGCAAATCACGCCGCGTGTCAATCCGGGCGGTTTGGTCTACATGGATGTGGCGCAGGAAATCACCACTCCGGGAACGCCCGCCACGCCCGGCGGCAATCCGCCGATCAGCCAGCGCGACTTGAATACCCAGATTGCCGTACAGAGCGGACAGACGGTGTTGCTCGGCGGTTTGATTCGCGAAGACAGCGGCAACTCCAATTCGGGCGTGCCGCTGCTCAGCAGCGTGCCCGTCGTCGGCAATCTGTTCAAGAGCACCGACAATACCCGTACGCGCACCGAGATCATCGTCATGATCACGCCGCGCGTGATCTACAACTCCGAAGACGCACAAACGATCACGCAGGAATATCAAGACAAATTCGAATCGCTCGCGCCACTGCGCGCCAAACAAAAAGCGCAAAAAGCCGGCGCACCTTCGCCGGACGATGCGGCCGTGACGGCGCCGGCCCCACCCCCGCCTCCGGCGACTCTGGAAACCACCAAGCAGTGATCCTACTCATGAACAAATTGAATTCACCCCTCCTCATTGCCGGCCTGGCCGCGCTCGCGCTTGGCGGATGCGGCAGCAATGATCCCGCGAAAGCGGTGGGCCAGCGCGCGATCGAGCGCTGGGATCTTCTCGCCGGCACGCATGCCGTCAAGGCATACGACTACCTCACGCCGGGCTATCGCTCCACGCACACGCTCGAACAATACGTCGCCTTCGTGGCCACCTCGCGCGTGCACTGGAAATCCGCAGCAGTCGACAACGTGCATTGCGAAGAGGACGTCTGCACCGCGAAAATTCTGGTCAAATCGGTCATGCCCGGCTCGGTGATCGGTCGCGGCGACGACTTGCAAATCGATTTGCCGGTGACTGAAAAATGGGTGCGCAGCGATGGACAATGGTTCTTCCTGCCCGACGCCAAAATCGACCCGGTTGGCGTCGCCAAAGTGGTGGAGGCGGCGAGTGAGGCGAAGGAATCGCCTGCGGCGAAGGACTTGCCTGCATCACCCGAGCAAACCACTCCGCCCGCGCAACCGCCGCACGTCGCAAACGGAAACCCTGCGAAACAGTAGCCGCATCGTTGCCTTGCTGCGCTTGCTGCAAGCCGCGTCGAGACGGGGTTCTCGCCGGAAGTAAGGCTGAAAAACGGCAGATGCGCAGCTCCCCTCACCCAGTAGTTGCGTTGCCTGTTCGAATATCGTAAGCTTGAAGCGCTGTTGCTTGGACTCGTCGGGATTCCTCGCGTCAAAGGGGAACACGAATGGGCGGGCCGGCAAAAACATAAGCCCTGTGACCGAAAGGAGTTAGTAATGAAAAGAACCAGTCTCACGACTGCCGTCATTGCCGGTATCGCCGGTGTGGCAGGCATTTCCAACATGGCCAGCGCCGTCTATTTGAACAACGACGGTCTCGGTCAGGTCCTCATCTATCCGTACTACACCGTCAACTCGGGTAACATCACCCTGATGACGGTCGTCAATACGACCAACCAAGGCAAGGCGATCAAGGTTCGTTACCTCGAAGCCTACAACAGCCGCGAAGTGCTCGACTTCAATCTCTACATGTCCCCGCGCGACGTGTGGACGTCGGCCATCGTCCCGGTGGGCGCCGGTGCGGGCGTGTTCAGCCCCGACAACAGCTGCACGGTGCCGCCGCTGCCGACCTCGGCCGCCACGGCGCAGCCGTTCCTCACCTACGCCTTCGACGGCACGGGTGGCGATGCCTCCACGGGTATCCCGCTTCCTGCTGACGCGGGTCCGCAGACCGTTTCGCGTACGCTCGAAGGCTATGTCGAGTTGATCGAAATGGGTACGGTCACCGGTTACAGCCTGTCGGCAATCACGCACCGCAATGGCGTGCCGGCGAACTGCTCCGTTGTGCAGGCCGCATGGAATCCGGGTGGCTACTGGGCCAACAATGCCAACGTCGACATCACCAGCGTCTCGGGTGGTCTGTTCGGTTCGGGCGCGATCATCAACGTCAATGCGGGCCAGATCTCTGGCTACAACGCCGACGCCGTCGACCAGTTCTGGCTCGCCGGTTCGGCTTCGCACACGCAGCCGGGTTCGTTGAGCCCGAACATCAGCAGTGCGACCAACACGACCAGCTATGTGTTCGCTCCGTCGCCGGTGACGACCACGCCAAGCCTGGCCACCACGCCGTACTTCCTGGGTGTCGACGCGGTCAGCTCCTTGTTCATGGCCGATCAGGTCTATAACGAGTACTGGACCGGCGGCGGTACGTCGGCCGCTTCCGAGTGGGTGATCACCTTCCCGACCAAGCGCTTCTACGTCGATGCCGGTTCGGGTGCCACCTCGGGTCACATGAAGCCGTTCGATGTGTTTTTCAGCGGTACCCGCCCGAATGGCCGTTCGTGCGCGCCGATCGCTATCTCCGTGTACGATCGCGAAGAAAAGTCGCCAACCACGCAGATCGGCTTCTCGCCGGCGCAGGCGCAGGCCGGTACGGCGCTGTGCTTCGAGTCGCAGGTGGTCACGTTCAATCAGCCGAACATCGCCACCACGCCGAGCGCCATCCTGGGTTCGCGCATGACGGCGAACATCACCGGTGCCGGCAACGTCGGCTGGGCGACGGTCGACCTGTACAAAGCCAGCACGGCTAACCACGTTCTGGCCTATGGCATCAACGGCAACACCTTCAATGGTTTGCCGGTGACGGGCTTCTGGGTGACCAACTTCATCAACGGCAACGTTGGTGGCGTGTTGTCGAACTACTCGGCGCTGTTCCGTCACAAGCTGCACCGCGTCTGCTCGCTGCGTCAGGGCATCTGCTCGTAATCAGCGAAGTGCGTCACATGTAGTAGGTAAAACGATGAAGGGGGGCCTTGCGGCCCCCCTTCATTTTTGCTATATCAGCAGAACAGAGGCGAGTTCGTGCAACAAGGCGAATTTGGAATTCTTATAGGTTGTAGCAATGCCGCCGTGATCGTTCGGGGGCTTGGAGAGATGTCATGTTGAAGAAAATCAGTTTGATCGGTGTGGGTTTGGCGCTGTGCGCGTCAGCGATGGCGCAGACCGCTGCACCCACGACCAGCACCAGTTACAGCGTCGCCCCCACCGTAGTCGCGGGCGGTTGCACCATCACCGGCGCCTCGGTGTTCAATTACAACCCATCCACCAATACGCTCACGCTGGTGAATGGCGTGGACAGTTGCAGTACGTCGACGCCAGGCAACCAGACTGCCAGCGTCCAGATTTCGATCAACCCAACGAACTACACCTTGGGCTCCAATGCGGCAGCGCCGGTGGTCAGTTGGACCAACCAAACGCCTGCGGCAACGGTCACCTGCAGTTTGAACCCGACCAACGGCTTCACCGTGTCGACGTCGAGCAATACCGCCAATAGCGGTACTTTCACACTGAGCACGCCGACGACGGCGGGCACGTTCAATTTTGCGCCGGTCTGCACGACCTCGACTTCGGGTTTCAACACGGCTGTGTCGGTCAACGGAACGGCATCGCTCACCGTGGTCAATGGCAACAACAACACGCCGGGATGCAGTGCGACCCAGATGAGTACGGCGCTCGGCAACACGACCTTGCAACGTCAATGCAGCGGTCTGGTTTATTTCCAGCCGACCGGCGCGAACAATGCCGCGGGCCCACTGACCGATCTCGGTGCCTTGCTCGGCAACAAGACGTTCCCGAACTATCTGTATACGGGCACTTCGCCAACGTTCCAGATTCAAGCGGGCTATTACGTGGCTTTGGCGTTCACGCCGAACGCGACCGGCTATGTCCAGTTTGCGGCAAACACGAGCTACGGCATTGGCGGCACGATATCCCTGAGCACCTCGCCGGGCGGCATCACACCGGGGGCGCCGGGCGTGATCTGCTCGTTGTCCTACGGCGGCCTGAACAGCCTGTACATGAGTACGCAGTCCGGCAATTGCCGTGTCTCGCTGGGTCAGACCTACTACGTCAATCTCGCCGGTGTCGATGGCGGCGGCGGCAACGCGTGCAATCCGGATTCGGCCGGCAATATCAGCACCTCGTGCGGCTCGGCGTGGATTAGTTACACGCTTTACGCACGATCGTTGTAAGTTGGGAAAGGGCGCGGCTATGCCGCGGCCTCCGTTCCCTTGCGGAACAAATCGCTTGATTCAAGCATCAAAGGCCGGATAATTCCGGCCTTTGTTTTTTCTGGAGAAGTACGATGGTGGCAAAAACATTCCTGACACTGGTGCTGGGCGTGGCCGGTGCCGTCAGCGGCGCACATGCCGACGACGACGTGACGATCGTCAAACAAGGCGATCAAGTGGTGACCATGGGCGATGTGGAGGGCTTTCTCGCTCAGCAAATGCCGCCGGAGAAATTGCAAAACTTTCTCGCCAGCCCGACGCGCGTGAATCAAATGTTGATCGGCATCCTGCGCGACAAGCAACTGGCCCAGCAAGCCATCGACATGAAGCTGGACCAGACTCCACAAGTCGCGCATCAGCTTGCCTACGCACGCAATCAAATCCTCTCTACGCAGCGCATTCGCGCCTACGAAGCTTCGCTGAAAATTCCTTCGATGGAAGCGGTGGCGAAAGAGCAGTACCTCGCGCACAAAGCTGAATACGTTGCGCCGAAAGTCGTCGACGTGCAGCACATACTCATTTCCGAAACCGGCCGCAGCGAGGCGGATGCCAAGGCATTGGCCGACAAAGTCCACGCCGAAGCCGTTGCCAACCCGGCCTCGTTCGATGAACTGGTGACGAAGTATTCCGACGACAATTCGAAGTCGAACACGCATGGCATGATTCCGCATGCGACCTCGGGCGACTATGTGCCGGAATTCGGCGCCGCCGCGAACCGGTTGACGAAAGTCGGCGATATTTCGCCGGTGGTGAAAACCAAATTTGGCTACCACATCCTCAAGTTGATCCATTTGACGCCGGCGAAGCCGAAAGATTTCGCCGAAGTAAAGGATCAAATGGTCGCCGTGCTCAAGCAGAACTACATCGACGAGCAGCGCAAGGGCTTCATGAACCAGCTCGATGACGCGCCCGCGAGCGCCAATCCCGATGGCATGGAGGCCTTTCGCGTGCGCTATCATCTCGACGCAGTTGAAGACATTGGCGCAGCCATCAAGGCGGCGGAAGCGGCAAAAGCCAAGAAATGACGGAGCCGGCGCGCTGCGCAGCGTCGTGCAAGACCTCGATGAAATCGACACATGCGACGACCGACATGGCTCGGTCGTCGCGAACGAAAACGTGGGCCATCACGACTCACTTCATTCGCCGTGAGCTACGCAGTCGCTATCTGGGCAGCCTCAGCGGCAGCGTGTGGGCACTGCTGCAACCATTGATGCAGTTGGCGATCTACGCCTTCGTCTGGACCTACGTGTTCAAGATGCGCCTGCCGGGAGACGACGCGGCGCAAACGGCGATCGTTCCGTTTCTTGCGCTTGGGGTGTGGCCGTGGAATGCGTTCAGCGAAGCGGTCATGCGTTCGGCGACGGCGATCCAGGACAACGCTGGCCTGGTTGGCAAGGTGGCTTTCCCGCACGGCGTGCTCGTTGTCGCGGCGAGCAGCGCCAGCTTTCTGCTGCACGGCGTCGGCTTTGCCGTGGTGTTGATGGTGATCGAATTGCTCGGCATTCCCGTGCGGTTCGTCATGTTGCCGCTGGCGTTGCTCGCCTTCGCGATGTTGTACGTGCTTGCCCTCGGGTTTGGCTATTTGTTCGCGGCAACCCAGGTGTTCGTTCGGGATTTGTCGCAAGTGCTCGGCCAGTTGTTGCCGCTGATGATGTTCACGGCGCCCGTCTTGTATTCGCGCGATTTTTTGCCGGAGCGCTTCAGGTCGTGGCTCGACTGGAATCCATTCACGTTTTACCCCGAGTATTTCCGTGCGAAATTGCTCGGCATCGGCTCGGTTGAAATCAGTGCACAGATCGTGGCGCTCTGCGTGGCGTTGGGCGTGTACGTGTTGGGGCGCATGGTCTTCCGACGCTTGACCCCGCGCTTCGAGGATTTCCTGTGAGCGTGGGCGCAACGGTAAACGGTATCGACGCGCCACTGGTCGTCGCGCGCGAACTCGGCAAGGCGTACCCGAAAGTCTTTCGCCCGCGCGATCGCTTGCGCGCGCTCGGTAAACTGCTGCTCGATGCCGGCGAGATCGAATCGGTGCCGGTGTTGCGCGACGTGAATCTGGAGGTCGTGCGTGGTGAATCGCTCGGCCTGATCGGTGAAAACGGGGCGGGCAAGTCGACGCTGCTCAAATTATTGACCGGCGTGTTGACGCCGACCACCGGCAGCGTCGAGGTGCGTGGCCGCGTCGGCGCCTTGCTCGAACTGGGTGCCGGGTTTCACCCGGAATACACCGGACGCGACAATATCGCCATGTCGGCCGCACTCTATGGGCTTGGCGCCGATGAGCTGCGCGCGTGCTTGCCGGAAATCGTCGCCTTCGCCGATATCGGTCGTTACATCGATGAGCCGGTGAAACACTATTCCTCCGGTATGGTCGTGCGCCTGGGGTTTGCCATCGTGGCGGCGCTAAAGCCGGATTTGTTGATCACCGATGAAGTGCTGGCGGTCGGCGACGAATCGTTCCAGAAAAAGTGTGTGCGCTGGATCGAGAACTATCTTGCCGACGGTGGCACGCTCATTCTCGTTTCGCACAGCATGTATCACATCCAGAAACTGTGTCGGCATGCGTTGTGGCTGCGCCAGGGCGAAGTCGCGGCGGTCGGCGATGTGTTCGATGTGACCCAGGCCTATCTGGCTTACCACGAACGCAAAACGGTCGGTACACCCGATCGTTCGGTGATCGCGGCGCAAGGGGTTGAATTCCAACTGACCCAGTTCACCGTGAATGGCAGCGAGCAGGACGCGCCGGTATTGCTGAATCGAGGCGACGCTTTGCGCCTGACCGCGCGTGTGCGCTCGCGCGATGGGCGCACCCCGGTCATCGCTTTCGGCATCATGCGCGCGGACGGCACTGCGGTGTATGGCGTCAGCAGCGAAATGGATGGTGTTGTCCCGCGGCGTGAAAGTGCCGAAATCTGGGTTGCCGAAATCGTGTTCGACGATCTCGCCCTGTTGCCCGGCACCTACACCATCAAGGCGCATCCGATGGATACCGAAGGGGTGCGCTTGTTCGATACCCTCGAGCGCGGAATCGTGGTCCGCGGCAACACGCGTGAATTCGGCCTTATCCGCCTGCCGCATCGCTGGAACGATGCGCTCCAAGTCGAGTTGCCGCAGAATACGCCACGAACGCCTTCTTCGAGTCGAGCATGAGTGCCGAATCGTCTGTGTCATCGCTGGAATTCACCGGCGAGCGATTCACGCCGGAATGCGTGCGCGAGATTTGGTACGAACATTGGGCGCGTTATGCTTTCGTGCTGCCGTTGGCGCGCGGCAAACGTGTGCTGGATGCGGCGTGCGGCGAGGGCTTCGGCAGCGCCCTGCTCGCACGCGAGGCACGGGAGGTGGTCGGCGTGGATGTTTCCGCCGAAGCCGTGGCGCATGCCCAAGCGCGCTACGGCGCAGCGCGCAATCTGCGCTACCTGCGGGGCGATTGCACGCAATTGGATCTGCCTGGGGCAGAGTTCGATCTCATCGTCTCGATGGAGACGCTCGAACACGTCGCCGAGCAGGAAGCGATGCTCGCCGGATTCGCGCGCGTGCTGGTCGACGACGGCATCTTCGTCGTGTCCTCGCCGGACAAGCGCATCTACAGCGACGTGGCCGGTTTTCGCAACGAATTCCATGTGCGCGAGCTGTATCGCGAGGAATTGCTCGATTTGTTGAAGCCGCACTTTCCCGAAGTTCGGCTATATGGACAAAAGCTGCTGTTCCAGTCGGCGATCTGGTCGCTGGACGAGGTTATGCCGCAGACTGGTCTCGCTGCGACGACGGCAGAGCAGTCCGAAGATGGCGTGACTTTGGTAAAATCCGGGCTGCTGTACGATCCGTTGTATTTCATCGCCGTCTGCTCGCGGCGACCGCTCGCCGCGCTGCCGCAGGCCGCACTGTTTGGCGACCGTGCGGAGTCGGTGTACCGCCACTACGACCACGAGGTGCGCAAGAACATCGCCGCAGGCGGGCGCATCGTCGAACTCGAAACGCAGAACGAGGTCTTGCGTGCCGAAATCGAACGTTTGCGGACAATGTCGCGCTGATATTGCGAAGTCGGACTGAAGTCGACGCCATCGTCATCTCCATTCGGGAAATTCCTTGAGCTACCAATTCAACTACACCTTGCCGCCGTTGACCGCTGCAGCGCCGAAAATCGACCCGAACGCGCCGACGTTCGCGTCCGAGGATGGCATGGTCGCTTCGTTGTCGAGTCAGGAATGCATCTTCCAGATTCGCCGCAGCGGTGAGCCGCATGTGATGACCTTCCAGGTCTTGCAGGCGATGGATCAGTGTCGCGAGTTTCGCACGCTCGACGAGCACGTTGCCCGCATTCAGTCGACCCAGCCGACCCTGGCGAACAAGCGCGATGACGTCAAACGCGTACTCGAAAATCTCGTCCAGCGCCAGCTGCTCGTACCCGCCGACGACTTCATCGAGCGTCTCGCCAGCGTGGCGCCAGTCGTGCAGGCGCCCATGCGCGCCGTGTTCGTTCGCGCCTGCGATCGACCGCAGCAATTGGCGCAACTGCTCCATTCGCTGACCGAATACGAACGGCGTTTCCGTGTCGGTCGGCGCTACGTCTTGCTCGACGATTCGGTGCTGCAATCCAATATCGACGAACAACGCGATCTGCTGCGCGAGTTCGCACGCACGACCGGGTGTACCGTACATTACATCGGTCATGCGGAACGCACGAAGATCGTCGACAAACTCGCGCGCGAAATGCCGCAGGCGAAGGCGACGATCGCCGCGCTGCTGGTGCGCGACAAGAACGCCAAAGTGCAGCGTTTCGGCGGTGGTCGCGGCTGGAACATGGCGCTGTTGCTTTCCGCCGGCGCGCGTCTTTCCCTGCTCGACGACGATCTGCGTCTTGGGTTGAAGCGCCCGCCGTTCGCGCAAGGTGGGCTCGATCCGAACCCATCCGCACCGACGCAGGCCGCGTTTCTGGCCAACATGGAAGAGGCGTTCGGCTACGGCGAGGATGTCGATCGCGATCCCTTCGATCTGCATTTGGATGCGTGCGGACAAGCGCTGGGTGCCTTGACGCGCAATGCCTATCCCCTATCGCGACAGGCATTGCGCGGGTTGAATCTGTCGCGGCTGGAATTGCTGTCGGCGCCCTCGCGCGTCATCGCCACCCAGTTGGCCACTTACGGCAGCGCGCGCACCGAAAACGCGCTGTGGCTGTATCGCCTGGAGGGCCGCAGTCGCGATGAATTTTGGCGCGAGCGTGCCAGCTATCTGCGCAACGTCGAAGCGCAGCACATCTGGACCGGCGTCGCTCAGGCGCAGGCGAAGGAAGTCACCGGGTTCACGCCGTTCACCCTCGACAACAGTCGCATGCTGCCGTGCACGAACCCGCTCGGCCGTGGCGAGGACAGCCTGTGGAGCGCTTTGACGCGGCAGACGCATCCGGATGCAGTCGTGTTCGATCTGCCCGAAGGCATCGGCCACGTGCAGGAGAGCCCGCGTCCACGTTCCTCGCTGACGCGCGACATGCTCGTGCCACGCGTCAATCATTTTCTGCGTGATTATGTGCAGCGTCAGTTCGGCTTGTACAAGGCGGCCGATCCGGGTCAACGCATGCGTTTGTCCGCCGACGTGTTGCGCGATCTGGCCGGTGCGACGACGACCGAGCGCATCGCCAATTTGAGCGAATATCTGAGTTACATTCGTGCCGATCTGATTGACAACATGCAGCACCAATTCGAAGCGGCGACCGACGCACCGGTGTACTGGCAAGCCGACGCGCGTGCAATCGTCGAGAGCAACGCCAAGGCGCTGCTGGCGAAGGCGCCGCCACGTTTGGGCGAATGGCCGGACGACATCGACGCGAATGGCTGCGCAGCGGCGCTGGCCACCGAGGCGAATGGCATGGCCGACGCCCTCGAGCAGTGGCCCGCGCTGTGGCGTTACGCCGCGGAGCAGGGCGAGAAATTGCTGCGCGCGCTGTGAGCGCGGGCATGCGGTAGCCTTGGGTCTGCGCCGGTGGCCACGGATTTGACCAGCGTCGTGATCGTTGCCGCAGACAGCGGCGAAGATGTTGCCGCATGTGTTGCGGACGTGTTGGCGAGCGTTGCCCCGGTGGAAATCATCGTCGTCGACAACGATTCGCGCGACGGCAGCATCGAGCGTCTCGTCGCGAATTTTTCGCGTCGACACGATGTGCGCATTTTATACAATGCAACAAATGTCGGATTCGGCGCCGCCTGTAACCGTGGCGCTGCCGAGGCGCGCGGCGATGCCGTGCTTTTTCTCAATCCGGATTGCCGCATCGCGGCCGACACGATCGCACGTCTGCGCGCCGTACTCGATGGCGCGACGCATCTGGGCGTGGTTGGTGCCCTGCAAGTCGATGCGCAAGGACGAATCGACCTCGCCTCGCGACGGCGCGATCCGCTGCTCGTGCGCGCACTGGCGAGCGCAAGCGGCCTCGCGCGTTTCACCCCGCGCTGGCCGGCGTTGGCCGGGGTCGACATGCCGCTACCCGAGTCGCTGCCGGAAGTGGAGGCGGTCGATGCGATTTCCGGTGCGTTGATGTTGCTGCCGCGTGCGGTGTTCGAGGCGGTCGGCGGATTCGACGAAGGCTATTTCCTGCATTGCGAGGATCTCGACTTGTGCCGGCGTGTGCGCGATGCGGGTTGGGGTGTGGCTTGTGTCGACGCCGTGCGGGTGATCCACGGCAAAGGCGGGTCGAGCCGGCGCCGCCCGCTGTTCGTCGCATGGCACAAGCATCGCGGCATGTGGCGTTGGTTTGCCAAACACGATCCCGCCGCGCGCAATCCCGTTTTGCGCGCAATGGTGTGGTGTGGAATCTGGGCGACGTTCGTGGTGTGTGTGCCGTTACGCTTGCTGCGGCTTGGCCGCATCGCGCGCACGCCGTAGGACGGCCAGGTTTTCGCGCAAGCCCGCGTGATCGGGGAGAATGTGTAGCGCTTGAATCAGCAGCGCTTCCGCACGATCGAAGTGGCCGCAGCGCAAATTCGCCATGCCGGCGAGATTGAGTGCATTGATGTCGCCGGGTTTCGCGGCCAACGCGCGTTCGAGAAAGTCGAGTGCGCGCGGCGCGTCCTGGTCGCGCAGATATTGTTGGCCGACGAAAATCAGCGACTCCGGGCGAGCCAGCAGCGGGCGGAAGAAGTCGGCCCATTTGCGATGCAGTTGGGCGTGGAAGTGTTGGCGTTGTGCCTCGTCGGTGTTGCTGCCGTGGCCGACGCCCGATTCGCCGACAAAGGCGTTCCAGACGCACGTCACGGCATCGACGAATTGGAACTCGCAGCGCGTGGCGCACTGGATGAAGAAGTCGTGGTCTTCGTACACCGGGAAATCCGGATCGAACCGCGCGCCATCGGCGATCAGGCTGCGATGAAACAAGGTCGCCGCCGGATGCGAGCGATTCTGGTAGTACAGTTGCACGGGAAAACTCGCAAAGCCGACGTGGCCGATCGTTTTCCCCTCGCGATCGTGGACGCGTGCGCGTGCGTAGAGCACGCGCACGTTCGCCGCGCGCGGTGCCGCCATCAACGTGGCGACGTGTTGCGGCAGCAGTTCGTCGTCGTCGTCGAGGAAATTCAGCCATTCGCCGTGTGCGGCATCGAGCGCGGCATTGGCGGCGTCCGGGCGCGGCAGGCGGCGGTCGGGCTGCGGAAAAATCAGGCGCAGCGGGCGACCTTTCCAGACATCGGGCAGCGTGCGATGCGCTGCGCCACACGCGGCGACGACGATGATTTCGAGGTTCGGCCAGGTTTGCGCGGCGACCGAATCGAGCGCGCGATCGAGCGTGGGGCGATCCATGCTGCGAATCAGAATCGAGACGAGTGGCGCCTCATTGCCTGCAGCGGCGCTGTCGCCATGGCGTGAGGCTTCTTGCCGTGCCGTTTCGGGAAGAGTCTGCAGATGTCGTACCTGTGCGAAACACGCATTCGCTGCCGCGGGATCGCCATGCCGTTGGTACTGTGCTCCCGCGTCGTTCACGGCATCGACATCGCTCAACCAATACCGGAACGCGGAGTCCCATTTTCGACGTATCTCGCGCACGGCGTCATTGCGTTGCGGACTATCGTTGTTACTGCCAAAACCGCAGCCGGAATCGCCGGCCTGTGCGTGCCACACGCACGTGACGGCATCGACATAGGCGAAGTCCGTGCGCGTGGCGCAGGCGATCTGGAAATCGTGATCTTCGTGTATCGGAAAGGCGGGATCGAAACGCACGCCCTGATCGACCAGGCTGCGATGAAAAAGCGTGGCGCAGATCGTCGCACGACTGTGGAAATACAATTGAACACGGTTGCCGGCGTGACTGATCAGGCCAAGCGTGCGGCCATGCGTGTCGACGACGCGCGTGCGGGCGAACACGACGCGCTCGTTGCGCGGTCGTGCTGCCGCCATCAGTGTGGCGATGTGTTCTGGCAACAACTCATCGTCGTCGTCGAGAAAATTCAACCACTCGCCGCGTGCGGCATCGAGCGCGGCATTGGCCGCATCGGGACGCGGCAGGCGGCGGTCGGGTTGCGGAAAAATCAGGCGCAGCGGGCGGCCTTTCCAGTTGGCGGACAAGGCGCGGTGCGCTGCGCCACACGCGGCGACGACGACGATTTCGAGGTTCGGCCAGGTTTGCGCGGCGGCCGAATCGAGCGCGCGATCGAGCGTGGGGCGATCCATGCTGCGAATCAGAATTGAGACGAGCGGCGCTGTGGACGTGGAATCGATCATGCGCGAAGCGGCCTCGCGAATCGTCGCCGAGACGAGGCGACGTTCACGCGCGAATGTCGCGGAATGTGTTGATGGCAGCGCGCAGTGACTGCGTCGCCGTGCGCGCTGCGGCGGCAAATTGCTCGTCGCCGCTTGCATACAGAATCGCACGCGAGGAACTGATTATCAGGCCATCGCCGCTGGGCGTCGCGCCGTTGCGCACGACGGCGGCGACATCGCCACCCTGTGCGCCGACACCGGGGACAAGCAGAGGCATGTCGCCGACGAGGGCGCGAACTTGGGCAAGTTGCTCAGGCCATGTCGCACCGACGACCAGCGCACAGTTGCCGTTTTCGTTCCAGTCACGCGCGATCATCGCGGCAATGTGCTGGTACAGCGGGCGTTCGGCGCCATCGCCATCGCGCACCGTCAATTCCTGCATGTCGGCGGCGCCGGGATTGGATGTGTGGCAAAGCAGAATCGCGCCTTTGTCGGCACGGTCGAGGAAAGGCTGTACCGAATCGCGACCGAGATAGGGATTGAGCGTCACCGCATCGGCACGGTAGCGATCGAAGGCTTCGGTTGCGTAATGTTGCGCGGTCGAACCAATGTCGCCACGCTTGGCGTCGAGAATCACCGGCACGCCGGGGTGAGCGGCGTGGATATGCGCGATCACGCGTTCGAGCGCGTCTTCCGCGCGTTGCGCGGCGAAGTGCGCGATTTGCGGTTTGAAGCAGCATACCAGGTCGGCGGTGGCATCGACGATGGCGCGGCAGAATTCGAACAACCCGTCGGGCGACTCGCGCAGATGTGCCGGGAGACGGGTGGGTTCGGGGTCGAGTCCGACGCAGACCATCGATTTCGTGCTTCGCCAGCGCGCGGCGAGTGTCTGGATGAAATGCATTACACTTTCCTGCAGATGCCGTGAGACATTTTACCCGAACGATTCGTTCATCTCAGGGGCCTCATGAATAACGAAACGATCGATGTGCCGCGTCGCCGCTTGCTGGCGGGACTGGGCGCGCTCGGTGCCGGCATAGTCTGCATGCCGCGGCGATCGAGCGCCGCGGAATCGGCGATGCAAGTGGATGTGGCGCTGGCGGCCAAGGCGCAGGGCCGTGCCGTCTCGCCGCAATTGATTGGCCTGTCGTATGAAACGCGGCATTTGCTCGAAGCGGGTTTGTTTTCGGCACGCAATACCGATTTGATCGCCTATTTTCGCCGGTTGAATCCACAAGGCATCTTGCGGCTTGGTGGCAACACCAGCGATTTTGCCGTATGGAGCGAATACCGCGGCGACTTGCCCGCCGACGAAGATGAAGCGTCGAAAGCGTGGCGACATCGTTACACGATCGCGCCGGCGCAGATCGAGGAGCTGGCAGGATTTGTGCGCGCCAGCGGATGGCGGGTGATCTTCGGCGTCAATCTCAAGGCCGATCGCCCGCAGATGGCGGCGCAACTCGCCGCCGAGGTGCATCGCCGCCTCGGTGATGGCTTGCTGGCAATCCAGATCGGCAACGAGCCGAACGGATTCAAGAATGCGATGGAAAAACCGCTTTCGTTCGATGAATACCTGGCTTTGTGGAAACGCACGGCACAGGCTGTGCGCGAGGCCGTGCCGGGCGTCGCCCTGGCCGGCCCCGATACCGGCGCGAACACGGATTGGGTGCTGCGTTTTGCCGCCGAGGCGGACGACATCGCGGCACTGTCGCGGCATTACTATCGTGGCGGCGCCGACGATGCCGGCACCACCATCGCCGACATACTGGCGGGCGACGCGAAATTTCTCGACGAAGCGACGCGCATCGCCGATGCGGGCGACAAGCGCGGTCTGCCGTTGTATCTGAGCGAGGTCAATTCGTACTGGAGCGGCGGCAAACTCGGCGTCAGCAACACGCTGGCTTCGGCGCTGTGGGGCGGCGATTTCGCACTGAGCTGTGCTCAGGCGGGCGTTGCGGCGTTGCAATTTCATGGCGGGCCGCTCGGCGCGCTGGAAATGTCGCTGGATCGCACGCGTCATCCCGCCCTGGGCGAGGGCGATGACAAATCGCGTATCGATGGCATCAGCGGGCGTTACACCGCGATCGCGGGCGATGCGAGTTCCGGGTTCTACGCACGACCTTTGTTTTACGGCCTTCTCGTTGCCCAGCAGTTCGCCGGCGGGCGCTTCGTCGCAGCCAATGTGCAAGCGCGCGGCGTCAAGCTGACCGCGTATGCCGCCGATCGCGAGGAGCGACGCATCATCGCCCTGTTCAACAAGGATCTCGCGCACGATGCGAAGGTGCGGATTGCGCTGGGGCACGAGGCGAAATCCGCCGAGCTTTGGCGGTTGACTGCGCCCGCGATCGACGATGTCCACGCCACGACCTTGGCTGGCACCGAGGTCGATGCGCACGGCGCGTGGGCGCCAAGGCACAGCGAACGTCTCGATGTTGCGAATGCCGCTGCGAATGTGCAGGTACCGCGCGGCAGTGCGGCGCTGATCTTCGTGGCGTGATGCGCGATACCGCCGGAAAATCCTTTTTCGATTTTCCGGCGGCAAGACTTGGACGACGTCGGCTTACGCCAGCTTCTTGAATTTGACCCGATGCGGCTTGGCCGCTTCCTCGCCGAGGCGGCGCTTCTTGTCTTCCTCGTATTCCTTGTAATTGCCGGCGAAGAACTCGACGTGCGAATCGCCTTCGAAGGCGAGGATGTGGGTGGCGATGCGATCCAGAAACCAGCGGTCGTGCGAGATCACGAAGGCGTTGCCGGGGAATTCCAGCAGCGCATCTTCGAGCGCGCGCAGGGTTTCGATATCGAGATCGTTGGAGGGTTCATCGAGCAGCAACACATTGCCGCCCTGCAACAGGGTTTTCGCCAGATGCAAACGACCACGTTCGCCGCCGGACAGTGAACCGACGACTTTTTGCTGATCCGGGCCCTTGAAGTTGAAGCGGCCGATGTAGGCGCGCGACTGGATTTCGATGCCGTTGATGTTGAGGATGTCGGCGCCGCCGGAGATTTCCTGAAACACGTTGTGCTTGCCTTCGAGCTTGTCGCGACTCTGGTCGACGTAGGCGATCTTGACCGTCTGGCCTTCGATGATTTCGCCTTTGTCGGGTTTTTCCTGACCGGTGATCATCTTGAACAACGTGGATTTGCCGGCACCGTTCGGGCCGATGATGCCGACGATGGCGCCCGGCGGAATCTTGAAGCTCAAGTCGTCGATCAAGAGACGGTCGCCGAAGGACTTGGATACGCCCTTGAATTCGATCACGTTGTCGCCGAGGCGCTCACCGGGCGGGATGAAGATTTCGTTGGTCTCGTTGCGCTTCTGGTAATCGACCGATTGCAGCTCGTCGATGCGGGCCAGACGCGCCTTGCCTTTGGAGCGACCGCCCTTGGCGTTCTGTCGCGCCCATTCCAGTTCTTTCTGGATGGCTTTCTGCCGCGCCTTTTCGCTGGAGGCTTCCTGCTTCAGGCGCTCGTCCTTCTGCTCCAGCCACGAGGAATAGTTGCCCTTCCACGGAATGCCACGGCCGCGGTCGAGTTCGAGAATCCACTCGGCGGCGTTGTCCAGGAAGTAGCGATCATGCGTGACCGCGACCACGGTGCCCGGAAACTTCGCCAGGAATTGTTCCAGCCACTCGACCGATTCCGCATCGAGATGGTTGGTGGGTTCGTCCAGCAGCAGCATGTCCGGCTTGGAGAGCAGCAGGCGACACAGCGCGACGCGACGCTTCTCGCCGCCGGACAGGGTTTTGATTTGCGCGTCCCACGCCGGCAGACGCAGCGCATCGGCGGCGACTTCGAGCGTGCGTTCGAGCGTGTGGCCATCGCCCGCGGCAAGAATCGCTTCAAGTTTTTGCTGCTCGGCGGCGAGCTTGTCGAAGTCCGCGCCTTCTTCGGCGTAGGCGGCATAGACCTCATCCAGGCGCTTTTGCGCATCGGTGATGTTCGAGACGCCTTCTTCGACCGACTCGCGCACGGTTTTTTCCGGATCGAGCTGCGGCTCCTGCGCGAGGTAGCCGATCTTGATGCCGGGCTGCGGCCGCGCCTCGCCGTTGAACTCGGTGTCCACGCCGGCCATGATGCGCAGCACGGTGGATTTACCCGCGCCGTTCAAGCCGAGCAGGCCGATCTTGGCGCCGGGGAAAAAGGAAAGCGAAATGTCCTTGATGATCTCGCGCTTCGGCGGCACGACCTTGGACACACCGATCATGGTGTAGATGTATTGCATGGGGGTTTCCGCAGGAAAAGGGTGATGCGATCCGCCAATTATCGCCGATGGCCGCCGTCGCCGCCATGTTTGGCATGCAATAACCCGCTAAAATGATCGACCCATCCCCAGGAGACGCCGACCGATGTTTGCCGCAGACCTGAAGATCGAAGGTTACGACCCCGAACTGGCTGCCGCGATCGCGGCGGAAAAACAGCGTCAGGAAGATCACGTCGAACTGATCGCCTCGGAAAACTACGCCAGCCCGCGCGTGCTCGAAGCGCAGGGTTCGGTGTTGACGAACAAGTACGCCGAAGGCTATCCCGGCAAGCGCTACTACGGCGGCTGTGAATTCGTCGACGTTGCCGAGAAGCTGGCGCTGGATCGGGTCAAGCAGTTGTTCGGCGCCGACTACGCCAACGTGCAGCCGCACTCGGGCTCGCAGGCCAATCAGGCGGTGTATTTCGCCCTGCTCAATCCCGGCGACAAAATCCTCGGCATGTCACTCGCCCACGGTGGGCACCTGACCCACGGCGCCAAGGTCAACGCCTCGGGCAAGCTGTTCGATGCCGTGCAGTATGGCGTGAACGAGCGCGGTTTGATCGATTACGACGAGGTCGAAAAGCTCGCACTCGAGCACAAGCCGAAGATGGTTGTCGCCGGCTTCAGCGCGTATTCGCAAGTCGTCGACTGGGCACGGTTCCGCGCGATTGCGGACAAGATCGGCGCCTATCTGTTCGTCGACATGGCCCATGTTGCCGGCCTCGTCGCTGCGGGCGTCTATCCGAACCCGGTGCCGCACGCGCATGTGGTTACCTCGACCACGCACAAGACCCTGCGCGGCCCGCGCGGCGGCATCATCGTTGCGAAAAATGCCGGTGAGGAAATCGAGAAAAAATTGCAGTCCATCGTCTTCCCCGGCATCCAAGGCGGCCCGCTCATGCACGTGATCGCGGCCAAGGCGGTCGCGTTCAAGGAAGCGCTCGAACCTGCATTCAAGGCCTACCAGCAGCAGGTCGTCAAGAACGCGCAGGCGATGACCAAGGCGATCATCGCGCGCGGCTACAAGATCGTCTCCGGCGGTACCGAAAACCATTTGATGCTGATCGACATGATCGGCAAGGGCGTCACCGGCAAGGATGCCGAAGCCGCACTCGGCAAGGCGCATATCACGGTCAACAAGAATGCGGTGCCGAACGATCCGCAGAAGCCGTTCGTGACCTCGGGCCTGCGCATCGGCACGCCGGCGGTGACCACGCGCGGTTACAAGGAGTCCGACTGCGTCGCCCTCGCCAACTGGATCTGCGACGTGCTCGATGCGCCGAACGACGCGCGCGTGATCGAAGGCGTGCGCGGCAACGTCGAGAAGCAGTGCAAAGCGTTTCCGGTCTACGGGTGATGCGAATTTGTCGATGAGATTCGTCGTCGCACCATTGCTGTGCATCGCCTTGCTCGCGGCGGTGTACGCGCCCGTTTTCGCGGCCGTTTCGATGTTGCGGCCAGCACTGCCGTGGATTCCGCCGCTCATCATTCTCGGCACGCTGGCGTTGGCGCTCGGTCTGATGCGACTCCTCGCAGCGAGAGCGCATCTCGATACCCGATCATTCGGTTTCCGTTCTTGCACGCGCCACGACCTGCTCGTGGCGACGGGCTTGGGTATCGCGCTCGGCGCCATCTTGCAATATGCCGTTGCGCAATCCCCTTCGCATGCGCCGCTGGATTTTTCGAAACTGCCAATCGTGCTCTTGTTGACTTACTTTGGCATGCTGGCGCCAATTCAGGAAGAAGTGATATTTCGCGGACTGCTTCAGTCCACCTTCGGAAGGCTGTCGACCAAGCCGATCGCATCGACAAACTCGGTATGGACAGTGCTGTTTTGTGCGCTGTTGTTTGGCGTCGTCCATTTCGAGTTGAGCGTTGCGACGGCGGGTGCGGCCTTCGTCCTTGGTCTCGTTGCGGGCGAGTTGCGACGGCGCAGCGGCAGCCTGGTGCCAGCCATTGTGCTGCATGCGTTGTGCAACGGCTGGGGGATCGTTGGATTCTCGCTGTCAAAGGCCGCGATCAAAGGTTGAGCGATGCACTGCCCGTTCTGTCAGCATCCTGACACCCGCGTGATCGATTCGCGCGAAGCCGACGACGGCGCGACGATCCGCCGTCGTCGCGAGTGTCCGCAGTGCTCGGAACGCTTCAACACATTCGAGACGGCCGAACTGAAGCTGCCGACGGTGGTGAAGAGCGGCGATCGCCGCGAAAGTTTCGACGAGCGCAAACTGCGCACGAGTTTCGAGCGCGCGTTGCAGAAACGTCCCGTCGCCACGCACGATGTCGACGCGGCGATTCGCGAGATCGTCAACGATCTACGCCGCAGCGGCGAGCGCGAAATGTCCTCGCGCCATATCGGCGAACTGGTGATGCGCGAGCTGAAGAAACTCGACCAGGTCGCCTACGTGCGCTTCGCCTCGGTGTATCGCAGTTTCGAGGACGTACAGGCGTTCCGCGAGGAAATCGAAAAACTCGAACGCGATCTGCCGGCAATCGAAGGCTTGCAGCTGCCGCTGCTTGGCGAGGTGGTCGTGCCGATCGAGAAAAACAAGAAGCGCTGATGTCCGCCGCGGGCAGCACCTTCTCCGCCGTCGACCACGCGCACATGGCGCGCGCGTTGCGCCTGGCCGAGCGCAGCCTGTACACGACCCAGCCGAATCCGCGCGTGGGCTGTGTGATCGCGCAGGGCGCGGAAATCGTCGGCGAAGGCTGGCACGAACACGCGGGCGAGCCGCATGCCGAAGTGCATGCGCTGCGCAACGCCGGCGCGCGCGCGCGCGCGGCGACGGCCTATGTGACGCTCGAACCCTGCGGTCTGCATGGGCGCACGCCGCCCTGCGCGGACGCGCTGATCGCGGCGGGCGTCGCGCGCGTGGTCGTCGCGGCCGAAGACGCATTCCAGCGCGACGGCGGTGCCATCGCGCGCTTGCGCGCGGCCGGCATCGTCGTCGAATCGGGGCTGATGCGCGC
>JAFEFR010000392.1 GCA_018240485.1 Pseudomonadota bacterium
CGCAGCTCCATCAGCATGTCCTGCGCGGCGTGCGCGGCACCGCCGGTGGGAAACACCTTGTGGCTGACCTGCAGAATCTGCGCCTCGCGGCGGCCCAGTTTGGCCAGCGCAGGGCCGGTGTCGAACTCGCCCTCGATCAGCGGCAGGTAGCCGAACGGCCCTTCCAGCACGTCGCGCGGCGCGGGAAACCCGTTGCGCGCCAGCTCCCAGCAACTCAGCACGGCACGCGAATTGAGCGCGACCTGCAAAGCCAGCGTCGGCGAGCCTTCCAGATGCGCCTGCATGGTGCCGGACAGATGGCTGTAGGTCAGGCCCAGCGTGCGCCGCAACAGCGCCTCATCGTCGCCGCCGTGCAGACGGACGATACCCGCCGCCGCGCCCAGCGCGCCGCACATCGCCGGGCGGAAGAAACGCATCGGCGCACGGCTGCACAGGCCGAGCAGGGTGGCCACGTCCACCGCCACATTGAGTGCGGTGATCAGCGCCCTGCCGTCGACCGGCGCGCCGTCGACGTTGGCGCGCCGTTCGGCGGCGGCGAACAATGCCGCCTGGATCACCGCCAGCGGATGCACCACCGCCGGCATGTGCACGCAGTCGAACTCCTGGCTGTGGATTTGATAGCCGTTGACCATCGCCGCGCTGGCCGCGGGCATGGCTTCGCCGGTCACCCACACGCGCGCATCGTGGCCGGCGCCGTAGGCTGCGGCACTGCGCCGCACGGTTCCGGTCAGCGGCACCTGCGGGCCGGAACCGGAGAGCCCGACGGCCGTCGAATCCATGGCGAACACGCGTGTCGCCGCCACCGCCTGTGGCGACAAGTCTTCGAAGCGCAGCGTGCGCGCGTGCTGCAACAGGGCGTCGGTCAATCGCATCAGGCCACCCGCGCCAGCAGTGTGTCGAGCGCGTCCAGACTGCCGCCGTCAGCCAGCGCCAGCCCCTGCTCGATGAGGGCCCGCGCCAGTTCGGTCGACACCCCGCCCCACTGCGCCAACGCCGATGCCTTGGCGATCACGTCAGCGGCGGACATCGGGCACTCCGGATCGCCCCATGCGTCGGTGCGCGCCGCCGACAACTGCCGGCCATCGGCCAGATGCACGGCGACGCTGGCACCGTAGTGCGCGGGAAACCGCTGGCTGCACCCGGCGTCTTCGCTCACCACAACACGTGCGCGCCATTGCGCGACTTCGCCATCGTCGCAGCTCTCGTCGGTGTAGTGCGCCAACTGCGGACGACCATGGGCGAGGATCGAAGCCAGCGCGTGTTGCAGGCTGAACTTGGCCTGCGCTCCGCTCCGCGGCAGCGGCCGGTCGCAGAAGCGCAGGGCTTCGGCATAGGTGCGCACTTCGACGCGTTCGACGCACGCGACCTCCGCCTGCGCGCGCGCCGCCAGCGCATCGAGCATCGCGTCGATGGCCGGATGCGCGTGGCGGCATGCCGGCCACGGCTTGAGGCTGGTGTCGTGGATCAGCCAGTCGTTTGCTTCGGCCACCACGAGCTGCGCTGCCGCGTCCGGCGCGGTGGCGGCGAACAGCCCCTGCTCTCCCTCCAGGATCCGCTGCGGACCGCGCACGCCGGCCTGCGCCAGCTGCGCCGCCAGCCAGCCGCTGCGCGCGGCCTCGGCGTTGTGCAGCGACTTGGTCGGCACCGGCTCGTGGCGCATCTGCCACAGCCCGCCGGTGCGGCTGCCGGCCGTGCCCAGCGCATCGGTCATGGCGTCGACCGGCAGACGCAGCACCGAAGCGGCAGCGGCGGCCGCGCCGAACGCGCCCGCGGTGGAGGTGGGATGCCAGTAGCGGTAGTGGCCACGTCCCAGCGCACGGCCAACGCGGATGGTGGCCTCGTAGCCGCGCACCACCGCGTCCAGCAGCGCGCCGGCGTCGGCCCGTTGCGCCTGCGCCGCAGCCAGCGCCACCGGAATCACCACCGGCCCCGGATGCAGGATGGCACCGCGATGCACGTCGTCCATTTCCAGCATGTTGCCCAGCGCGCCATTGAGCAGCAACGCGTCGGCGACGCCTCGGTGGCCCGCGCCCAGCGTGACCGCGGGCCCGATCGGTTGCGTGTGCACCACGCCGCGCAGTTGCGCGGCCAGCGGCTGGCGCAGCGCCGCCAGCACGCAACCCAACCAGTCCACCAGCAGCAGCGCCGCCCGCGCCCGCGCGCGCGCGTCCACCGGCCGCAGCAGCAGGCTGCTGAGCTGCGCGGTGAGACTGCAGTCGTGCGGATCGATGGCCATTGCGGTCACTGTCTTGCGGGTGGGTTTGCGGAACTTTGTCCGGACATATCGTATGCTGTCGGCATCCCCGCCGCAAACCGACCACCGTGCCCGAGTACTTGACCCCGGATCGCTTCCACGACCTGCTGCGCAACGCCAGCGAAGTGTACGCGCCGGGCTGCGCCGGGCATTCGGCCGTGTTCGAGCGATGGTTGCGCGAGGCGCCCGAGTGCAGCGACGGCGTGCGCTACACCGGCATCCACATCCCCACCGTCAACCGGTTCGACTTCGCCGGTCTGCACCCGCGCGCGCGCATGCGCAACCTCTTCCTCGGCACGGACTGGCGCGCGGCCTGGACGCGCGGCGCATTCGACTACCTGCCGATCAGCTACTCGGCAGCATGGCAATGGCTGTCCGCGCACGCACACTTCGACATCGCCCTGGTGCAGGTCGCGCCGCCCGACGCGGATGGCCATTGCTCGCTCGGCATCGCCGCGGATTTCACTCCGGCGGCCTGGCCCAACGCGCGCCGCGTCATCGCCCACGTCAATCCGGCGATGCCGCGCACGCAGGGCGGCTCGATTCCGTGGTCACGGCTGGACGCGGTGGTGGAGCACGACGCACCCCTGCTCGAGGCGCCCGATCCGGCGGCGGATCCGGTGCTCGACCGGGTTGCCGCCCATGTCGCCGCACTGATTCCGGATCGGGCCTGCGTGCAGCTCGGCCTCGGCAAGCTGCAATCGGCGGTGCTGCGCAAGTTGCGCGATCACCGCGGCCTGCGCATCCATTCGGGCATGGTCTCCGACGGTCTGCTCGAACTGCTCGATTCGGATGCCCTCGACCCATCTGCCGACGCCGTGACCGCGGGCGTGGCGCTGGGCACGCGCGCGCTGTACGCCGCAGTGCCGGGGCGCGTGCGCTTCCGCGACGTCGGCCACACCCACGATGCCGGCGTGCTGCGCGCGATCCCGCGGCTGCACGCGATCAACAGCGCGCTGTCGGTCGACCTGTTCGGCCAGGTCAACGGCGACGTGCTCGGCGGGCGCTTCGTCAGCGGGCTCGGCGGCCTGCCCGACTTCCTGCGCGGCGCGCGCCAGGCGCCGGGCGGCCGCGGCATCGTCGCGCTCGCCTCGGTCACCGGCGACGACCGCAGCCGGATCGTGCCCCGGCTCGATCCGGGCCCCGCCAGCCTGCCGCGGATCGATGCCGATCACGTCGTCACCGAATTCGGCGTGGCAGACCTGCGTTATCTTGACACCCATGCCCGCGCACGAGCGCTGATCGAGATTGCCGCCCCCGCGCATCGGGAAGCTCTCGCGCAGGCCTGGTTCGAGATCGCCGCGAGGCTGTGAATCGAGCCCCGACCATCGACAACGGACGCCACCCATGACAAGACGCAACAAACCCCGTTACAGCGAGCTCGGCGACGAACTCCAGGCCGCGATCGAGAACGGCGACTATCCGGTGGGCAGCTTGCTGCCGACCGAGCTGGAACTGTGCGAACGCTACGGCATCAGCCGCCATACCGCGCGCGCCGCGCTGGCCCGGCTGACCAACGCCGGCCTGGTGCGCCGGCGCCCGGGCGCCGGCACGCAGGTCATCGCCGCGCGCAGGGCGATGCGTTCCGAGCACGAAGTCGATTCGCTGGAGCTGCTGCTGCAATACGGCAATTCAACCCGGCTCAAGGTGCTGTCGGCGCGCGAACGCGACGCGGACACCGCCGTCGCCGGGATGCTGGAGATCAAGAAAGGCGAGACCTACCTGCTACTGTCGGCGGTGCGCACCGAGCCGTCCACTCCGGAGCCGATCGCGGTCACCGAAATGCTGGTGCCGATCTGGCCGGACACGCCGGTCGAGAAGCTGCTCGACCGGCGTACCGCACCGGGCACGATCGCGCGGCTTTTGCCGCCGTCGGCGCTGTCGCAGGTGGAGCAGATATTCGAAGCGACATCGCTGTCGCCGCGCGATGCCAAGCTGCTGCGCGTGGACGCAGCCGACCCGGCCATGCGCGCGCACCGCCGGTACCGCGATGCCGCCGGGCGCCTGTTGATGCTGGCGATCAGCCTGCACCCGGCCGGCCGCTTCGCCTACCGCGTCGTCCTCTCGCGCGACGCACTCGGCTGAGCGCCCCGGCTCAGCGCGCCAGCACGCCCGGATTCATCAGCCCGTTCGGGTCGAGCCGAGCCTTGATCGCGTCCAGCAGCGCCAGCGCCGCCGGGTCGCGGCCGGCGCGGTAGTCATAGAATTTGCCCAGTTGCAGGTTGGCCGCGCCATGGCGGCGCATGGTGTCGGCGATCCGACGCTTGAGCCGGTCGGCGGCGGCGCGCGCCTCGATGTGCACGCCGGGGCAACCGATGCGCGCGCGATGGTCGGCGTCGACGGTGCGCACGTGGAAGGCGTTGTGGCTGTCGGGCCAGTAGATGCACGGCTCGATCAGCGTGACCTGCGCGCCGACGCTGGAGATCAGCGTGCCGATGAACAGCCCGTGCCGCTGCATCGTCTCGCGCTCGCCGGCGAACAGCGCCTGCAAGGCCTCGAACAACTCCACCGCCTTGGAATGCGGCACCAGCGCGTGCACCGGCGCCCAGCGCTCGCCCTGCGGGCCGAGCATCGAGTTCCAGGCCGCGAACGGGTTGGCCGCCATCATCTTCGCGATCGACGGCTCGACGCTTTCGCCGAGCCCGTCGACCAGCCGGTGCGCCCGCGCCACCCGGTCGGCGACCTCGGCCGCGCTGTCGCCTTCCAGGGTGGTGTGCAGCGAGAACTGGTCCTGATCGACGATGTCGCGGCCCTTGACCGCGAGCTTCAGGCCCGAGATCAGGCCGCCCTTGCGGATCACGTTGCCGAGCGCCTTGACGTCGCTGCCCAGGCCGGCACGGCGCATGCGGACGCGGGTCAGCGCCGGATCGAAGGCCGCGGTTTCGCTGGCCAGGCCGTGCCGGGCCAGCGCGCCGAGTGCCGCGAACAACGCAGCGGCGTCCTTGAACTGCCAGGACAGATAGTCGATGTGCGCGTGGCGCGGGATCAAGCGCAGCACGATCCGGGTCTTGATGCCGAGCAGGCCACAGTCGCCAAGGAACACGCCGGTGAGGTCGGGGCCGTACCAACGGAAGAAGGGGCTGGTGCCGGCAGCGGCGGCCGATCCGGTAGTGAGGATGTCGCCGCTGGCAGTGACCACCTGCAACCCCAGCACCACGTCGGCGGAGCAACCGTAGCGTGCGCTGCCGTGGAAGACCGCGCCCTGCGACACGCCGCCGCCGACGGTGGCGTGCGAACCGGACATGGTGCCGAAGTACGGCGTGCGCACGCCGAGCGGATCGAGCGCGTCCTTCAGCGCCTTCCACGTCACGCCGGCCTCGACCACCACGTAGGCGTCCTCGACGTTGATCTCGACGATGCGATCGAGCGCACGCGTGTCGACCAGCACGGTCGGCTGGCGCGCGGCCAGGTAGCCGCCGGTGTAGCTCATGCCGCCGCCGCGGCCGACGATCGCCACGCCGGCATCGGTGAGTACCCTGACGGCGGCAGCCAGTTGCTCGGCACTGGTCGGGCGCAACACCGCCAGCAATGGCTCGCCCTCGGCATAGACATCGGTCGCGAAATAGGCCAGTTCGGCCGGATCGGTAACCAGCGCATCGCCGCAGCTCGATTGCAGCCGCGCGATCACGGCCCGGGACGGGGTCGCGTCGGTGTTCATGTTCATGCCTCCTCGTGACCGGACAGCAGTGCCGCGGCGCGGCCCGCGAAATCGCCGACCGGATCGGATGCCAAGTGCAACGGCAGCGGCAAGGCCCGCAGCCGCGCAGCCAGATCCGGCGGCGTCGCCGCCTGCAGCAATGCGCGCAGACGCGGACCGAGGCGCAGCAACTCGACGACATTGGCGTGGACCCGGGCCGGCGCCGGCACATCCACGAGCCGGCGCGCGTTGGCGGCCGGCGGCAACCACGGCCACAGCAAGTGGCGTTCGCGTTCCCACTGCCAGGCGTCGCCCAGATGACCGCCGGCGCGGTCGATGCGGGTTGTTGGCAGGTTGTCGAGCAGGCATCCCTGCTCCTGCGGCGTGAGCAACCACGGCGCGTGCAGATGTACCGAGCGCAGGCTCGCGCCGAAGCGTTCGGCCAGGCCGGGCACGTAGGCCGCGGAGGCGCCGTGGACCCGGAGCGACAGCGGTGCGTCGCCGGCAAACGTGCCGACAAAGCTGGCGATGGCGTCCACCATCGTCGCCGCATCCAGTGTAGCCTCCGTCTCGCAGGACGCGCCGTGGCCGGGCAAGTCCACCAGCAGGACCGGGCCGTCGAACCCGGCCACGTCCGCGGCAGTGAACGCGGCGCTGGCCGGCGCATGCAGGTGGACCTGCAGCGGGCCGGGACCAGCGCGCAGCCAGCCGGCGACGTCGCCACACGCGGTTTCGGCGATGACCCGCCGCCAGCGCTGCGGCACCGGCGGCGCGGCCGGCCCGATCGCCGCCGCGGGCTCGCCCGCGAGGGTCGCGGCCAACCACTGATCCAGGCGCAGCAGCATCGACGGAATGCCGGGCTCCTCGACCACCTGCACCTGGCGCGGCAACGCGGCGAGCCGCGGCAGGTGCGCCAGCAGCGGATCGTCGCGGCGATAGACCAGCAGCGAGGGCACCCGCAATTCCGCCAGCCAGTGGTGGTCGTTGTGCTTGAACGCGGCACGGTAGCCGACGCGATAGTGGTCGCCGACCTCCAGCACATCCATGACCGCGTCGTGGCTCGCCTGCACCGTCGCCGGCGCGATCGCCATCGCGGCCTGCGCGCGGCCGTCGTACCAGGGAAAGAAGTACTTCTGTTCGCGGACCCGCGCCCACAGCCAGCGCAGGTGGGCACCGTCCCAGGTCGGCACGAACGGCGGCAAGTAGGCGTCGCCGTAGCGCGCGCTCTCCTCCGGAGTGAACGCCGCATAGCCATCGACCACCAACGCCGATACGGCCTCGGGATGCGCCCACGCCAACCAGGTCGCGATCAGGCCGCCGGTGTGCATGCCCATCACGGCCACGCGCCCCAGTCCGAGTGCCTGCACCAGTTGCCAGGTCGCGCGTCCGAAGGCGGACAAGTCCGGCGACGCCTGCGCCAGCGGATCGGAATAGCCGAACCCCGGCGAGTCCGGGGCGATGACGGTGAAGCGCGGCGCGTAGCGCAGCATCACCTCCCGCCACATGCGCGAGTTCTGCGGCGACTGGTGAAGCAACAACAGCGCCGGCCCGCTGCCAGCAATCCGGTAGTGAACCTGGCGACCCTCGATGTCGACGAAGCGGCGGTGGATCGGGACCATGAATGCGGACTCCTGGCGCCATTGACTCTTGTCGGCCGATGCCACACGCAGGGAGCCGACTTGGCGGGAGTTTACATTTGTCCGGACATTTATGCATCTACCGCGAGACTGCGGCAGCGCGATCCGGCGGCAAGACTCGTATTGGCTCGGAACGAGTCCATTCGAGCCTGGCCGGCGCAGGTTGCGCGGCACCTTGACGTTCGAGCAGGGCTTCCGAGACGCCATCGATCAAAAGACGACGACGACCGGCGCCACATCCGTCGTATCATCGCACGCGACAACGTCGTGCCGCATCGCACGCAGAATGAGCAGTCGCTTGCTCGATGTGTACCCGAACCGCCGCGCAGGAGGCCCCATGTTGATCCGTCTCGCCGCTTCGCTGATTGTCGCCACAATGTCGTTCTCGGCCGGCGCCGCCACGCGTTATGTGCACGCCGGCAAGCTGGTCGATACCGAGCACGGTCGCGTGCTCGACAATCAACTCATCACCATCGTCGATGGGCGCGTCGCTGCCGTCGCGCCGTTCGCGGGCGCGCCGAGCGATGGCCCGCTGACGGATTGGTCGCGCTATCAGGTATTGCCCGGCCTGATCGACATGCACACGCATCTGGCCGACTACGGCGAGACGGCGAACGTGGCCGAGCCCTTGTTTCATTCAGCGGCGGCGATGGCGTTGAAGGGTGCGGACAACGCGCGCAAAACCTTGCGCGCCGGCTTCACCACGGTGCGCGACGTCGGCACCTATCGCGCGTTCACCGATGTCGCGCTGCGCGATGCGATCGCCGCGGGCCAGATCGAAGGCCCGCGCATGTTCGTCGCCGGGGCGTACATCACGGTGCCGGGCGGCGGCGGCACGGTGTCGGGTTTTGCGCCGGACGTGAAGGTGCCGGCGGACATGCAGGTCGGCGTCGTGCGCAATGCGGACGAGGCGCGCGAGAAAACGCGTCATCTGTTTCAGAACGGCGCGGACTTCATCAAGATGATCGCCACCGGCGCCGTACTCACCGTCGGCACCGAGCCGGGCCAGCCCGAATTGTCGTTCGAGGAAATGAAGTCCGCCTGCGAGGAAGCGGCGCTGCACGGCAGCTACTGCATCGCCCACGCGCACGGCGCTGCGGGCATCAAGAGCGCGATTCGCGCCGGCGTGCGCTCGATCGAACACGCCTCCCTGATCGACGACGAAGGCATCGCGTTGGCAAAGGCCAAGGGGGTGTGGCTCGACATGGATATCTACGACGGCGACTACATCGAGGAATTCGGCACCAAACAGGGCTGGGACGCCGGCTATCTGCGCAAGAATCGCGAGACCACCGACCTGCAACGCGCCGGCTTCGCCAAGGCGCTGAAAGCCGGCGTGAAATTGAGCTTCGGCACCGATGAAGGCGTGTATCCCTTCGGCTGGAATGCCAGGCAATTCGCTTACATGGTGCGCTATGGCATGACGCCGATGCAGGCGATCCAGTCGGCGACGACAGTGGCTGCGGACCTGCTGCGCGTGCCGAAAGACGTCGGCGCGTTGAGCCCGGGGCACTACGCCGACATGATCGCGATCGAAGGCGACGCCACGGTGGACGTGCGCGCGCTGGAAAAGGTGGCGCATGTGATGAAAGGCGGCACGCCAGTGGATTGACGGCTCGCGGCATGACCGGCGAGCGTCGGGCGCAGCGACGAATCGGGTCGATCGTCAGCGCACGCCGACAACCGGAATGCCCAGGCCGCGCCCTTGCCGCGCGCGCGGCAGGCCAAGCCCCAGACGCAAGCCGTCGCCGATCCGCGTGGCGTATTCGATCATGACCCCGGCGGCCTCGGCATCCAGCACCTCGCGCGCGGTGTCGCCCCACAATTGCAGCCAATGCTCGAAGTGCGCCGCGCCGATGGGGTGCGGGGTGTGCTTGGCCATCGGATTGCCGCGATAGGTGCCGGCGCGCAACACGACCGAGCACCAGAACGAAGTCAACAAACGCTTGTGCTCGCGCCAATCGGCAACGACCGGATTGAACACCGCGCCGAGCAGCGCATCGGCGCGCACCTTGTCGTAGAAGCGGTCGACCAGCATGGCGATGCGCGCTTCGTCGAGTGGGATCTCAGGCATGCGAGACATCCGATGAGTGGGATCGCGCGATGATATGCCGATGGCGCCAGTCTGCGGATGATCTGAATCAAGCCGTGGGCAGACAGCACAGTTCGCGGCATGGGACACTCCCGGCCTCGCCACCACGGATACCGTCATGCCGACATCGCGTCTCGCCCTCGTCACTGCCGCCGCCGCACGCGATCTCGACGACGATTTGCCGCCACTGCGTGCGGCGTTGGAGGCCGCCGGCATCGCGCACGACGTCGTCGACTGGGACGACGCAGACACGGACTGGTCGCGCTACCGGCTGGCGTTGCTGCGCTCGCCGTGGGACTACACGATGCGCCTGCGCGAATTTCTCGACTGGGCTGAGCGCGCGAGCCGGGCGACGCAGCTCCTCAATCCGCTCGACGTGATTCGCTGGAACACCGACAAACACTATTTGGGCGATCTCGCCCGCGCAGGCGTGGCCACGGTGCCAAGCCACTTCATCGAGCCCGGCGAGGATGCGCAAATGCTGCTGGATCGATTTCTCGTGCGCCACGCCGCCGGCGAATTCGTGGTCAAGCCCAGCGTCGGCGCGGGCTCGCGCGATGCGCAACGCTATGGACGCGAGGAACGCGCGCAGGCGCTCGATCACACGCAACGCTTGCTCGATGGCGGACGCAGCGTGCTGCTGCAACCCTACCTCGATCGCGTCGACGCGCACGGCGAGACGGCCTTGATTTTTTTCGACGGCGAGTACAGCCATGCCATCCGCAAGGGCCCGCTGCTCAAACGCGGCGAAGGCCCGACGCGCGCCCTGTTCGCCGCCGAGCACATCACGCCGCGTACGCCGGGCGTGGACGAATTGCGCGTCGCGCAGAGTGCGTTGGCGGCGATGCCTTTCGCCCAGCCACTGCTGTATGCGCGCGTCGATTTGATCCGTGACGGCGCCGATGCGCCTTGCGTGCTCGAACTCGAACTGACCGAACCGTCGCTGTTTTTCGCTCACGCCGACGGCAGCGCGGCGCGCTTCGCGCATGGGGTAGCCCGCAGGTTGGCGTAGCGGTTGGCGCAGCGGCAACCATGCGTGCAGTGCACTCACTTCAAGGTCATTTCCACCCGCGTGGTCTTGCCTTTGTCGTCGATGCCCTGAGCACGGAGTTGCGGCGCCAGCGTCCACAGCCGGCGATCGTCCACCTTGCCGTGCAGGAAGCCGACGACATGGCCCGCGCGACGCTCGGCGAGATGCAGCATGGCGCTGTCGTCGGTGGCGACGCGCGCTTCGAGCAGGCGGCGCATTTCCGCCGCCGGCGGCGTAACGGGAAGAACGAGCAAGCGACGTTCCTTGGCGACGTCCGCGTGCCGATAGGCGAGCGCGAGCGCGGCTTCCGTCTCCTCGGTCGATAGTTCGGCGGGCACCTGGGCCTCATCGATATTGTGCTCGCGCGCGTATTCGCGACGAATCGCCGCATCGACCGTGACGCGGCGCAGGGCCGTCGCATCGAGCGCTGGATCGGTGCGGCCGATGATGCCGATATTGAGTTGCGCCTTGGTGTTGGCGATGCGCGCGATATCGGCCAGTTTGGCTTGCGCTGCGGCATCGAGTTGATCCGCCCCCGGCGCGAACTCGATCCAAGCCAACTCAGCCGCGCCCTGCTCGCGCTTGAAGGCTGAGGCGAGCAGGCGAAACGGCGCACTCGCGGCCTTGCCGATCATGCCGCCAAAGGCACGCCAGAGCATGCCGCCGAGGGAGAATTTCGGATCATCCAGCGAGCCGGATACGGGCACGTTCACATCGATCACGCCGTTGGCATCTTTGAGTAACGACACCGCAAGCTTGACCGGCTGATGCCCGGCACCCGCCTCGTGGCTCTCCTCGCCAAAGGTCAATTGCTCGATGTTGAAGTGGTTGTCTGCGGTGAGTTTTTTGCCATCGAGCAGATAATGCACGCTGGCGTTGAGCCGCCCCTTGATGATCGGGTAGCCGGTATAGCGCACGGCATAAGCGGAAAAGCGCGTAAGTTCGACGCCCTGCGCATTGCCGCGCACATCGACCATGGCGCGCGCTGCGAGCGGATCGATGCGGCCACGAATGTCCACGCGCGTGTTGGCGTCGAGCAGGCCCGCAAGCTCGACTTCGGCAGGGCCGTTCGCCGTGCTGGCAAACGCGCCGATGCGCCCGGCAAGTTCGGTGATGTCGGCGCTGTAGTTCGGCTTGATGTAGTTGTCGGAGACGTTGAGATGTCCGCGCTGGAGCGTGATCGGGCCAATCTGCAGCGCCGCCGCCGGCGATTTCGTCGCAGCGGATGCGGCGTTGGCGGCCATGAGCTCGCCGACATTGGTGCTGCCGTCGGCGTTCATGAACAAACGCGCGTGGAAATCTTCCAGCGCGACATCGCCCAGGCGAATGCGCGCCGGTTCCGCGCCAGCCTGCGCCACCTCGATCGCGCCGATGCGCAGCGCGCGCACCGCCAACAGCTCATCGCCCGTGATCGGATCGAGCAGACGCAGCGGCGATACGCTCGCGCGTCCGTGATAGTCGAGGCGCTGCGGCGTGTAGTGCAGGGTGCCGTCGCTGCTCGCGACCGCTGCGTCGATGCGAACCGGCGGCGTCGGCATCGCATACGCAAGCCACGGCAGGAGATCGAACTCGCGCGTGGTTGCTTTCACGTCCAGATCGAGCGGGTTCAAGCCAAGCGTGCCCGCGAGCACGAACGTGCCACGTGCCGCACTGCCGGCGAGGGTGAGTGCGAGGGGTTTGTCCATCGCATCGCCGAGGCCGCTCACCTCGCCGCTGAGCGCGCTGGTGGACAACGCGCGCGGCGGCACGCTGCGAGCATCGTCAAGCCGTGCGCTCGCTGCCTCGAACGCAAAACGCGCGATGCCCCAGTGCCACGCAGGCGCGACTGCGCCACTCGCTTTCGCCGCCGTTGCGGGCGACTCGCCGAGCAAGCGCGCGAGATCGACGCTGCCATCGCGCGCAATGCGCGCACGCACGACAAGCCCGTGTGCGACGGCAGAATCCAGACGCACCTCGGCGGCCTGCCAGTCGAAATGCTGCACGCCCAGATCGAGCGTGGTGCATGTGAGTGCCGGCTCGGCGCTGCCGCGCAAGCCGAGCGCAAGATCGCGCACGCGCAGCGTGGCCGGCTCCACGCGCAAGGTCGTCGCCGCTTTCCAGTCGGCGTAAAAGCGGCCCGTCGTATCGACGCGCCCGGCGCGCACGACGGCGGTGCTGCCGCGCGGCACGAGATAGGGCTGCAATGGCGCCATGCCGATGTTTTTCGCGGTGAGGGTGCCGGTGTAGCGGCTGCTGGCCATGTCGAGCTGGCCATCGGTACGCACTTCTCCGCCGTTGTGCTGCGCTTGCAATTCGACCTCGGCGTGCCCCTTGCGCGTATCGAAGGCCGCCACACTGCCATCGATGCTCTCGAGCGCGATGGTCGTCGCGCCGCCGGGCAGGGTTTCATCGACGTAGTCGAATTGGCCGTCGACGATGCCGAGGCGGTCGATGGCGATGCCGCCGCTTTTCTGTTCGGGCGCCGGTTTGGCGTAAGCGAACAAGCCATCGACATTGCTGCGACCGCCGGCGCGCGCGACGTAGCGGATATGCGCATGATCGAGGTTGACGCTGCCGAGTCGATAGCGCGAGAGCAGCGGCTGCACGTCGGAAAACGACACGATGATGCGCGCCGCTTCTGCAATCGGCGCGCCGTCTTTTTCCGTCATCGCGGCATCGTCGATCACCACCACGCCGTCCAGACGCAAGCGCGGCGACGCCCCTTGCACGACATGCACACGCACATTGCCCGACACCGTGCCGCGCGGCATCGCCACGGGCAACGCGGACTGCGCGTAGGCGAGATACTGCGGCAAGTCCAGCCGTTCGAGCGTGAGATCGAGAAACGATTCGAGGCTGTCGGCGCGCGACTGAACTTCCCCGGCGATGCGCAATGGCCGACCGTCCACGCGCGCGGCGAACAACGGCGACACGCCGATGGACACGGCACGCGGTCGATTGGCCAGCAGCGGAATGCCGATGTCGATGTCGGCGATCGTGTGGGTGCTGCCGCCCACTTTGTCGTCGATGCGCACCTCGCCGCCCTGCACGCGGATATTTGCCATCGAATAATTCAATGGCGTTGTGCTGTCCGTCACCGGGTCGCTGCCGAATTTGTCGATCAGATCGGAGACATTGAACCGCCACGCCCCCGTGCGCACGAGGGCGAGGCGTGGATGGGTCAGATCGAGCGCATCGAGCAGCGGCGCGCGCTGCCACAAGGCCGCCCACGCCAGCGCAAGATCGATGCGCTCGATGGCGGCGAACGGCGTGACGCCATCGACCTCGGCGATGCGCACCTTCTCGACGCGCAAATGCCGGGTGAACGGGTTGAATGTGATCGCTCCGACCGAAACCGGACGACCGAGCAGGCGCGCCGCGTTCCCATCTATCCAGCGATGCAGCAGCGCCGGCACCAGAAAAAAACCGCACAGCGCATACAGCGCCAGCGTCACCAGCACAAGCAACACGCCGCGGCGCAACCAGCGCCACCCTCGCGCACTTGGCGCGCGCGAGGACAGTGGCGATGGCGATGCGGCAGTTGGCCCGGACATGGCGCTAGATCACGCGCTGCTCATCGATGCCGGATGCATTCAGTGCGGCGCGGCGGGCGCGTCGCTCTTGAGCCAGCGCGCGAACCAGGCCTGCACCTGCGCGTACCAGAATTTCGAATTCTCCGCATTCAACACCCAATGGTTTTCGTCGGGAAACACGATCAGCTCGCTCGGCACGCGCTGACGTTGCAAAGCTGACCAATATTCGAGCGCGTTGTTGATCGGCACGCGGAAATCGCGCTCGCCCACGGAGACGAGAGCGGGCGTTTTGAATTTTTCCGCATAGCGAATCGGATTCTGTTCGCGCCACACCGCGCCCTGCTCCCACACCGGGCCGCCGTTGCCGACTTCACGCCCGTAGATGGTGTCCGAGGTGCCCCACTGCGATTCAAGATTGACCAATCCGGCATGGCTGACGAGGCAGCGGTAGCGTGTCGTCGTCGCCTGCATCCAGTTCGACAGATGGCCGCCGTAGCTCGCGCCCGCGGCGCACTGGCGGCTGGCGTCGATGAAAGGATAGTTTTTGATCGCCTCGTCGGCCGCGGCGTTGATGTCGTCGCCGGGGCCCTTGAGCGGATCGCCCTGAATCGCTTGCGAGAACGCCTCGCCGTAGCCGGTCGAGCCGACGTAGTTGGTCAGCAGCACGACGTAGCCCGGCGCGGCGAGCAGGTGATAATTCCAGCGCAGCACCCATTGATCGCGCCATTGCGAAAACGGGCCGCCGTGCATGACGACGAGCAAGGGGTATTTTTTCGTCGCATCGAAGTGCGGCGGACGCAGCAGCATCGAGTCGATGCGCTGGCCGCGCGCATTGACGAAGCTGAAATGCTCGAGCGCGCCAAGGTCGAGCTTGGCAGCCTGCTCGCTTGCAATATGTGTGAGCGTTTGCATTTTTCCCGAAGTATCCAGACGCACGATCTCCGGCGGCTCGGTGGCCGACTCGTATTGCGCGACGAGCACGGGCGATTTCACGCCGCCGCTGAGGCCGCTCCAGGTGCCATGCGCAGGCGCGGCGACGAGTTTGGCTTCCTTGCCATCGTTGCTCGCGCGATAGAGTTTTTCCTGACCCTCGCTCTCGGCGGTGATGTAAACGCTGCGTCCACCCGGTGCCGGGGCGAAACTCGCGACGGACAATTTGTTTGGCAGCTCGATGCGCGCACGCGCTTTGGCGCTCGGCCAGTCGAATACGGCGAGCCGCGTCGCATCGTAAGTGTGGCCGGTCTGCGGCACGACAACGCTGTATAGAACGCGGCCATCGGCGCTGAAGCGCGGCTTGCCGTAACTGTCGCCCGCATCGAGCGAGTCGGCACCGGTGAGGCGCTTGGGTTCGCCGCCCTCGATCGGCACCTGGAACAAATCGGCGTGGGTGAACTGCCACGCCGCGCGATCACGATTGCGACTGGCGACGAACACGACGCTGCGACCATCGGGCGCCCAAGTCGCACCGGCGTTGTCTTCCGGCGCGGAATAGCCCGGCAATTTCGCCAGCGCGCTGCCAGCGATGAGATCGTGAGCATCGTCAGCGCCAAGGGTTTGCACGAAGGGATGCGGGCGTTTGTCGGGCTCGATCCACTTGTCGAAATGACGCACTGGAAAACCGGTGTAGACGTGCGCTTTGTATTTGCGCTCTTCATGCTCCTTGGCGATGCGCGCGTTGTCCTTGTCGTTCATCGCCTCGGTGTAGACGTGACTGGTGAACAACAGGTGCTTGCCGTCCGGCGAAAACTCGGGCTCCGACGCGCCGGTCGACAGCGACGTTACGCGCTGCGCTTCGCCGCCCGCGGCGAGATCGAGAATCCAGATTTGCGCGACCTTGTCCTCGTTGCGCTTGGCCGAGAACGCGATGCGCCGCGAGTCTGGGCTCCACGCCACACCCGATTCAGTCGACTTACTTGACGTCAGCCGCCGCGCGCTGCCGCTGCCGTCGGTTGCGACGATCCACAAATGCGTTTGCGATTCGTCTTTTTTGTAGCTCGCCTCGGTAACGTTGAACGCCGCAAATTTGCCGTCGGGACTCATCACCGGCGCACCCACGCGCGGCATCGTCCACAGGTCTTCATGGCTGATTGTTTTTTTGTCTGTGGCCTGCGCCGTACCGGCGATGAACGCGGCGAGAACGACAATCTGGATTTTCATGCGTAGTAGTCTCCCCAGCAATTGGACGCCGCCGAGCATAGCCGCAAATCCGGCGACACGGGCGCCGCAGTGGCGAGATGCCCGCTGGCATTTCGCACGACGTCGTCGACGCGATGCCGAAGGGCGTACCGCAATCTCACGCCGCGCCACTGCACTTGCGTTGACGACGTGGATGGTGCTGAGCGATGCTCACCGGCATCGCGCCTGCCTTGCGTATTCGTGACGGCTATCCAGGAGTCCCCATGAACAAGCCATGTTTCGGTTCGACCACGCCGCACGCACGCGCTGACTGCACGGCAGCCCGCGCGAATTGGCGGCAATGGTTGCGCCGGGTCGTGACGCTGGCCACGCTGCAGGTCAGCATCGCCTGCGCTGCAGTACCGGCGGCGCCAGTGCAGTTGAGCTGGGAACCGGTACGTATCGACATCGGCGGTCCGAAGCAGGCGCGCAGCGAAGCGGCATTCGTATTGACTAACCACGATGAAAAACCGCTGCCCGCACATGGCTGGTCGATCTATTTCAGTTGCCTGTCAGAGGTGGAGACGGGCGCCATGCGCGGCCACATTGCCATCGAACGCGTCAACGGCAGCCTGTTCCGGTTGCATCCGACGGCAGGATTCGCAGCGCTCGCGCCCGGCGAGAGCGTGCGTGTGACGCTGTTCCATCCCACACGGCTGTTGAACGTCGACAAGGTACCTGTCGGTGCGTATTTCGTGCGCGACGACGATGCGCAAACCGGCCACCCGATCGACGACTATCGCGTGACCCTGCCCGCGCTCGCGACGCAAATCGATGGCAAGGCGACGGCGCAGTCGCCGCCGGCCACGGCGGAGGAGATTTTCGCGCGCAACCGGATCATCGCCGATGTCGCCGAGGCCGATCTCGCGCCGGTCTTTCCCACGCCGCGCCGAATGTCGCGCGGCAGCGCAACGTTGACCTGGTCGACATCGCCGCAGGTGCAGGCCGATGCCGGTCTGGATGCCGAAATGGCGTTCGCACAGGCCTTGCTCGCGCGCTACTTCGCGCCGGCGAACGATGCGGGCAAGGCGCAGGCGGCGCGCGGGGCAGTGCTCGCACTCCACGTCGGCAAGGTCGCCGGCGAAGACGCGCCCGAGGCGTACGAACTGTCGGTCGATGCGGCAAAAGGCGTACGTATCACGGGCAACACCGCGGCCGGCGTAGCACGCGGATTGCAATCGCTGCACGACCTGCTGCCGTTGCGCGCGCGCCGCGGCGACGCACTGTCGCTGGCTGCGATCGACATCGTCGATGCGCCGCGCTTTGCCTATCGCGGCTTGATGTTCGACGTGTCGCGCAATTTCCAGGACAAGCGCACGATCCTGCGTCTGCTCGATCTGATGGCGCGCTACAAGCTCAACGTGTTCCATTTTCACCTGACCGATGACGAGGGTTGGCGCCTGGAGATTCCCGATCTGCCCGAGCTCACGAGTTTCGGTGCGCGGCGCGGCCATACGCTCGACGAGAGCGAGCATCTGTTTCCGGCTTACGGTTCCGGTCCGTCGCTCGCCGATCCGCACGGCAGTGGCTACTACACGCGTGCCGATTACATCGACATTCTGAAATACGCCGCAGCACGCCACATCGAGGTGATTCCGGAAATCGAAATGCCCGGGCACGCGCGCGCAGCGATCAAGGCGATGGCGCATCGCGCGCGCCGCCTCGCGCAGACGGGCGCCACCGACGCCGATGCGTATCTGCTCACCGATGCGCGTGACCACTCCGTGTACGTATCCGCGCAGGGCTATCACGACAACGTAATGGATCCGGGTCTGGACTCCACCTACGCTTTCATCGAGGAGGTCGTCGCCGCCGTCGCCACGATGCACCGCGATGCCGGCGTGCCGCTCACCACGCTGCATGTCGGCGGCGATGAGGTGCCCAAAGGCGCCTGGGAAAAATCGCCGGCTGTGCGGGAACTGATGCGCCGTGAAAGACTGAAATCGATCAGCGAGATCTGGGACTATTTCTACACGCGCGTCGATGGCATCCTGCACGCACACGCGCTTGCCGCGACCGGCTGGGCGGAACTCGGCACGCGGCAAATCATGCAGCACGGCAAGGCGCACGCCGTGCCGAATCCAGCCATGCTCGAACACGGCTTCACCTTGTTGGCCTGGAGCAATCTCGACGAGGATGCCGACCTCGGTTATCGCCTTGCCAATGCCGGTTACGATGTGATCCTCGCACCAGCCACGGCGCTGTATCTCGACATGGCGCACAGCCGCAATCCGACCGAGCCGGGCATGAACTGGGCGGCGTATGCCGACCTCGACAACAGCTACGACTACATTCCACTCGACGCGGTCCGTAAAAGCCCGACCGATGCCGCACGCATCCCGGATATGCAATCATTGACTGAAACCGGTGCGCGGCACATCCGCGGCGTCGAGGCGGCGTTGTGGGGCGAAACCTTGCGCGATCCCGCGCGCATCGACTACCTCTTGATGCCGCGCCTGTTGGCGGTGGCGGAACTCGGCTGGGCGAGCGATCCCGCGTGGACGCGCGAGCGCGATCCCGCGCGCGCGGCGCAGGCGCATGCCGCCGCGTGGTCTGCCTTCGTCAACCAGATCGGCAAGCGCGTGCTGCCGCGGCTCGACGCGGAGCAGGCCGACATCGGCTATCGCATTCCCGCACCGGGCCTGCATCGCGACGGCGAGCGCGTGCTGGTCAACATGCAGATTCCCGGATTCACCTTGCGCTATCGCGACGATGGCGGCGAGCCGGACGCAAACAGTCCTGTCGTCGACGGCCCGCTGCCGGCGCGTGGCAAATTGCGGGTCGCGGCATTCGATGGCGCCGGGCGCAAGGGGCTGACTTCGCCGCTGGACCTGCCGTAAGCATGGGTTCGGCGCGATGCAGATTCAGGGTCATGATGCGTGCCGCAGGGTCCGCTGGTGGCGAATGGCGCACCTTGGCGAAAACGGGCCGGCGGGGCGCGCGCCTGAGTGTCCTGCGTCGACAACGTGTGTGATTTCTGGAGAGTATTGCCCGTGAATCTGCTTCCACGTTGCCTGATCGCAGTGTTCGTCGCGTCCATCGCCGGTCACGCCGCCGCCGACGGGAACGGCAATTCCGACTGGGCCAATCTGGCCAAGTACCGCGCGGAAAACGCTGCGCTCGTGAGGCCGGATGCCGCGCATCCGCGCGTGGTCTTCATGGGTGATTCGATCACCGAGTTCTGGGGCAACGTGCCGGACGGCATTTTCGCGAACCGCGACTACGTCAATCGCGGCATCAGCGGACAGACCACGCCGCAGATGCTGCTGCGCTTTCGTGCCGATGTGATCGAGCTGAAGCCCGCCGCGGTCGTGATTCTGGCCGGCACCAACGATATCGCCGGCAACACCGGCCCGGCCACGCCCGAGCAGATCGAAGGCAATCTCGCCTCGATGGTCGAACTGGCGCAGGCCCACGGCATCAAGGTGATCCTCGCCTCGCTGTTGCCCACCACGCACTACGACTGGGCGCCGCAGGTGCAGCCGGTGGCGAAGATCGCCGCGGTGAATCGCTGGATCGAGGACTACGCGCGGCAGCACAAGCTCGTCTATATCGACTACCACACACCAATGGCCGACGCTCATGCGGGTATGAACAGGGCGTATTCCGACGACGGCGTGCACCCGAATGCGGCGGGCTACAAGGTGATGAATCCACTCGCCCGCCAGGCGATCGTACGCGCGATCGGCAAGCACGACGCGCATGGCACAAGTAGCGCGCGATGACGGCCGCCGTGCGCTCGCTGTCGATCGACGTGCTGCGCGGCATGACCCTGGCGCTGATGATCGTGGTCAACATGTCGATCGACGCAGCGCACTCCTACGCGCCCTTGCTGCACGCGCAGTGGAACGGGCTGACGCCGACCGACGTGGTTTTCCCGACCTTCCTGTTCGTCGCCGGCGCCTCGATGAGTTACGCCATGGAAGGCTTGCGTCGCCTCGGTGTGGAGACCGCGCTGCGGAAAATCCTGCGGCGCACGGCGCTGATCTTCCTGTGCGGATACCTTCTGTACTGGTTTCCGTTCTTCCATTTCGACGATACGGGGCGGCTTGCCCTGCTGCCGATCGGCGGCACGCGCATCCTCGGCGTGTTGCAGCGTATCGCCCTCGACTACGGTCTGGTCAGCCTGCTCGTGCTCGGCGTCGGCCTGCGCGGCGCATGGGTCTTTGCGGTCGCGGCGCTGCTCGGCCATTGGGCCGTCCTCGCGCACTTCGGCGACTACAGCTTGCAAGGCAACGCCGCGTTGCGGCTCGATTTGTTCCTGTTCGGTCCCGAGCATCTCTGGCACGGCGAGGGCATGCCGTTCGATCCCGAAGGGGTACTCGGCACGTTGACCTCCGCAGTCAACATGCTTGCCGGATACGCTGCCGGACGATATTTGCGCGAATACGGAGCGGGGCGTACGTCGCTGTTGCGTCTGGTCGCCCTCGGTGCCGTCTGCATCGCGCTGGCGCTGCTCTGGAATACCGTGCTGCCGATCAACAAGAAACTCTGGACGAGTTCCTACGTCCTGTGCACGGTGGGCATCGATCTGTGGGTGCTGGCCTTGCTGGCCGGTGTGATCGACGGGCTGCGGCTGCGCGGTACCGCGATGCATTGCTTCGAGGTATTCGGCAGGAACACGCTGTTCATCTATCTGCTCAGCGAAGTCGGTCAGACGATGCTGTATCTGATCCCGGTCGGCGGCGAAACGGCGTTCCAATGGATCTATCGCAACGGCTTCCAAAGCTGGGCAGGCGACAAGAACGGCTCGCTGCTGTTCGCACTGGCGTTCATGGCCTTGTGCTGGCTCGTCGCCTGGGGCATGGACAGGAAACGCCTCTACGTCACCCTGTAGCCTGCCGCCGCGCAGTCGGCACGGCGACACGGTATGACGCTCAAAGTTTGGCGAGCTGCGCGCGCAGTCCGTCGAGCGCGGCGGTGAATTCGGCGACGCGCTTCTTCTCCTGCTCGACGACTGCCGGCGGCGTTTTCTCGCCGAAGTGGGCAAGCTTGGCATTCGCTTTCGCGATCTCGCCGTCGAGGCGCTGGATCTCCTTGCCCAAACGCGCCTTCTCCGCATCGAGGTCGATCAATCCGGCCAAAGGAATCAACAACTTCATTTCACCGAGGATCGCCATCGCAGCGGCGGGCTCCGCCTCACCGACCGCGAGCCAGCGCTGCGACTCGGCCTTGGCGAGGAAGGCGATCTGCGCCGCGAATTTGTCCGCGCGTGCGCGATCGATCGCACTGCCGTTCGCGTACCGCAGCGGAATCGTCTTGCCCGGTGCAATATTCATCTCGCTGCGGATGCGGCGCACCTGGCCGAGCAGCGCGCGCAGCCATTCGATATCGGCGCTGGCGCTCGTGTCGTCCGTCGGCAGTTCGTCCGCACGCGGATAGCTTCGCTGCGTGATGCTGGTTTCGGTCAAGCCAAGCAGCGGCACGACCGATTGGAAAATTTCCTCGGTGATGAATGGGGTGATCGGATGCAGCGCGCGCAGCAAGGACTCAAGCACATGAGCAAGCGTGTACTGTATCGAGATGGCGGCCTGTCCATCCGACACCATCGGCGACGCGCCTGCTTGGGTGCTCAAAAATACCTGCGCATTCAAATAGGGCTTCGATAGCTCGATGAACCAATCACAGAAGTAGTTCCAGGTGAATTCATAGAGCACTTGCGCGACCAAATCGAAGCGGTACAGCACCATCTGTGTTTCCACTTCATTCAAGGTCTCCTTGAATTTGCCAAGAATCCAAGCCTCTTCGGTAGTGCGAGGCCATTCGCTCGGGCGTTCTAGACAGGGGTTGACTGACCGCTCTGGAGAGTCGAAATCGTCGATTTCTGTCGGAGGCGCGCAGACACTCCGGATATACCGCGCCGCATTCCACAGCTTGTTGCAGAACGCCTTGTAGCCTTCGGCGCGCTTGAGATCGAAATTGATCGTGCGGCCATGGGTCGCGAGCGCGGCGAAGGTGAAGCGCAGCGCATCGGTGCCGACGGCGGCGATGCCGTGCGGATAATCCTTGCGGATGCGTTTTTCGACTTTCTCGCGCGCCTGCGGAATCAGGAGCGACGCCGTCGATTTTTTCACCAATGCGTCGAGTTCGATGCCGTCGATCAGATCGAGCGGGTCGATCGTGTTGCCTTTCGACTTCGACATCTTCTGGCCTTCGGCATCACGCACGATGGCATTGATGTAGACCTCGCGGAACGGCACGCGGCCAGTGAAATACTGCGTCGCCATGACCATGCGCGCGACCCAGAAAAAGATGATGTCAAACCCGGTGACGAGCACCGCGCTTGGCAGGAAGGCTTGATCCTGCGCCCAGTTGGCGACAACGCGGCCATCTTCGATCGTGTCGCCCGTGTTCGGCCAACCCATGGTCGAGAATGGCCATAGCGCGGAGGAAAACCACGTATCGAGCACGTCGTCGTCTTGCTTGAGCGTACCGACCGGCTTTTGGTCGGAATGTGCCAGCGCATCGGCTTCGTCCTCGCCGACAAAAATGTTGCCCGCCTCGTCGTACCACGCCGGAATCTGATGACCCCACCACAATTGGCGGCTGACGCACCAATCCTGGATGTTTTCCAACCACTGGTTGTAGGTCGTCGACCAATTTTCCGGCACGAATTTGATCGCACCGTCTCGCACCGCGGCAAGCGCAGGTTCGGTAATGGCCTTGCGTCCGCCGGGGCCGGGTTTGCCATCGACGCGCGTGTCGCTCGTCAAATCGAGAAACCATTGATCGGTCAGCATCGGCTCGATGATCGCGTCGGTGCGTTGACTGACCGGCACTTGCAGCTTGTGCTTCTTGGTCTCGACGAGCAGGCCTGCCGATTCGAGATCGGCGAGCACGGCCTTGCGCGCGACGAAACGATCCATGCCGCGGTATTTTTCCGGCGCGTGGTCGTTGATCTTCGCATCGAGCGTCAGGATCGTGATCGGCGCAAGCTTGTGGCGCGCACCGATTTGCCAGTCGTTGAAATCGTGCGCCGGCGTAATCTTGACGCAACCGGTGCCGAATTCGCGATCGACATAGGCATCGGCAATCACCGGAATGTGGCGCGCGCTCAGCGGCAATTTCAGCGTCTTGCCGATCAGCGCCTGATAGCGCTCGTCCTCGGGGTGCACGGCCACCGCGACGTCGCCAAGCATGGTCTCCGGCCGCGTGGTCGCCACGACCAGGCCCGCGCCGCCATCGCTGGCCGGATAACGGATCGACCACAGCGAGCCATCCTTTTCCTGACTGTCGACCTCGAGATCGGACACCGCCGTCATCAACACCGGATCCCAGTTGACCAAGCGGCGACCGCGATAAATCAGGCCATCGCGGTACCACTGGACGAACACGCGCTTGACCGCCGCCGACAATCCCTCGTCCATCGTGAAGCGCTCGCGCGACCAATCCACCGAGGCGCCAAGGCGGCGCATCTGGTTCGTGATCGTGGAGCCGGATTCGGACTTCCATTCCCACACGCGCTCGACGAACTTCGCCCGGCCCAGGTCATGCCGCGTCTTGCCCTGTGCGGCGAGCTGGTTTTCGACGATCTTTTGCGTGGCGATGCCGGCGTGATCGGTGCCGCCCTGCCAGAGCGTGCGGAAGCCGCGCATGCGGTGATAGCGCGTCAGCGCATCCATGATCGTCTGCTGGAATGCATGACCCATGTGCAGCGTGCCGGTGACATTCGGCGGTGGCAGCAGGATGCAGTACGGCGCGCCCTCGCCGCGCGGCGTGAAATCGCCAGCATCGCTCCACTTTGCGTACCACTTCGATTCGATCTGACCGGGTTCGAAACTTTTTTCCATGACGACACTGCCGGCCCGCGCGAAACACGGGCACAAAGGGGAAAGGGTTCGCCATTGTAGCCGCCCCGGCGGCACTGCGCTAAGCGTGTCGGGATTACGCTGCGATCGCTCGCTCGTCGCCACGACGTCGCACCGGCAACGACCCAACCGATCGCCAATGCCTGCGATAATGGGCGCCGCGCCCACTCGCCCTCCGACATGACCGAAGCCGCCAACACCGCACCCCACGCCAGCCCGCGCAGCGTCGTCGCGCGCTTGCGCTGGCTGGTTCCGGCTGCGTTTCTGGGCATCGTCGGCTGGCTGCTTTGGCGCGAAATCGGGCATCAGTTCGACCTGCCCGAAATCCAGCGCACCTTGCTCGACGTCCCCACCTTGCCGTCGCTCGGCGTTGCCCTGCTGGCCTTGCTGGCCATCGGCTTCACCGGTTTCGTCGATGTCTTGATCGGTCGCTGGCTCGGTCTTGGTCTGCGTGGGCGCGACTACCTGCGCCTGTCTTTCGTGGCCAACGTGCTGGCCAATACGCTCAATCTGTCTGGCGCGATGGGCGCCGGCATTCGCCTGATGGGGCTGACCGCCCACAAGGTGGCCTTGCCACGCGCGGCGGCGTTGATCGGCATGCAGGCGCTGTCGTTGCCGCTGGGATTGTCGCTGCTGGTGGTGGCGACGCTGGCCTCTCGCTCGCTGCCGATGACCAGCGGCACGACGGCGCGCACGATCGCCTGGCTGGTTCTCGTTGGCGGCCGCCGCGTACCTGCCGCTGTATTTTTTCCTGACCACCAAGCGTCGGTTGATGCGTTGGCTGCCGCACGATCTCGGCCTGCCACCGCTGCGTCTGAAGCTCGAATTGCTTGCGGTGTCATTGCTGGACTGGATTCTGGCTGCCGCCGTGTTGTGGGCCTGCCTGTACATTTCCGGCGCGCATGTGAAACCGGCGTTGTTGCTCGGCGCCTTTGCCGGTGCCTCGGTGCTCGGCCTCGTCAGTCAAGTGCCCGGCGGGCTCGGCGTGTTCGATGGTTTGATTTTGATTGCACTCAAGGAAGCCGGCTTCGATCCGCCGGTGATCCTGTCTGGATTGCTCCTGTTCCGCCTCGCCTACTATTTGCTGCCACTGCTTGCCGGGTTGTATATCGGCTCGGAGATGTTCACTCAGAATTCGCAGGCGCTGGCGCGGCTGCGCGTGCGCCTCGGCAGTCATCCGTTGTTCGGCCTGCTCGGGTTGCCTGCGGTGCTGCTCGCCGATCTCGGCACGCGCCTGGTGGCGATCCTGACTTTCCTCGCCGGCGCCCTGCTGCTGGCTTCGGCGGCGATGCCCTCGGTGGTGGAGCAGATCGACGTGGTGCGCAAGCATGTGCCGATTTCGTTCGTGGAGAGTTCGAGCTGGTTTTCGGTGTTGACCGGCGTGCTTCTGCTCGGCCTCGCCCGTGGCATCGACGGGCGCTTGCGCATCGCCTACCGACTGACGACCTGGCTGCTGCTGATCGGCGCAGGTCTCGCGGTGACCAAGGGTTTGCACTTCGGCGAGGCGCTGTTCCTGCTTGCAGTCGCGCTGTTGCTGCGCGCGCGCAAGCGCGTGTTCGTGCGGCGCGCGATGACCCTCGGCGCGATGACCCAGGCCGGCTGGTACGCGGGTCTTGGGCTGTGCGTGTTGGTGTTTTTCGCCATCGGCGTGGCGCAGGTACTGGGCGATGATTCCTTCGACCTGTTCTACTTCGGCTTCGGCGAGCACACCTCACGCATCGGCCGCGGCCTCGCCGCCGCGCTGCTCGGCCTCGTCGTCTATCTGATCTGGCAATTTTTCGCGGTGCGCCGCGCCGAGCTCGCTCTGCCCAACCGCGGCGATCTGGAGCGCGCCCGCTCGCTGTATCGCGAACACGGCGGCGGCGAGTTCGCGCACCTCACCTTTATGCGCGACAAATACCTGTTCTGGGCCGCCGAACAGCAAGCCGTCGTCGCCTACGGCAGCGTGCGCAATCGCCTCGTCGCACTCGGCTCGCCCTGCGGCCCGGCGCAGGCGATCGATCGTGCGATTCTCGAATTCCGCCGCTTTGCCGATGCACAGGATCGCGTGCCGGTGTTCTACGAAGTTCTGGAACCCGACCTCGCGCACTACCACGATGCCGGCTTCGACCTGTTCAAACTCGGCGAACTCGCCATCGTCCAGCTCGACGAGTTCTCGCTCGCCGGCAAGCGCTGGGAGGATCTGCGCCAAGCGGTCAATCGCTCGACCAAGGAACACCTCACGTTCGAGATCGTCGACGCGCCGCACGACTCCGCACGCATGGCCGAAGTGCGCGAGGTCTCCGACATCTGGCTGGCCGACAAGGGCTCGGTCGAAAAGGGCTATTCGCTCGGCCGCTTCGACGACGACTATCTCGACTGGAGTCCGCTCGCGCTGGTGCGTCGAGCCGGCAAGCTCATCGCCTTCGCCAACATCGTGCCGCCGTACGGGCCCAACGGCACGGCCAGCGTGGATTTGATGCGCCACGTCGGCGATGCGCCGCGCAGCACGATGGATTTCCTCTTCGCCAAAGTCATGCTCTGGGCGCAGGAACAAGGCCACCAACAGTTCAGCCTCGGCATGGCGCCGCTGTCGCGCGTCGGCGACAACCCCTACGCGCGCATCAACGAACGCCTTGCCTCGATCGCGTTCCGCTACGGCAACAATTTATACAATTACCAAGGTGTACGCCGCTACAAGGACAAGTTCAAACCCGAGTGGACCGGCTCGTATCTCGCCTATCCGCGCGGCGTGTGGGTGCCGGGGTTGCTGATCGACATCGCAGCCCTGGTGTCCGGCGGCCACGGACGCCTGTTGCTCGGCCGCTGAGCGAACCGCAACCTCAGGCTATGGATTGCTCCAGGCGTTGACGAGGTTGGCGACGTTGACCGTGCCGATGCCGGTGGCAAAGTCCCAACCCGGCGCCGCATTGAAAGCCGGCGCGTTGACCGTACTGGATGTCGACAGCACACCGTAGCGGAAATTCGACAACGTGCCGGTCGCGCCATAGCAGTTGAAACCGAAGCAGTTGACCACGTTGTCGCCCTGGGTCACATCGTAGAACACGCACGTCGGATCCACCGCCGCGCCTTTGTTCGACTTGCATGCCGCGCTGCCCGCGCTGCCGTATTCCGTCGCGGCGAGCCGATAGTAGACGTAATTCGGATTGCCCTGCGCCGCGCCGGCCTTGCGATTGATGAGCGCCTGCACGCCGGCCATGATCGGCGCGGAGATCGAGGTGCCGCCGAGCAGCGTCCAATCGTCCGGCGCGCCGGTGCAGGGGCTGCCGCCGTTGGCGATGTCGCTGTAGCACTCGACATAGGCATGCCCCCAGAATCCGTTCGACGCGAACATCGATACATCCGGGATGTCGCGTACGCCGTCGCCGGGCAGGCCGAATACACCGCTTTGCCACGTCGGCTTTGCCGTGCCCTGACAACTGCCCGGCCCGGACACGAGGCCATTGGCGTTCAGCGTCGGCGCGCCGGATGCGCAACTGCTCGGTCCGCCGCTGCCGCCGACGGTTGCGTCCATCGAATATTGCAATGCGCCGACGGTATTGCAGAAGCCCGAGGCGCCATAGGCCACGCTCTGGCCAATGTAGCTGAGGAACACCGAGCCGGCGCAGGAGTCGTTCCATGGAATTTCCGGAATGTACGACAACGCCGCGCCGCCGCTCCAATAGGTCGACGTCTTGCCGGCGGATTGGTCGGCGAAATCGGTGCCACCGACGGCGACGTTGTACGGCGTGGCGGCGAAGCCATTCACGGCGATGCCGTTGTAGGCCCCGTTCTGGCCCGCATCGCACCCCGCCGCGCCTTCGTCGCCTGCGGATACGAATACGGACACGCCCTCGGCCACCGCCTGCTGGAATGCGCTCGCATACGCCGCATTGCCCGCCGTGCCGAGCGCGGCTTCGCATTCGCCGTAGCTCATGCTGATGATCGGCGGCGGCGTGACGGAATCGATCAAGTTCTGCACCGCGATCAATCCCCCGAACAACGTGCTCGTGTCCGCGCAGGCGGCGACCAGAATCTTCGCACCGGGTGCGGCAGCGCTCGCCCATTCCGCATCGATTTCGGCCTCGATCGCGTTGCCGTTGATGCCGGGATCGGCACAATTGTTCGTGCCGCTGCGCGGCACCGGGTGCATCTGCACGAGGCTGCCGCTGGTGTAGCCGCTCAGGCCCAATTGATTGCGAAACGTGGTCCAGTCTTGCCCGCTGTAGATGTCGGTGTCTTCGACCACGACGATGGTTTGCCCCTGTCCGCTGTTGCCGGCGGCGAATACCGGATTGAAGTTGTAGATCGTCGCAAGATCGGCCGGCGCGAGGTTGGTGCCACTGCCGGTGGCCGCATCCTGCGGACCGGCCACGGCTTTGCGCGCGCGCACGGCGAGTGCATGCGGGCGAAAATCGTTGAGCGACACGACGCCGGCAATCACTGGCGCGAGCGCGGCGGGAATCTCCGGATCGCTCATGTTGGCGAAATGGCGCTCGCCCTTGACCGCGAGGCGATGCAGTTCGGTGTGGAATGCCTCGCGCACGGCACCGGCCGTGCCGGAGAAATCGATCGTCGTCGCATTGCCATGGACGCGATCGACGCGCATGCCGTGCGCCATCAGCCAACGGGTGACGGTGGCAATGTCGGATTCCGCCACGCCGAATTGGGCGCCGTACTGCGCCGCCGTCAGCCAATGGTGATAGTTCGGCGACGCCGGATCGTGCAGTGCATCGATCGCATTCGCGAGCGCGCGCTCCTGCTCTGCGGATCGACGCAGCAGGATCTGCATGTGCTCGAGCGGCATCGTATCGGCGACGGCACCGCGATCGTTCGCCGCCGTCGCTTCCGGACGCACGTTGCCCGCCAAAGTCACAAGACGACTGTCGTCGACCTGGGCCGTCACCCGTTGAATGGGCGCAGCATTGGCCTGAGCGATCAATGCAAAAGCCATTGCCGGAATCGTCCAGGCCATCCGTTTGATCATGATTCGAACCTTGCTGCTGAGGGCGGCGCGAGGAGACGGAACGTTGGAAAGCGCGATGTTCACAGGCTGCACCCCGCCGGCGCCGGGCCGAGCCGCACGAGATTGACCGTCGTCGTCGCCACCGACTGCGATGGAATGGCATAGGTAAACGTCGCCGCCGTGCAACTGGTGAACGCGAGGCTCACCGATCCCACCGTCGTCATCGTCACACCGCCGCCGACGGTCGCATCGAACGTGCCGCCGCTGGCCTGCAGCAGCGGAATATTGCTCGACGCTGTCGCCGTCGGTGCGAAATTGCTGTCCTGAAACACGAACCACTGCTGACGTGGCGAGGGTGCCGAATAGCCGGATGGGAAATACGTGTACCACGAGCCGAGCAGGGTTTTGTCGTTGGGACTGATATCGAGAACGAAACCGAAACCGTTGGCATTGGGCACGATCCACGTTCCAGCGAGAAGGTAATTGCCCGGCGCGCTGCCGTTGTCGCCGCTGGTACCGCAAGTCGTGTTCTGGGTCACGCGCGACAGCGGAATCGTGCCGCTGCGACCGTCGTTGAACGCATACACGAGGGTGCCGGTGGTGCAATTGCTGAAACTCAAGGTCGCGGTACCCACCTGGCTGCTCACGGGTTTCGGCGCCGCATTGAGATTGCCGTCGGTTCCGGTGTAGATGCCGAGCGTGGCCGAGCCATTGTTGTTGTAAACGTCGCCCTGCAACGCATACCAACGCTGGCCGCCGCTGCCGCCGACCACATCAAAGGTATACCAACCGGCAAACACGGTGCCGTGGCCCGCCGCAATGTTGTCGGGGTAGACGTTGAACAGGAAACCTTGTCGTGTGCCGGGAGTATTGGACCTGCCCCAGGAGCCGGTCAACCCGTGCTGATCGAGGTTGACCGTGGTGGCGCTCAGGCCACACGCGCTGTACCACGGCGCGCCCCCCGTGGCGGTATCCCAGTTCGTATCGGGCGTGGCGGTGAACGCATTGCCGCAGAGAATGGACGCACCTGCCTGAAGATTGTTTGGAAATGGCACGACGGGCACATAGCCGCTCAATTGGTTGCCACCGACATCGATGCCGGTCAGCGCCGACAAGCCGATGAGCGCAGGCATGGCACCGGTCAATTGATTGCCGTGCACGCCGAACGTGGCCAGATTGGCGAGCCCGGTCAGCGCCGGGATGGTGCCGCTCAACTGATTGCCGCCCGCATTGAAGAATTGCAGGGAAGACAAGCCGCTCAGCGACGGCAGCGTTCCGCTCAACTGATTGCCGAACACGTAGAACGCCTGCAAATTGCTCAAGCCGGTCAACGAAGGAATCGACCCGGTCACGCTGTTGCCGTGCACATCGAAAACCACGAGCGCGCCGAGCCCGCCGAGCGAGGGCAACAATCCGGACAGTCGATTGTTGGACGCGTTGAAGGATTGCAGATTCGTCAACCCGGAAAGACTCGGGATCGAACCGGTCAACGCATTGCCGCCGACATCGAAACCCTGTAACTGGGCGAGGCCTCCCAGCGTGGGAATGCTGCCGCTGAACACATCGCCCTCGACGCTGAAAGCACGCAGCGCCGTCAACGCGCTCAAGGAAGGAAGCGCACCCCCCAGGCCGCAGTTGTTCTGACTACTGCTGGAGCAATTGTTGTTGTTGGAGAGGATGATCGATTGCAAATACGGCAGCGCGGACAAGTCGGGGACACTGCCGACGAGGCCGTTTTGTTGCAGATCGATCCCGACGACATGGCTGCCACCCGAGTCGCAAGTGATGCCGAACCACGCCGGCGCATTGGCACTGCCGCACTCGCTGCCCGCCAGGCCGGTACCGCCGCTGCCGTTGTTCCAGCCGCCGTTGTGGATCCAGCTCGAACCGCCCGTGGCATTATAGAAATTGAGCAACGCCTGCCGCTCCGTCGCCGGGATCGCCGCCTGCGCAGTGAGCGAGACCGCACTTGCCACCATGGCCAATAGCCCACACCACCTGGACACGCCGATCATCCTGTTTTCCCGTTTCTCGCCCGAACCGAACGATTCGCTGCACAAGGTACCCCACACCGGTTAAGGCGATCCAAAAATGTCGCTGCGACAAGGTATCCGCTCGGGCGCGTACCGCCCACACCCGACTCGCGACCGTGGCCGGCTCTTGCCTGAACGGTGCCCTCGCCACGGATGCGGCAACGCAGCATTTCGCGTATCCTGCGCACCCCGCAGGGCACCCGGCGGTGCCCATCGCGGCATCGCACGACGGCTCGCCTTTTTCAATCAAGGAACTCCTTCATGGGTCTCGACCTCGTCACCAGCGGCAACGACGTGCCGAACGAAATCAACGTCGTCATCGAGATTCCGAAAGACGCGGAGCCGGTGAAATACGAAGTGGACAAGGCCTCGGGCGCGATCTTCGTCGACCGCGTGCTATCCACGCCGATGCGCTACCCGTGCAACTACGGCTACGTGCCGAACACGCTCGGCGGCGACGGCGATCCGCTCGATGCGTTGGTGATCCTGCCGCTGCCGCTGGTGCCGGGCTCGGTCATCCGCTGCGTGCCGGTGGGCATGTTGAAGATGACCGACGAGGCCGGGGCCGACGAAAAACTCGTCGTCGTGCCGGTGGCCAAAGTGTTTGGCGGCTACGCGCACATCACCGACATCAATCAGGTGTCGAGCAACTGGCTCGAACGCATCGGTCACTTCTTCGAGCACTACAAGGATCTCGAGAAGGGCAAGTGGGTGAAGATTGATGGCTGGCAAGGCGCGGATGCGGCGCGGCAGGAAATTCTCGCCGGGGTGAAGCGCTACGAATCTTCGCCGAACAAACCGAAGTTCTGATCGCCCACAGCACGGGCCGTCTCAGGTGTCGGGCGTGTCATCGGCATCGGGTTTTGCGTGCAAATCGAGGTGTGGGCCGCGGCACAGATCCGCTGCGCGCCAGATCAGGATGCGCCCGGTGCGCCACGGCACTTCCAGTTCTGGCTTAACCGGCACGCCGTACTTGCTGTAGATGGTGATGACCTCGCCTTCGGGATGCGCGGCGCACCAGGTATACAAATCCGCCAATTCCACTTTTTCAAATGGCTGGGTCAGGCGCCCGGGAAATCCGAACAGTCCGTGATGATTGCCAATGTGTACGATCGGCTTGCCAGCCTCCTGCGCTGCACGGATGCGCAATGCGACGGCGCTTACGTCCACCGTCGGGCCGACGGCCTGCGCGAGTGTCAACATGCCCAGCGATGCCGCCGTCGCGCTCGCAAGCGCAAGCACAGGCAATTGCGCGTGCGCGCGCGGATGCGCCAGCAGAAACGTACCCATCAGCGCGATCAGCGCGCCCCACACCGGCCAGATGCCGGCGATGACCTGTTGCTCGGTCGGCGAAAACCCGCCCACGCGCGCCGTCAGCCACGGCGCGGCGAGGAGCAGCGCGCCCACCACGAGCAGCAGCGCACCGAACGCACGCCCACGCACCCGCGCTGCATCATCGCCGAGCGCGTATGCCACGCAAATCGCAAGACTCGGCAGCAACGGCAGCAGGTAATGAGGTTGCTTGCCACTGAAAAAACAGAAAACGACGAACGCTGGCGCGAAACCGACGAGGCCAAAACGCACGGCTTTGTCCGCAGTAAAGCTCGCACGCCATACGCGCCACGGCGCGCGCAGGCTCAGCGTCCACGGCACAACCATCACCGGCAGCACCATGAAGTACCACCAGAACGGCCGCGCATGCGCGAACGAATTGGCGATGCGCCCGGCGGTTTGTTTGAGCACGATTGCCTTCCAGAAACCGAGCACGCCGAACGACGCCACGGCCCAGATCAGCGCAACAAGCAGGCCGCCGAAGATGCCGACCAAGAACACGGTATACCAGCGAGCTTTCTGCATGCGCGCGGTGGCGCTCCACCACGGCGCGAGGAGTGCGACAAAGACTACGTCGAGCAGCACGACCGGACCTTTGGTCAAAAGCCCAAGCCCAAGACCCAGCGAGAGCATGCCAATGCCGCGACGCCAGCGGCGCTCATCGAAATCAACGAGGCCGTGCAGTGCCATCAGCACGAACAGCATCAGCACCACATCGAACATGATGGCGCTTGCGAACACGGCGAAGAACATCACGCCGGAAAGCAAGATTGCCGCGCGCCGCGCCAGTGCTGCATCCGCGCTTATGCGCAGAACGAGACGCTCGAACACGATGAGCGAAGCGAGCGAAGCTGCGAGGACTCCCAGCCGCACAATCCAGACGTGCATACCGCCGAGAAACCAGGCCAGATTCACCAGCCAGAACAGCAACGGCCCTTTGTCCGCATACGGCGCGCCATTGAGCTGCAAGTGCAGCCAATCACCGGAAGCACGCATTTCCCAAGCGACGGTGAGATAGCGCGTTTCGTCGATCGGCAACGCCGGCAGCAACAGTGCCACCGGCAGCAGGATCAGGAACCAGTAAAAACGCCAGTCGGCGAAAAGTTTTGTCATGGGTTTCCCATCGAATGCCACGCCGCCATCAGCCCCGGTTCAGCAGATTTTTCAGATCGATGATCGCCGCGTTGGCGCGCGAAACGTAGTTGGCCATCACCAGCGAGTGATTGGCGAAGAATCCGAACGGGCTGCCGTTCAAGATCACCGGACTCCACACCGGTTTCTGCGATTCTTCCAGTTCGCGGATCACCTGTTTCAGGCTCACCATCGCGCCCTTGCGTTCAAGCACTGGCGCGAAATCCACTTCGATCGCCTTGAGCTGTTCGAGCAGCGCCCAGGAATAACCGCGCGATTCGTAGAAAATGTCGTCGATCTTCGACCACGGCGTTTGCACGATCTTCTGCCCCTGCTCGTTCTGCGTCGCCACCGCTCCGGCCGGCACGTCGCCTTGCAACTGGATCTGCCCCACGCTCGCAGACAAGCGCTGCGACAACGAACCCAGGCGCGTGGAAACGAGATCCAGATAATCCGCGAGGCTGTCGGCACGCGCATAAAACTGCGCACCGTTCACATCGTTCTTGCCCAGACGCACGAAGTAGTTTTCGACATGGTTGATCGCTTTGCGATATTGGCTCTCCGAGCTCGGCAACAACCAGCGATCATTGGGTGAAGAGAACAGCGGATCGGCCTCTTTCAAATCGACGTCTTCTTCGGACTGCGACTGCGAGCGCGCAAACTTGTTGCGCATCTCGCGCGCGAGGTCGCGCGTGGCGGTGAGCACGCCGAACTCCCAGTTCGGCACGTCGTCCATCAACAGCCCGGGCGGAAATTTGTCGTTGGAAAAATAGCCGCCGCGTTTGTCGAGCAGGGTTTCCGCGCTGCCGATCAGGGTTGCCGTAACCACACTGCCGCTCACCATCGGCTGGTTGTGCGAGGCGGATCGCTGCTGCGCAAATTTGAGTACGTCGAACTGCGCCGGCTCATAACTCCACCACCACATGAGAGCGAGCACGACCAGTACATACAATGCGAGAACGACGGCAAGCCCACGCAGCCAGTGACGCTTGGGCGCAGAACGAAAAATGGGTGGCATGTTCATCAAAAGTTTCCTCGCGCGCTCAGCGCCTCGACACGCACGCATTGTGCCGCATGCACGCGGCACTTACACGCGACATCAACGCGTAGCGAATGCATCGCTGCGCGCGATCACATCGCGCAAGCCTGGAAGCACCGATTCGATCTCGGCCTGATGACGTCGCCATTTTTCCGGATCAGGTCGCGACATGGTGTGGCGCGCCAGCGGCAAGGCGTCGCCGAGCGGCTTGTCCCAGGAAAAACCGACCGCCCCGCAGATTCGATCGACCTCGGTCGCGGGGTTCTCAATCAAGGCATCGTAGCGCGCCACATGCACGCGCTCGCGCGGCAAGGCGGCGAAATCGTCGAGCAGTATCTGCGTCACCGCGCGCCATTGCGCCGCAACGATGTCGTGCAGCGGTTTGCCGTCGAGCGCGCGCCAATCCGGCGTCAGCACGAACGACCACGCCCGCGCACTCCAGCCGGGCAGGCCGACGTACGTGCGAAAATGCCCGGACTGCCAACCCTCGATCATGCTCGACAACACCTGCCGCACATCGCGATGCAGATAGACGAAATGCGCCTCGGGAAAAACTTTGGCGAGAAATGGAATCCGCAGCGAATTCTTCGGCGTTTTTTCGAGCATGCGCAACGGCCAGGATGACGGCGGCTTGCCATCGCGGTCGCGCAATTCGGCGTGGAAACGGGCGCGCAATTCCTTGATCACATCGCTGCCCGCCGCGTCCGCGTCGAGACGGTTGGAGGCAAAGCCCCGCGCCTGCGGCCGCAGCGCCGGAATGCCCTCGATCACGGCATGGCTTTCATCGCCGATGGTGTAGACGTCTTTCGCATGCGTGAGCGTTTCGAACAGCAGGGTCGAGCCGGAGCGCGGCGGCGAAACGACGAACACGGGGCGGTCGAATTCCGCATCGCGCCCG
>JAFEFR010000393.1 GCA_018240485.1 Pseudomonadota bacterium
ACACCGTCACCTCGGTAACGCTGGCCAGTGCCGGCGCCAACGCGTCGGCGAGCGTGGCCGGATCGCCCTACACGATCGTGGTTCCGAACATCACGGGCGGCACGTACAACCCCGCGAACTACAACATCGTCTTGGTCACGGGAAAATTGACCGTCCTGCCCGCCGCGCAGGCATTGAATTTCGCTGCGCCGACGATGATCGCCGTCGGCATGACGCTGCCGTTTTCGGTCGCGGGCGTCGCGCCGAATGCCGGCAATCCGATCGTGCCGACATCGGTCACGCCGGGTGTATGCACGGTTGCGATGACATCGAGTACGGCGACCGGCGCCGCGGGCACGGTGACGGCGCTGAATCAGGGAACTTGTCTGCTTCAAGCCGATCAGGCGCCCGATCCGGCGGGCAATTACGCGGCGGGTCGTGCGCAGGCTTCGATTCAGGTGAACGTGGTGAGCCCGGCGCCTTCGCTGTCGGGGTGGATGCAGATCCTGCTTGCCGCGACGCTGGCAGGAGTGGGGGGGCTCGGCGTGCGATTGCGCTTCCGATCAGCGACCGTTCGATGAGCACCGTGCTTGCAGCGCGCGTGAGAGGCGTTCAATCGGGGTAGAGGGCGAGAGGGCCGGATGACTGCACTGCCGGCGCCGCGGCGCAGTACTCTCTGGACGGCGGCATCATTTCGTCGGAACACAACCGCGACCGCCGGCGTCGCGCGCGCTTTCCCAATAGGTAATCCAGCGTTCGAGCATCGGATACGGAACTTGTGGCGGGGTAGGGGCGACGTGGCGCGGCAGTCCGAGGTCCTGGCGCAGCAGATCGGCTTCGTCGGCAAAGTAGCCATCGTCGATGCCGTTGGCGTCGGCGCTCGCCAAAGCTTGTTTTGCCTCGTGGGTGGCGCAACTCGACCAGGCGCGTCTTGCGGCAAGCAATGCGTTTAGTCCGACCGCTTGCGCGGTGGCGCCCGCTACCGGCGGGGCGTTTGCGGCACCCCACGCCGGCTCTAGGCGCGTGCGCAGCAGCCACAGGCGAGCCGTTGCCGGAGGATTTCCGCTTTTTTGATATTCGTCGTTCGCGCTGTCCCACGGAGCAGTGGCGCGTTCGGCGGTTTCGTCCTGCCGGTATCGCGCGTAGCCCAGCAACGCGTAGCCGTCGAACAGGCGGCGAGCCGCGGAATGCTCTTTGGCGGTACGCAGCGCGCGCTCCGCATTCGCGATCGCATCATTCCAATGACCCTGCTCGCCCGCAGCGACGGCGCCGAGCAACCAGGCGTAACTCAGTGCACCGAACAATCCCTCCTGTTCGGCGCGTTGTGCGGTGGCTTCGAACGCGGTTTGCGCGGCTTTCCAGTCGGCGCGCGCCATCTCGATGCGCGCACGGACATAGTCGGCGATGAGTGGCGAGCGCTTCGCCAGCGCGGGGAGTTCGGCCTGGATTGCATCGGCATCGCCGAGTGAGGCGCGATCGCTCATGACGAACATGGCGTAACGCGGCGAAAGAGTCGATAGCGGCACCGCGCGGAGGTCGGCGAGCGCCATGTCGAAATGCGACAGGCGCAGGTTCACATGCGCGCGTGCGAGGTGCAGCCGCCACGCCGACGGCTCCAGCTTGAGCGCGGCATTGAGCAGTTCGAGTTCGACGCCGGGCTCGTCATCGTCGATACGCACCCAGCGCGAGAGCAGTTGCACGTACGCAGGTACCGTGGCGGGGAGGCGCTCATTGAACGCTTGGCGCCAGCGATTTTCGTTTTCGTGTTGCGGGTCGTTGCCGATCAGATAGAGCAGGAAGAACGGCGCGGCAGCGCTGTGCGGCTCGCTTTCGAGCAGGGACTCGAGCAAGTGCTGCGCGGACGGGCGATCGCCTTCATCGTCGCGCGCGAGAATTTCGCGCAGAGTTCGTGCACCCTGGTCGCTGATCGGGCCGAACTGCTGCGGCGACATGGCATAGCCGTCCAGCATCTCGTTCGACCGAGTGGGCCAGAGCATCGCGATGAACGCAGCAAAGATGACTGCGGCGAGGAAGCCGACGATTTTGCTGACGTGTTTGCCGGGGGCCACCGCGTGCTTGCCCGTGGTCGTGACGGGATCGGAATGGCTCGTTCCGTGGGTAACGGCGGTTGCCGGCGGCGGCGGTGCGTCAGGAGCTTCCGGAATGACGCTGTCGTGGGCAAACGAAATGGGTTCCACGGGCAGATCGATGCGAAATCCGCGGCTACGCAACGTGACCAATGCCGCCGCCTCGGCACCAAGGGCTTGGCGAACCTTGACGACGACTTGCGCGAGGGCCTCGTCGCTGCCGTTGCCGCCACCCGGCCAGAGCAGATTGAACGCTTCGGCGCGAGTGAGCAGCGCGCCGGAGGCGCGACAAAGTTCGAGCAGAAACTTGAAGGCCATAGGCGAGAGCGCCGTTTCCCTGCCGTCGACCCAGAGCCGTTGCGATGAAACACGCAATTCGACCCTGCCGAACCGATAGCCGGAAATGCTGCTTTTCCCATGCGCGAACTGGACAACAGTGGACATTTCAGCGATTCGTTCCACGATGCGTGATGACGTGCGATCCCTGCGTGCCGCAACCAGGTCGCGGCGACAGCTGTCGAAACGGACATCCTTCGACGGCGAGCCTGGGGGCGGAGGCGGACATTTTAGCGGGCGCCGGGCGGGATAAGGAATGCGTGGTCGCAATGGGCGAGCAAAATTCGCGCAGGGCGGAAATCTGCGTCAAACCCATTGGGCCGCATCCGGGTCGGTTGCCGCGATTCGACGCGCTGTTTCCGATAGTGGATCGAGCAACTCGAAACCGGCGAAGTCGAAGCCCGGTGCGACGCTGCAGCTGACCAGCGCGTAGTCGCCAAGCGGGCGCGCGGCCTGCCAGATGCCGGCACGTACGCCGACGATCGATTGCGTATCCGTCGCCGCATCGTCGCGGCCGAGACGATGGCGTGTGAGCCGGCCTGCGTCGGCATCGAACAGCATCAGTTCGAGCGCGTCGCCTTCGTGGTGTTGCCAGATCTCGTCGGCATCGATGCGGTGCCAGCGGCTGATTTCGCCCGCGCAGAGCAGGTAGTGGATCGCCGTTGCCGCGGGTCGCATCGTGTCGTTGTGGCGCAGTTGCGCCGGCGAGGTGTAGGCGCGGCGGTAGTGGCCGCCCTCCGGATGCGGTTGCAGATGCAGTATTTCGATCAATTCAGTGGCGCGAGAGTGCATCGAGGCGTCGAGGTGAGTATCGGTCAGGCGGTGCGTTCGGTCGCAGCGCGTTCCGCCGCTTGTGCGAACACGGCCAGCGGCTGCGCACCGCTGACGTAGTATTTCTGTCCGAACACGATCGCGGGTACGCCGTGGAATCCGTAGTGCGCGGCCTGCGCGACATCGGCGGCGACGGCTTGCACGCTGACTGTGTCGGTGCCGGAAATAGCCGCGGCGCCTTCGAAATCATGCTTCGTCGCGATTGCGGCAAGGACGTCTGGATCGGAGATGTTTGCGCCACGCAGCCAGTAGGCGCGAAACAATGCGTCGTGGATTTCCGCGCCCTTGCCGGCAGCCTGCGCCGCGGCGAACAGGCTGTGTGCGGCGCGCGTATCGATGTCGAGCGGGCCGCGCGCGAGGTCGAGGTCGAATTCTTCGCGCATCTGTGCGGCGAGCCGAGGCGTGTGTTCGGCGATCATTTCGCGCTTGGCCGCGTCCATCGGCGGCGCGCCGGCGGGGCGCAGCTGGAACGCATGCCAATGCAGGTCGAGCGGACGCTGCCTGCCGAGTTGCTCGAGGCGCAGTGCGCCGATGAAGCAAAACGGACAGACAAAATCGGACCAGACATCGACGCGCAGCGCAGTCATGTCGCACTCTCCGGGAACATCAAATCCAGATGATCAAGGCGAGCACGACGAGTCCGATCGACCATTTGATCGCGTAGTACAGACGCTTGTTGCTTTCCTTGAGCGCCTTGCCTTTGAGCCGCACCGCGTAGAAATACTTGAACACGCGATTGAGGCCGCCAGTGGCGTCGCCCGCCTCGTTGGGGGACGCGGCAGCACGCACGAGATGACGCCCGAACCAGTCGTTGACCGTCTGCGCCCAGCGGTACTTCATCGGCCGTTCGACATCGCAGAACAGGATGATGCGGTCGGTTTGCGTCTCGTTCTTGGCGTGGTGGATGTAGGTTTCGTCGAACACCACGTCCTCGCCGTCGCGCCAGCTGTAGCGCTGGCCGTCGACTTCGATCCAGCAACCATCGTCGTTCGGAGTGACGAGGCCGAGGTGATAGCGCAGCGAACCCGCATACGGATCGCGATGCCTCATCAGGCGCGCGCCGGAGGGGAGTTCCGCGAACATCGCCGCCTTGACCTGCGGCAGTTCCTTCAACAGCTGCGTCGTCAACGGGCACAGCTTCACCGCCGAGGGATGCGCGTCGTCATACCACTTGAGATAGAAGCGCTTCCAGCCGAAACGAAAAAACGAATTGAAGCCGACATCGTTGTACTGGTTCGACGCCTTGATCTCGTGCGCGGCACGCAGGGCGAGCGCCTCGTCGCGGATTTCCTGCCAGTGCGCGCGCAGCTTGTCCATGCCGGCAAGCTCGGATGAGGGCAGGTACGGGTTCGCGTGCACGCGCGAGAACGCGTACATGAACAGGTTCAGCGGCGCGAAGATCGTCGAATGGTCGCCGAGCTGGCGGAACGGGTTGTAGCGTATACGGCCGCGGAAATGCACGTAGATTGCGGGCACGAGGAACAGAGCGAGCAGAAACCACTTCATGACTGGACGGAAAGGAAAAATTGCCGGATGCGGTGCCGAACAATGCGGGCAGGAGCGGGGAATTGCAACTTGCGGTGGAGGGCTTTGAAGTTGTTTTTTGGAGAAAAAGCTTCCACTCGCCTGCGGCGAGCGGCTTGCTTTCTTTGCTTGCACAAAGAAAGTAAGCAAAGAAATGCACCCCAGCGCATTGCGCCTGTCGGGCATCCTGCCCGACAGGTCCGCGTCATCGGCCGGGTTCCGCTGATTGCACGTCCATGTGCAACAGCGGAATGCGCGCGATCCTCGCGCGCACCCTGCGGGCCTTTTCGACCGCTGCCGCCGCAATGCGATGGGGACCCGGAGAAGCCGAAGCAGCGCGCTCCTGCGCGCCGAAGCGAGAGCGCCCCCTTCAGTCGCTACGCGACCGCTTCCCCCGCTGCGCAGGGGAAGGTGCCCGAAGGGCGCGGCATCCGGGGTGTGTTCTCTTGGGTTACTTTCTCTTGCACAAGCAAGAGAAAGTGACCCGCGCGCCGGACGCGCGCGGAAAGACGAAGGGACGCGAATGAAAAGAACCAAAAGCTGGATTACAAACTGCATCCGCAGTTAGCCCTTCGGGCCATTCGCTACGCGAATGTTCGCTTCGGCATCCTGCCTGCGTAGTCCAGCTTGCGCTGGAATGACGAGAAAAACAAAAATGCACCGTCAGCAGCAGCCGCGCGTGCCGCCGTTCCGGTAGCGCGCGTCCTGGCGCTGGCGGAAGAATTCCTCGTAGCTCGGGATCACGCGCTCGGGGTGGTTGCGGCGCAGGTGCAGCACGTAGGTGTCGTAGTCGGGCACGCCGATCGCGAGCCGCGCCGTTTGCACGGCGCGGCGCCAGAACTGTTGCAAGGATGCATTCATGTCGATCTTCGCGATCAGGTCGAGCGCGCCAGCGAGCTCAGCGCGACGTAGGGTTCCTCGTTCGCGGTCGGTCGCGCGGCCGCGTTCGCCTTGAGGATCGCGCGCAGGCCGAACGCGACCGTCGCGACGACGAGGGCCATGAACAGGCCGGTCAGCACCGCATCGATCGTGTTGTTGGTGACGATCTGCTGCATTTCGGCAGCGGTTTTTGCCGGCGCGATCAGCTTGCCGTCCGCGATGCCCTGCGAATACTTCGCCGCGGCAGCGGGGAAGCTTATTTTCGCATCGAACAGCTTGACCCAGCCCGCGCTCAGCGTGCAGATCACGAGCCAGGCTGCCGGGATGCCCGGCACCCAGGCGTAGCGCGCGAGCTTCTTCTTGACCACGACGACGAGGCACAGGGTCAGCGCGATCGCCGCGAGCATCTGGTTGGCGATGCCGAACAGCGGCCATAGCGTGTTGATGCCGCCGAGCGGATCGGTCGCGCCGGCATAGAGGAAGTAGCCCCAGATCGCGACGCAGAAGATCGTGGTGACGATGTTCGCGCCCCAGGACTCGGTCTTCTTCAATGCCGGTACGGCGAGGCCGACGAGTTCCTGGATCATGAAGCGGCCGACGCGGGTTCCCGCATCCACCGTGGTCAGAATGAACAACGCCTCGAACAGGATCGCGTAGTGATACCAGAACGCCATCATGCCTTCGCTCGGCATGATCCCGTGCAGCAGCTGCGCCATGCCGACCGCGAGCGTCGGCGCGCCGCCGGCGCGCGAGAGGATGGTCGATTCGCCGATGTCCTTCGCCGTGTTCAGCAGATCGTCCGGAGTGACGACGAAGCCCCATTGGCTGATCGTGATCGCCGCGTTCTGCACATCGACGCCGATCAGTGCGCTCGGCGAGTTCATCGCGAAGTAGACGCCCGGATGCAGCGCGCTCGCGGCGATGATCGCCATGATCGCGACCGCGGCTTCGGTCAGCATGCCACCGTAGCCGACCAGGCGCGCCTCGGTCTCGTTCGACAGCAGCTTGGGCGTGGTGCCCGAGGAGATGATCGAATGCCAGCCGGACACCGCGCCGCAGGCGATCGTGATGAACAGGAACGGGAACAGGGTGCCCTGGAACACCGGGCCGCTGCCGTCGATGAACGTGGTCACCGCGGGCATCTGCAGATACGGTGCGGAGACGAAGATCGCGAGCGCGAGCAGCGCGATCGTGCCGATCTTGAGGAAGGTCGAAAGGTAGTCGCGCGGCGCGAGCAGCAGCCATACCGGCAGCACCGAGGCGAAGAAGCCGTAGCCGATCACGAGCCAGGCGAGCGTTTTCGCATCGAAGGTGAAGAGCGGGCCCCACGTCGGATCGGCCGCGACCACGCCGCCGAGCCAGATCGAGGCGAGCAGCAGCACGAGGCCGATGATCGACACTTCGAGCACGCGCCCGGGGCGCAGGAAGCGCAGGTAGATGCCCATGAAGATCGCGATCGGAATCGTGCAGGCCACGGTGAAGGTGCCCCACGGGCTGATCGCGAGCGCCTTGACCACGACGAGCGCGAGCACGGCGAGCACGATCATCATCAGCACGAGCACGCCGATCATGCAGGTCACGCCGGCGGCGTTGCCGAGTTCGGCGCGCAGCATGTGGCCGAGCGAGCGCGCGTCGCGGCGCACCGACAGGCCGAGGATCATGAAGTCCTGTACCGCGCCGGCGATGACGACGCCGGCGAGGATCCACAGCGTTCCCGGCAGATAGCCCATCTGCGCGGCGAGCACCGGGCCGACGAGCGGGCCGGCGCCGGCGATCGCGGCGAAGTGGTGGCCGTAGACGATCCACTTGTCGGTCGGCACGTAGTCGAGGCCGTCGTTGCGCAGGTGCGCCGGCGTTGCGCGCGTCGGATCGAGGCCGAGCACCTTGTCGGCGATGAACTTCGAGTAGAAGCGGTAGGCGATCGCGAACACCGCGAACGCCGCGGTGACGAGCCAGATCGCGTTGAGCGACTCACCGCGTCGCAGTGCGACCACGCCAAGGCACAGTGCGCCGCCGATCGCGATCGCTGCCCAGGCCAGCTTGCCGAGAATGGATTTCACAACCATTTCGCACGGCGCAGCACGAAATACAAGCCGGTGCAGATCGCCAAGGTGACGCCGATGAGAATGAAATACGCATTCGGCGAATCGAGTTCCGGCATGTTGTGGAAGTTCATGCCGTACCAACTTGCGATCAGGGTCGGCGCGGCGAGCAGGCCGGCCCAGCCGGCCAGGCGCTTGACCACGTCGTTCTGGGCGACGCTGACCATCGCAAGGTTGACGTTCATCGCTGCCGTGAGCAGTTCGCCCATGGTGTTGGTGGTATCGGCGATGCGGGTGGCGTGATCGTACACATCGCGCAGGTAAGGACGCACTTCGTCGTCGATCTGGCGGCCGTGCAGGCGCGAGAGTTGGTTGAGGATGTCCTGCATCGGCGAGACGGCGAGACGCAGGGTGACGAGTTCGCGCTTGAGCAGATACAGGCGCTCGATCACCTCGCGCTTGAACGTGTCCTCGAAAATCTCTTTTTCCAGTTCATGCAGCTCTTCCTTGAACGTGGACACGATCGGCAGGAAGTTGTCGACGATGAAATCGAGCACGGCATACAGCGCGTAACTCGGGCCGAGCGCCATCAGGTCGGGCGCCTGCTCGCAGGCCTTGCGCGCGGGCGCGTACGACAGCGAGGCGCCATGGCGCACGGTCAGCAGGAAATTACGGCCGAGGAAGATATGTGTTTCGCCGAATTCGATTCGGCCATCGACGACCTGTGCGGTGTGCAGCACGATGAACAGCACGTCGCCGTAGATTTCGATTTTCGGGCGTTGGTGCGCACGATGCGCGTCCTCGATGGCGAGATCGTGCAGCCCGAACTCTTCCTGCAGCTTGCCGAGGAGCGGTTCATCGGGTTCGTGCAGGCCGACCCAGATGAATTGATCGGCGTATTGCAACACGTTGCTGATGTCGTCGAGCGCGACATCGCGCAGCTTGAGTCCGTCCTTGCCATAGGCGATGCAGTTGACCAGCATCGGCGGCTTCGGTGCCGGTGCGAGTGCGGAGTGGGAAGGAGCCGCGTTGTCCATCGAGATCGCCGCCGTGGTTGCAACCCGTCAAGCATGCCGGAAATACCGCAATGGCTGCAATCGCAATTCGCGACATGGCGAGAAGTGTTTCTTGCTTGCGCTGCTGCGAGATTACTCGCCCGCGTAGATCGCGACGTGCGTCTTGCCGTTTTTGTCGATCCAGCCACGGAACATGCCGTCGGTATTGAACGGTGTGGCGATATTTCCGTTTTTGTCGAGCGCGATCACGCCGCCGTCGCCGCCGAGTTTCGGGATCACGCCGAGAACGACTTCGTCGGCAGCCTGCTTCAAGCTGTCGCCACGAAATTCGACGCGGGCGCAAATATCGCGCGCGGCCGTGGCACGAATGTAAAACTCGCCCCAGCCGGTGGCGGATACCGCGCAGCGTGCATCCGCGTAGGTGCCCGCGCCGATGATCGGCGAATCGCCGACACGGCCGAAGCGCTTGTCGGTCATGCCGCCGGTCGACGTGCCCGCCGCAAGCTTGCCGCAGGCATCGAGCGCGACCGCGCCGACCGTGCCGTGATGGGGCGTTTTGCCTCGCTCGGCGGTTTTTGTTTTCGCTTCGTCGAGCGCGCGCCGCAAGGCTTCCCAGCGCTCTTCGGTGTGAAAATACGCCGGATCGACCAAGGGCATGCCGATCGATTGTGCGAATTGTTCGGCGCCGTCGCCGAGCAACATCACGTGGTCGGATTTTTCCATCACCGCGCGGGCCAGTTCGATCGGATTCTTGATGCGATGCAGGTTGGCGACGGCGCCCGCACGCAAGGTTGCGCCGTCCATGATCGAGGCATCGAGTTCGTTCTTGCCGTCGTGATTGAATACAGCGCCTTTGCCGGCATTGAAATTCGGATCGTCTTCGAGCACGACGATGGCTTTGACCACGGCATCGAGGCTGCTGCCGCCCGCCTTGAGCACGGCATGGCCGGCGGCAAGCGCTTTCTCCAGCGCGGCGCGCACGGCTTTTTCCTTTTCCGGCGTCATGTCTTTTCTGACGACGCCGGCACCGCCGTGGATAACCAGAACGGGAGAGGCGACATGGTTCATCGAGAGGGCTCCGAAACCCGAAAACACGGCAAGCAGATGCGGCAAGAACGGCGATGCGGTGGCGTTCGTGTGCAAATGACAGTATATGCGATGGACTCGAAACGGAAATCCGACATGACGAACTACATCCTGCCCATTGTGCTGCTGCTTGGATCAAACGTGTTCATGACCTTCGCCTGGTACGGCCACCTGAAATTCACCGATCGGCCCTTGTGGATCGTGATCTTCGCAAGCTGGGGCATCGCGTTGTTCGAATACTGCCTGCAAGTACCCGGCAACCGCATCGGTTATCGCGTGTACAGCCCGGCGCAATTGAAGACGATGCAGGAGATCATCACGCTCGTCGTGTTCGTTGCTTTCTCGACGACCTATCTTGGTGCGACGATCAAGTGGAACCACATGGTCGGATTTGCCCTGATCGTCGCGGCGGCGTTCTTCATTTTTCTCGATTGAGGCGTGCCTCGCCGACGCGACCGGGCGCCGATGAGTGCGATGGACGGGTCTGCGGATGCGACGATCGAATCGCTCCCGCCACGGCGCTACGGAGCATCACCATTCCCAGAAATGAGTCGTGCGCGGCGACGTTTTCGCGAGCGGCGTTGCGTCGTGTTGTCGCCATTGCAGAAGGCGCATGTCCGGGGCCTTCAGGTTGTCCGCGGTCATGATCGTCCGGTTTCGATGCCACCCCATTTCGATTTCCTGCGCGTTGTACCGGCGGGACAAATATTTTTCCTTCGCGTGCGCATGGCCAAGGACGGGGTAGTGTCGAAGCGTGAAATTTTCGCGGTGCAGGCGGATTCCGCTCCCGCCCATCTGGTGCACGCCGGCCAGAATCCCGTCCAGCGGCACGCCTTTCTTGAAGATGCGCATCAACCGATACGGGAAAGGCTCGAAAAAATAATAGTGGCGCATTTTTTCGCAGAAATCCGTTCCACGATAATCGACGGCATCGTTTTCGTAGACGAAGACGAATTCATCGGCGTTGATGACATTGCAACCCAGCGCATCCACGCGAGCGATCGCATCGCACAGCCGCTCGCCCGGAATGTCGCTGGAAAAACGCTCGTCTGCCGCGTGCGATATCACCCAATCGGTATCCAATTCTCCCAGTAGTTTTACGCCGGCCTCGATGTGCTGGCGAAGATCGAACGTGCCGTGGAACGGAATGGAGACGATCTTTTTGACGTGTTCCGGGTGATATTTCCGACAGATCGATTCGGTGCTGTCCGTGGATGCATTGTCGATGATCGCGATGTCGATGCCGTCGTCGATGAGCGAGCGAAGGGTCGCTTCGATGTAATCCTTTTCGTTTCGGACCACCAGGATTGCCGTGATCTTCATGACACGCCCCATTGATCGACTTCATCGAATATTGCCGCGCGTGTCGGGCAACCGAATCGGCTGCAGCGGCAACGACCCGACGCCTCGAAATCGACATGGGGAACCGTTGTGGCGCGTATTCGCCTTCCCTGATTAGATCAGGCTGCGCACGACGCCGACCAGGGCGAAGAGAATGAGCACGCCAATCGGGGCGATGCTCAGTATGAAACCGAGTTCGCGCGACTTCGGCTCGCGCACGTAGCTGATCAGGTACACCACGCGTCCAATCAGATAGACGAGGCCAAGCACCGCCATCCAGCCGGGAGACCAATACCGTGCGGCAACCCACAGCGCAGGGAAAAACATGATCAGCAGTTCGAGTGTGTTCTGTTGTACGCGGAACCAGCGCTCGAAATTTTCATCGCCGCTCGTGGCGGGGGCGTGAATACGGTATTTGACCCGGGCGCGCCCCACCAGGGCGCCGAAAGCGAAATATTGCAGCACGGCCAACAATGAAATCAGATCGATCCACGGCATGGTTGTTCTCGCAGGGTTTCGCGGGTGGTGCGGTCAGAACGAGATCTTTCCGCGCAGCATCTGAGCATACATCATCCAGTCGCCGGCCAGGCTGTAAAGCGGGTGCCGGAATGTCGCCGGTCGGTTTTTCTCAAACAGAAAGTGGCCGATCCATGCGCAGCCGTAACCGAAGGTTGGCAGCAGCCACCACCAACCCCAGCGCTGGCCGACAATGAGCCATGCCAAGGTCAGCAGCACGAGCGTGCTGCCGATGAAATGCATGCGCCGGCAGAGGCGGTTGCTGTGTTCGGCGAGATAGAACGGGTAGAACTCGCGAAAGCTGGCGTACATGGCATGGCTTGCGGGGCGGTGCTGCATTTTGCCAACGCGAGGCGGTGCGAGGCAAGGCGGCGCGGGGGGCGCAATTCGCCGCCAACGCGAAAAATCACCGCGAACGCAGGCGTGGAATGGCCAACGCGTCGTCGCGTCTCAATCGCTTGCGTGCCGTTTGGGCACCTCGATCGTGCCGGCGACGCCGCTATGGTGAATGTCGCCGCTGCCGCTCGAGTGCACGGTCAGGTTTCCGCCGACGGTTTTTACGGTCACATCGCCCGATCCGATCGATCCGATGTAAACATCGCCGTCGATTTTTTCGGCATTGAAGTCGCCCGATCCGATCGAGTCCGCGCGCACGCTGCCGCGCACGTCGGAAAACGCCAGATCACCCGAACCGACATGGCCGACTGTCGCCGCGCCCGATACGTCGGCGATGCGCATGTCGCCGGAGCCGGCATGTTCGAGCTTGAAGCTGCCGAGGTGGTTGGCGACGACATCGCCCGAGCCAACCGTCACGACGACGGCCCCGGCAACACGATCGATGGCGAGATCGCCCGAGCCCGAGGTGAAATCGAGCGAGGCGAGATTTTTCGCATGCGTGTCGCCCGAGCCGCTTTTTACTTCGATGGCGAGACTCGTTGGCACCCGAACGACGAAATCGATGTAGGCGTAGTTGTTGCCGAACAGGCTGAAGTGTGAGGGGCGCGATGTGGTTTTAACGACTGCCTTGCCGCCATCGCGGCTTTGTTCGAGCTGGAGTTCGTTGAGCGACGCCTGATCGGACGCGCAGGCCTTGCCGCGCACTTCGATTTTGGTGACGCCGGCATCGCCTTGCACATCAAGGTCGCTCGAACCCAATTCGATGCGCAACGCCTGCACGCCGGCAGGATCGACGTCGAGGCGACGCTCGGCGGTAAACTTGCACTCGCTCGCCAGCGCGAGCGGAGAGAAAAGCAGCAGCAACGGAATCAGGGTCGAGCGCATCGGGGTTCTCCGGGGCGAGGGGCAAGGTTGGGATGCGATGGGTGGCAGGAAGGTTTAATCCGGCCATCGCGCGCTTCGCCGGCCATCGCATCCCGCCACGAGCGACGGCAAACGCGCGCGAATTTCCGGCAGTTCAAAGCAAGCCGGCCTTGTCGTCCGCCTTGGCGCGTTCCCAGTAGGCGTCTTGTTCGGCAAGAGATTGGCCTTCGAGTTGGGTGCCATCGGCGTGCGCCAGGGCTTCCATGCGGCGGAAGCGACGTTCGAATTTCGCATTCGCGCCACGCATCGCTTGCGAGTAATCGACCCGCGCCAGGCGTGCGAGATTGACCGTGACGAACAGGACGTCGCCGATTTCATCGCTCAGTCGCGCGCGAATGCGTGCGTGTGCGTCGGTATCGTCCGGAGCGGCGTCGGCCAAGCTGGCCAGTTCGCTGCGAACTTCGTCGATTTCCTCTTCGAGTTTGTCGAGCACGGGGGCGGGGTCGGCCCAGTCGAAGCCGATCGTGCCGGCGCGCTTTTGCAATTTGTACGCGCGTTGCCACTCCGGCAGGCCGCGCGCGATGCCGGCCAGCAAACTGGCGTCGGCATCGCCCTTTTGCGCGCGCTCGCGGCGTTTCAGGCTCTCCCACGCGACCGTTTGCACGTCGGCGTCGGCCATGCTCAGTCGCTTGCCGTCGGCATCGGGAAACACGTGCGGATGGCGGCGAATCATCTTCGCGCAAATCGCGTCGACGACATCGGCGAAATCGAAATGGCCGGCTTCTTCGGCCATGCGCGCGTGGAAGACGACTTGCAGCAGCAGGTCGCCCAATTCATCGCGCAGGTCGGCGTAGTCGTTGCGGTCGATCGCATCGGCCACTTCGTAGGCTTCTTCGATGGTGTACGGTGCGATCGTGGCGAAATCCTGTTTCGTATCCCACGGGCAGCCGTGTTCGGGGTCGCGCAGGGCGGCCATGATGCGCAGCAGATCGTCGATGGCGCTCATGCGGCGGTCGGCTCGCGCAAGGTTCCGGCCCAATCGACGGACTTGTCGCCGAAGGCGAGGAAATCCGGGTTGAGCAGAGACGCTTTCGTGTTGTAGGTCAGGCGCGTGCCATCGAGGCGCGTCACGCCGCCGCCGGCTTGTTCGAGCACGCATTGCCCCGCGGCGGTATCCCATTCGCTGGTTGGGCCGTAGCGCGCGTAGAGGTCGGCCTGTCCCTGTGCCGTGCGACAGAATTTCAATGAGGATCCGAGCGCAACGAGTTCGTGCGCGCCGAGTTTGTCGAGTGCGCCCGACAGGCGCGGGTCGGCATGCGAGCGACTGCCGGCGACGACGAGCGGCGTTGCGCGCAGGCGTGAGGAAATTTTTACTTTTCCACTTTGTGGCATTTCCGCCCAGGCGCCGCCGTTCTGCCAGGCGAGGTACATTTCATCGAGCGCCGGCGCGTAGACCACGCCGAGCGTCGGCGCATGATTTTCGATCAGGGCGATGTTGACGGTGAATTCGCCGTTGCGCTTGATGAATTCGCGGGTTCCATCGAGCGGGTCGACGAGCCAGTAGCGCGGCCAGTCGCGGCGCTCGCTCCAGGCCGCTTGCTCTGCGGATTCTTCCGAGAGAACCGGCAGTAGCGGCGTCAATTCGCGCAGCCCGGCGACGATACGGTGGTGGGCGGCGAGATCGGCCGCGGTCAAGGGCGAATCGTCGTGCTTGTGGGAGACGGTGAAGTCGCGAGCATAGATGGCCATGATCGCCTCTCCGGCCTTGCGCGCGATGATGGCGCAGGTTTGCGCCAGTTCGGCGTGATCCATCTTCTCAGGCCTCGGGGTGATAGCGGCCGGCGAGGTACTCGCGCGCCATGAACAGGGCGGCGATGGAGCGGCCTTCGCTGACTTCGGGGTGATTGAGCAAGAGGTGCAGTTCGGAGAGTTTCCACGGTACGACGTCGAGTTCTTCCGGCTCGTCGCCGACGAGCCGTTCCGGGTACAGGTCGCGTGCGAGCACGACGTGGGTCATCGCGCTCATGTACGAGGGCGACAGCGACAGCGTGCCGAGGAGGTGCATCTCGCGTGCGCCGTAGCCGATTTCCTCTTTCAACTCGCGATTCGCACCCTGCTCGACGGTTTCGTCGCGATCGAGCCGGCCCTTGGTCAGGCCGAGTTCGTAGCGTTCGAGGCCGGCGCCGTATTCGCGCACGAGCAGGACGGTATCCGCATCCCGCATCGGCACGACGATGACCGCGCCCAAGCCCGAACTCTTGAGTTTCTCGTAGGTGCGACGCACGCCATTGGAGAATTCGAGGTCGAGCTCTTCGACCTTGAGGAAACGGCTGTTGTCGACATCGCGGCGAGCGTGGATGATGGGAAAGGTGCGCATGTCGCATTGTAGCGTGCGCGCAGCGGTGCCGGAACGGCGCAGCCATCGATCGCGCGCTATTCGGCTTCGCGCACCGGATGCTTGGCGAGTTTGCGCTGCAAAGTGCGGCGGTGCAGGCCGAGTCGGCGTGCCGCCTCGGAAATATTGCCTTCGCACTCGGTCAGCACGCGCTGGATATGCTCCCATTCCAGGCGTTTCAGCGGTGGCGGCGCGTGCGGCAGGGCGGGGTCGTCCTGGGCCGCGACGGGGGCGTGGGACGGCGTGGTGGCGAGCAGGGCGTTGACGATGGCGTCGGCATCGACCGGTTTGGCGAGGTAGTCGTCTGCGCCGCGCTTGATGGCCTCGACGGCGGTCGCGATCGAGGCATAGCCCGTCAGCAACAGGATGCGCAGTTTCGGGCGCAGGACCTTGAGTTGGGGAATCAAGGTGAGGCCGTTGTCGGCCCCCAGCTTCAGGTCGAGCACGGCGAAATCCGCAGGCGTCGTTTGCGCGAGGTGGCGGGCTTGCGCGGCGTCATGCGCGATGGCGACCTCGAATCCGCGCCCGGTGAGTGCGCGGGCAAGCACCCGCGTGAACACGTCGTCGTCGTCGATCAACAGCACGCGATAGGAGGGAGGCGATGTCATGAGTGCTCCTTGGCTGCTGCGATTCTACGCGGATCGCCACTCGCGCGCTGAGGTCTCGCTCAATCGGAAGAACTCGCCCGTGCGCGGGGTAATTTTGCCGCCGTCAGCGAGGCCACGGGGACGCTCAGGCACGTCGTCGTGCCGCCGCCGATCGCGGGGATGGCGCGCAGCGTGCCTTGAAAGCGCTCGACGGTCGCATTGGTCAGCACCAGACCGAGGCCGAGGCCATCGCGTTTGGCCGAGACGAAGCGCATGCCGGCAGCTTCGCGTACGGACGATGGCAACCCCAAACCGTAATCACGCACTTCGATGAAGATGTCCGCGGTGGTGCCGCTGGCGGACAGTTCCACTTTTTCCCGACCGCCCTGAACCGATGCGTCGGCGGCATTGTTGAGCACGTTCAGCAACGCGTGGCGCAGCGCGGGGACGATGCGCAATGGAGGCATCTGCACGGGCGTGATGATGCGAATTTCCAGATCGATTGCAGGTCGCAACAGGCGGAAGCGCTCGCCGCAATCCTCGACGAATTCGGTCAACGTTTGTTCCTGCGCTTGTTCGTTCAACTGCGCGCTGCCGATCTGGACGAGCTCGCGCAGGATGTTGCGGCACCGCTCGGCCTGGCCTGAGAGCAAGGCCAGATCCTCGCCAAGCGGCGAATCCGCCGGATGCTCGCGGCGCAGCTCGCCAACGAGGGTGCGGATGGTCGACAACGGCGTGTTCAGTTCGTGCGCCGTGCCGGCCGCCTGGGTGGCGATGGCGAGAATGCCCTCGTCGCGCAGCGCGCGTTCGCGCTCACGGCGCACGGTGGTCTCGCGCTCGCTCAAGTCGCGCGCCAGGCGCCAGATGAAGAAGCCGAGCAATACCGCACTGATGACGAAATTCATGGTCATGCCGAGCGCGTGCAGGTCGACGCGATGAAAAAGGTCGACGTTTGCACCCGCGAGCGCGCGATGGGCGATGTCCGGCAGCGGCGCGTGGTAGAACAGCACGATCAGGTAGGCGAGCGAGGCGATCAGCACGGAAGCCGCAAGGTGGCGTGGCGACAAGGTCATCGCCGCGAGCGCGATCGGGATGATGTAAAGCGTGACAAACGGATTGGCCGCGCCGCCGGTCAGGTAGAGCAGATAGCAGAGCACGCCGCTGTCGACGGCGAGATGCATGACCACTTCCGTCTCGCCCAGCGGCCAGGGTTGGCGCAATCGCCACCACACGAATACATCGAACAGCGCGAGCGCGGCAATGCCGGCAAACAAGGCGCCTTCGTCGATCTGCAGCCGCAAGAACTGGGCCACGAACAGGACGGTCGTGAGCTGGCCGATCACGGCGCAGACGCGCAACCAGGCCAGTGTGGCGGCCAGTGCGCGCGGGCTGTGCGGAGTGCGTGGGCGGTGAGCGGTCGAGTTCGGCATGGGCGCGCGATCGTGGGTGCGACGCTATTTTGCCGCATAATCCGGATGCCACGCTGAAGTCGGGCGCGGACGTCGTTCGGGGAGAGAAGTCAATGAATCGGTCGAGCCAATTCGTCGCGCTGCTGGCACTGCTGGTGCTGCCCACGTTTGCCATGTCGCGCGAGGCGAGCGATGCGATGCTGTCGCGCACGCGCGCGGCAGCCGTGGATGCGGCCGTCGAGACCGAAATGCGTCGGGATCGTATTGTCGGCCTCGCGGTGGGCGTGATCGAGAACGATCGCATCGCATACCTCAAGGGGTATGGGCAGTCGGATCGCGAAAATCACGTTCCGGTGACGACGCAGACCCTGTTCCGCTGGGCGTCGGTATCCAAACCGGTGACGGCGATCGTGGCAATGCAACTGGTCGAGCGCGGCAAACTCGATCTGGATGCCGACGTGCGTCGATATGTGCCCGAATTTCCCGACAAGGGCGCGACGATCACCACGCGCGAATTGCTCGGCCATCTCGGTGGCATCGTTCACTACGACAACGGGCCGGTGATTCCTACCCACGCAACGTATGTCGAAGCGCATCCGTTCGCCGATACGGTGGTGGCACTCGACACGTTCAAGGATTCGCCGCTCGTCAATGCGCCGGGCATGAAATACGCCTATTCGACTCACGGTTACATGTTGATCGGTGCCGTCGTGCAACGTGCGGGCGGCGAGCCGTTTGCGCAGCAGGTGCGCGAGCGCGTGATCGCGCCGCTGCATCTGTCGACGATGCAGCCGGACTACCAATGGCTCGACATCGCGCAGCGCGCGGTCGGCTACCGCCTCGAAGGCGATGCCGTGGTGCGCTCCAGCGATACCGACGTGAGCTGGAAGCTTCCCGGTGGCGGGTACCTTTCCAACATCGGCGATTTCGCCAGATTTGCCAAGGGTCTGATCGATCATCGCTTGGTTTCCGAACACTCGGAAGCAATGATGTGGACGCGGCAGACGTTGCCAGACGGCACGCAAACCGGATACGGGCTCGGTTTCCAGCTACCGCAGGAAGAAGGGCATTTCCGCGTGGCGCACAGCGGCTCGCAGGAAAAGACGCGAACGATGCTCGTGATTTATCCGAACGAAGGCCGTGGCGTCGTGGTCATGACCAATAGCGAGTGGGCGGATCCGAACAGATTCGCCGATCTCGTATTGACTGCGCTGGCCGCACCGGGTGCGGCAAAATGACCTGAGCGAGACAATTGTGCGCCGGGCTGCAAACTTGCTGCACAATTGCATGCTGAAGTACCGCCGAGCCGAGGCGAACGATGACTGTCGGCACATGTTCAGGACAATATCGGCGACGTAAAGTGATCGGCCATGTTGCCCGCTTGCAGGGATCCTCTCCCCGCGATTCCGCCCACTCCGCAGTCGACCCCCAGACGGAAATTCCAGAGATGAACAACGACTCAAGGACAACGCGCCTTGCCCACCGCGCCACGCCCCGACGCTGGCTGCCGTACGCGATCGTCGTGGCGATCGTACTTGGCATCGCCGCCACGGCGTATTTTTTGTCCAAGGCGGTGGTGGAGCCGCCACGTGGCGGTCGTTTCGGCGGCGGTCGCGGCGGCTTCGGCATGACGTCGATGCCGGTGGGAACGGCCACGGTGGCGGCGGGCGATATCCATGTGTATCTCAATGCCTTGGGGACGGCGACCTCGCTGCGTTCCGTTGCGGTGACCGCGCAGGTGGCCGGGCAGTTGAAAAGCGTGCAGTTCAAGGAAGGGCAACACGTGCAGCGGGGCGATCTGCTCGCCGAAATCGATCCGCGCACCTTCGAGGCGGCGTTGAGCCAGGCGCAGGGGGCACTGGCCAAGGATCAGGCCCTGCTGGCCGAGGCGAAGATCGATCTGGATCGTTATCAGACGCTGTTCAAACAGGATTCGATCGCCAAGCAACAGGTCGACTCGCAAGCCTCTCTCGTGCGCCAGTACGAGGCACAAGTAGCCTCCGATCAAGGCCAGATTGCGACGGCCAAGGTCAATCTTGGCTATACGAAGATCCTCGCGCCGGTCACCGGACGCGTCGGGTTGCGTCAGATCGATCCGGGCAACAACGTGTCCGTCGGCACGAACATCGTCGTGGTCACGCAACTGAAACCGATCGATGTGTTGTTCGCGGTGCCGGAAGACAATTTGCCCATCGTGCTCAAGGGCGTTCGTGCCGGCGCGTCGATGGCGGTGCAGGCCTACGATCGCAGTGGCGCGAACAAACTCGCCGAGGGCGGACTCGCCAGCCTCGACAATCAGGTGGATACGAGTACCGGCACGGTCAAGGCCAAGGCCGAATTCAGCAACGACGACGAGAGTCTGTTTCCGAACCAATTCGTCAACGTGCGTCTGTTGCTGGATACCTTGCGAGGCGCCGCAGTCATTCCGACGTCGGCGTTGCAACGTGGTGCGGACGGCATGTTCGTCTATGTGGTGCAGGCCGACAAGACCGCCGTGGCGCGATCCATCCAGACCGGCCCGAGCGAGGGTGAGCGCGTCGCCGTGACCCAAGGGCTCGCCATTGGCGAGGTGGTCGTCACCAGCGGCGGCGATCGCTTGCGCGAGGGCAGCAAGGTCGAAGTGCCCGGCGACAATCCCCAACCTGCCGGTGCGGCAAGCGGTGCCCAGGCGGCGGATGCCAGCGACCCGCATGGCCAACCGGGGCAAGTCCCGCATCGCCGTTCGACCGGGGTCGCATCGCCGGCAGGTGCGTCGACGAACAAAGCCAAGCCGACAGACGAGAAGAAGCAGTGAGCGACGCCACCCACCCGCTTCCGACAAGACGTTTCGTCATGAACGCCCCGTTCGACGTGGCGATTTGCTTTGAAAAGTCGCAACGATTTGCACGGCATGGTTGCAGTGATTTCGGGGCTCCGCCAGCCCAGGTCGCACTGACACACCGACGCAAAGCGGGGATGTGCGTGAGATGAATCCTTCGCGCATTTTCATTCTGCGGCCGGTCGCTACCTCGTTGTTGATGGTGGCGATTCTTCTGGTCGGCATTCTGGCCTATCGCTACCTGCCGCTGTCGGCGTTGCCCGAGGTCGACTATCCGACGATCCAGGTCACCACGCTGTACCCGGGCGCCAGCCCCGAAGTGATGACGCAGATGGTGACCGCGCCGCTGGAGAAGCAGTTCGGCCAGATGCCGGGACTCAACCAGATGTCGTCGACCAGTTCGGCCGGGGCCTCGGTCGTCACCCTGCAATTCAGCCTCGATCTCGGGCTCGACGTCGCCGAGCAGGAAGTGCAGGCGGCGATCAATGCCGGGGGCAGCTTTCTGCCCGCGGATCTGCCGCAGCAGCCCATTTACAGCAAGGTCAACCCGGCCGATGCGCCGATCCTCAGCCTCGCAGTGACGTCGAAGACGATGCCGTTGACCCAGTTGCAGGATATCGCCGACACGCGTCTGGCGCAGAAGATTTCGCAGATCGACGGCGTCGGCCTCGTCACCCTGTCCGGCGGGCAGCGCCCGGCCGTGCGCGTCCAGGCCAATCCGATGGCGCTCGCCGCGTACGGCATGAGTCTGGAGGATCTGCGTTCGGCCATCGTCAATGCCAACGTCAACAGCTCCAAGGGCAGTTTCGACGGGCCGACGCGCGCGTACACGATCGATGCCAACGATCAGCTCAAATCCGCCGACGCCTACAAGGCGATCGTGATCGCCTACAAGAACGGCGCACCCGTGCATCTCACCGACGTCGCCACGATCATGGATGGCGCCGAGAACGACAAACTTGCGGCGTGGAAAGATCTCCAGCCAGGCATCATCATGAACATTCAGCGCCAACCCGGCGCAAACGTGCTCGATGTGGTGGACCGCATCAAGCGCATGCTGCCGCAGTTGCAGCAGTCATTGCCGGCGTCGATCGACGTGAGTCTGCTGACCGACCGCACCGTGACCGTGCGCGCCTCGGTCGAGGACGTGCAGTTCGAGTTGTTGTTGGCCGTGGCGCTGGTCGTTGCGGTGATTTTCGTATTCCTGCGCAATCTTCCGGCGACGATCATCCCGAGTTTTTCGGTGCCGTTGTCGCTGGTCGGCACGTTCGGCGTGATGTATCTCGCCGGATTCTCGCTGAACAATCTGACCATGATGGCGTTGACCATCTCGACCGGTTTCGTGGTCGACGATGCGATCGTCATGATCGAAAACATCGCGCGCTATCTGGAGGAAGGCGATACGCCCATGCAGGCTGCCCTCAAGGGCGCCGGGCAGATCGCTTTCACCATCATCTCGCTGACGATTTCGCTGATCGCGGTATTGATCCCGCTGTTGTTCATGGGCGACGTGGTCGGGCGCCTGTTCCGCCAGTTTGCCATCACCCTCGCGGTCACCATCGTGATTTCCGCCATCGTCTCGCTCACTCTCGTGCCGATGCTGTGCGCGAAGATGCTGCGCCACCACAAGCCCGAGGACGAAAGCGGTTTTGCGCGCACGACCGGCGCGTGGATCGATCGTCTGATCGCCGGCTACGGGCGTTGGTTGACCTGGGTGCTCGATCGCCAGTTCGCAACCTTGCTGGTCGCGATCGCGACCCTGGTGCTCACGGTGGTGCTCTACATCGTCATTCCAAAGGGCTTCTTCCCGATTCAGGACACGGGGGTGATTCAGGGGATTTCCGAAGCGCCGCAGTCGATCTCGTTCGCGGCGATGAGCGAACGGCAACAGGCGCTTGCGGCGGCGATCCTCAAGGATCCCGCAGTGGAATCGTTGTCGTCGTTCATCGGCGTCGACGGCACCAACATCACCCTCAACAGCGGACGATTCTTGATCAACCTCAAAGCGCATGGCACGCGTGAAGACGTGCAGAGCGTGATTGCGCGCGTGCTCGCGCGAACGCAGCGCGATGTCGCCGGCATCAAACTCTACTTGCAACCGGTGCAGGATTTGACGATCGAGGACCGCGTCAGTCGCACCCAGTACCAGTTCACGCTCGGCTCGCCGCACCTGGCCGATTTGAACGAATGGGTGCCCAAGCTCGTCGACGCACTGCAGAAACGCCCCGAATTGGCCGAGGTGGCGAGCGACCTGCAATCGGAGGGTCTGCAAGCCTATCTCGATATCGATCGCGATACTGCGGGTCGCCTCGGCATCACCCCGGCGGCGATCGACCAGATTCTCTACGACGCCTTCGGTCAGCGTCTGATTTCGACGATCTACACTGAATCCAATCAATACCGCGTGGTGCTCGGCGTGCAACCGGAATTGCAGCAGGGGCCGGCCGCGCTCGATCGCATCTACATCCCCGGCCTCGCCAATGCGAACAGCGTGACTTCCAGTTCGAGCTCGATGGCGAACGTCGGCACGCCGCAAGGCGCCACGCCCGGCGTGTCTGCCGGCGCCACCCAATCCGCCGTCGCCAACGCACAGTTGCCGTTGTCGACGATCGTGAAGATGAAGGAACGCCACGGTTCGCTCGTCATCGGCCACCTCGGCCAGTTTCCGGCGACGACGGTGTCGTTCAATCTCGGTGCGGGCGCCTCGCTCGGCGCGGCCGTGGAAGCCATTCGCCAGGTCGAGAAAGACATCGGCCTGCCGGCCAGCATCGACACCCAGTTTCAGGGCGCGGCGGCGGCGTTCCAGGCCTCGCTGACCAATACGGTGTTGCTGATTCTCGCCGCGATTGTGACGATGTACATCGTGCTCGGCGTGCTGTACGAGAGCTTCATCCATCCGATCACGATCCTGTCGACCCTGCCGTCCGCCGGCATCGGCGCCTTGCTCGCCTTGATGCTCGCGCGCAGCGACCTGGGCATCGTCGGCATCATCGGCATCGTTCTGTTGATAGGCATCGTCAAGAAGAACGCGATCATGATGGTCGACTTCGCCCTCGATGCCGAGCGCAATCAGGGCATGGCGCCGCGCGAGGCGATCTATCAAGCCTGTCTGTTGCGCTTCCGTCCGATCCTGATGACCACGCTGGCCGCGCTGTTCGGTGCGCTGCCGCTGATGCTCGGCACCGGCGTGGGCGCGGAGCTGCGCCATCCGCTCGGCATCACCATCGTTGGCGGCATGATCGTCTCGCAGGTGCTCACGCTGTTCACCACGCCGGTGATTTATCTCGCCTTCGATCGCGTGCAGCAGCGCTTGTCGCGCCGGTTCGGCAGCGGCGAAGAGGGAGAGGCCGCGCACGCATGAAATTCGCGAGTCTGTCCGAACCCTTCATCCGGCGTCCGGTGGCGACGACGCTGCTGACGTTCGCGATCGCCCTCGCGGGCATGGTGTCGTTTGGGCTGTTGCCGGTGTCGCCGCTGCCGCAAGTGGATTTTCCCGCGATCAACGTGTCGGCCTCCTTGCCGGGGGCAAGCCCGGAAACCATGTCCACGTCGGTGACCACGCCGCTCGAACGTCAGCTCGGCCGCATCGCCGGCGTCACCGAGATGACGTCCAATTCTTCGCTCGGCCGCACCAGCATCACCCTGATTTTCGATCTGTCGCGCGACATCGACGGCGCGGCGCGCGATGTGCAGGCTGCGCTCAACGCCGCGCTCGCACAGTTGCCGAGCGTGCCGACCAACCCGACCTACCGCAAGATCAATCCGGCGGAATCGCCGGTCATGATTCTGGCGATGACGTCCAAGACGCTCGGTCTGGGCGAGATTTACGATGCCGCATCGAACGTCGTCGCGCAGAAAATTTCCCAGATCGAAGGCGTTGGCCAAGCCAGTATCGGCGGCGCGACGGCACCGGCGATCCGCATCGACATCAATCCCACCGCGTTGAACAAGTACGGCATCGCGCTCGATACCGTACGCATCGCCTTGCAAAACGCCAACGCCAATCGGCCCAAAGGCTACATCGAGCGCGACGGACAGCACTGGCAAATCTATACCAACGATCAACTCGGTCTGGATCCAGTGCCGTACCGCAATTTGATCGTGACCTGGAAGAACGGCGCGCCGGTGCGCCTGTCGGATGTCGCCGATGTCGATCTCGGCGTACAGGACATCCGCAATCAAGGCCTGTTCAATGGCGAGCGCGCGGTCATCATTTCGATCAACAAGCAGCCGAACGCGAACATCATCAAGACGCTCGATCGCATCCGTGCGCTGTTGCCGAAATTGCGCGCTTCGATCCCGAGCGACATCGATCTCGACGTGGCGATCGATCGCACCAACACGATCCGCGCTTCGTTGCACGATGTCGAGGCGACGCTGGCGGTGTCGGTACTTCTGGTCGTTCTCGTCGTATTCGTTTTTCTGCGCAATTGGCGTGCGACGTTGATTCCTGCCGTGGCCGTGCCGGTGTCGCTGATCGGCACGTTCAGCGCCATGTATTTGTTCGGATTCAGTCTCGACATCCTCTCGCTGATGGCGCTTACCATCGCCACGGGGTTCGTCGTCGACGATGCCGTGGTGGTGCTGGAAAACATCTCGCGCCACATGGAGGCGGGCATGTCGCGCCTGCCGGCGGTGCTGCTTGGCGCGCGCGAGGTCGGTTTCACCGTGTTGTCGATGTCGCTGTCGCTGATCGCGGTATTCATCCCGATTTTGCTGATGGGCGGGTTGGTTGGTCGCTACTTCCGCGAATTTTCCATCACCTTGTCCGTGGCCATTCTGGTCTCGCTCGTGGTATCGCTGACCACGACGCCGATGATGTGCGCGCGGTTCCTGCGCCACGCCCCCGTACGCCGTGAATCGGGACGCTTCTTCGCCTTCAGCGAGCGCGCGTTCGCCGCGCTGGCGGGCGGTTACGAGCGCACGCTTGCGCGCGCGTTGAAACGACCGCTGTTGATGATGTTCATTCTGGCGATGACGGTTTGCCTGAATGTTTATTTGTACGCCATCGTGCCGAAGGGATTTTTTCCGACCGAGGACACGGGCTTCCTCGTTGGCTTCGCCCAGGCCGATCAGAGCATTTCGTTTCAGCTCATGTCGGAAAAAATGCGCGAATTCACGCGCATCGTGAAAAACGACCCGGCGGTGCAAGCAGTGGTCAGTTTCACTGGCGGCTTCCAGCGTAACGGTGGCTTTGCCTACGCCGCACTCAAGCCGATGTCCGAACGCAAGCTTGGCGTCGATGAAGTGATCGCACGCCTGCGTCCGTCATTGTCAAGCGTGGCCGGCGCGCAACTCTTCTTGCAACCGGCACAGGATATCCGCACCGGCGGCAGGCAGGGTAGCTCGACGTATCAGTACACCTTGCAATCGGACGATCTGCACACGCTACGTGAATGGTCTGACAAAATTTATCAGGCCCTGTTGAAAGCCCCCGAATTGACCGACGTAAATTCGGATCAATCCGTGAAAGGCCTGCAAACGACGCTGAATTTCGATCGGCCGACGGCCGCGCGCCTCGGCATCACCACGCAGGCGATCGATGCGACGCTCAACGACGCCTTCAGCCAGCGCAATGCCTCGACGATATACACCGAGATGACCCAGTACTTCGCGGTAATGCAGTTGCAGCCGCAATTCCTGCAAAGCCCCGATTCGTTGAACGATATCTGGGTGCGCAGCAATTCCGGCAAGATGGTGCCGCTGACCGCGTTCGCGAACTGGGGGTTGGGCACCACGCCGCTGGGCATCAATCATCAAAGCCAGTTCGTATCGACCACGATTTCGTTCAACCTCGCCGACGGCGTGAGCTTGGGCGAGGCCTCCGCCGCGATCGAACGCACGATGATGCGCCTTGGCGTTCCAGTGTCCATCCACGGCGGTTTTGCCGGCAACGCGCGCGCTTTCGTGCAAGGGCAGGGCGATCAGCTGTATCTGATCCTGGCCGCGCTGATCGCGATCTATATCGTGCTCGGTGTGCTCTACGAAAGCTACGTGCATCCGCTGACGATTCTTTCGACCCTGCCCTCGGCCGGCGTCGGCGCGATTCTTGCCCTGCTCGTGTGCAAAACGCAGTTCACCCTGATCGCCTTCATCGGCGTGATTCTGCTCATCGGCATCGTCAAGAAAAACGCGATCATGATGATCGACTTTGCGCTCGTCGCCGAGCGGGAGCAGGGTCTGTCGTCGCGCGACGCGGTGTTTCAAGCCTGCAAACTGCGCTTTCGCCCGATCATGATGACGACGATGGCGGCGATGCTGGGCGCGCTGCCGCTGGCGATCGGCTTCGGCGAGGGTAGCGAGATGCGCAAGCCGTTGGGCATCTCCATCGTCGGCGGACTTCTGGTCAGTCAGTTGTTGACGCTGTACACCACGCCCGTGGTGTATCTGTACATGGATCGTTTTCGCCTCCGGTGCAAGCGCGCGTGGGCGCGCTTGCACCCCCCGCAACCGGATTCGACATCGATTGCCACTGCATGAAATTTCCTCGCATCGGAATGAACCTCTCCATGGCCGCACGACCCGTACCGCATCGCTTCTATCGAGGGCTTCTTTCTGCCCTGTGCCTGGCGGCATGGATGGCGACGCTGTCCGGCTGTGCGGTTGGCCCCGACTATGTGCGTCCCGAGTTGCCGGCGGCAGATGCCTACAAGAACGCGACCTACAAGGAGCAAAATGGCTGGCGTCAGGTCGATCCCGCACAAACGCTGCGACGCGAAGGTTGGTGGCAAGCGTTTGGCGATCCCGTGCTCGACGATTTGATCGGGCAGGTCGCCGTTTCCAATCAAAGTTTGAAGCAGGCCGAAGCGCAATATCGCGAGGCCGCTGCGTTGGTGTCGCAGGCGCGAGCGAGTTTCTTGCCGAGCGTGTCGGCAAACCTGTCCGCCACGCGCAGCGGTCGATATGGCGTTGGCGGCAGCGCGTCATCAGGCAGCGCCGTGAATAGTGGTCAAGGCGTCGGAAAATCGTACCAACTGCCTTTGTCGGCAAGTTGGGAGCCCGACCTGTGGGGTGGCGTGCGGCGCCAGGTCGAAGGCGGCGTCGCCAGCGCGCAAGCGAGTGCCGCCACGCTGGCAAACGTGCGCCTGTCTTTGCAGGCGACGCTGGCGCAGACGTATTTTCAATTGCGCGTGGCCGAAGCGCAGCGGCGTTTGCTCGAGGACACCGTCGCCGCCTATCGCAAGTCGGTTGCGTTGACCGAGAATCAGTACAAGGTCGGCGTCGCCGCGCGTGGTGATATGGTCACGGCGCAGACGCAGTTGCAATCCGCGCAGGTGCAATGGATCGACGCCGGCATCGCGCGCGCGCAGTACGAGCACGCCATCGCCGTGCTGGTCGGCAAAACCCCGGCGCAATTCACGCTGGCGCCGCAACCGCTGAAGATCGAGCCGCCGGCGATACCGCTCGACCTGCCATCGAACCTGCTGCAGCGTCGCCCGGACGTGGCCGTGG
>JAFEFR010000394.1 GCA_018240485.1 Pseudomonadota bacterium
GCGCGCGCGCGCGCGAACAGCGCGCCGAGCCCCGGACGCAGCCCGGCCTGCAGGTAATACGCGGAAACGTGCAAGTGATGCGCGCCGGCGAAGAGGGTATCGTCGATATCCGTCGCCGTGAGTTCGGCGATCGCGCCGAGCCAGGTCAGCAGAGCGCGATCGCGCTGTGAAGAAATCGCCACGGTCACGCCGGTGCCCGACGCGGCATCGGCGATTATCGCTTGCGTATCGACGCCGCGCTCGCGCAGCGCGTCGATGCAGTATCGGCCGAAGGCATCCTCGCCGCAGCGCCCAGCGAAGCGCACGTTATCGCCAAGCCGCGCCAGCCCCATCGCCAGAATCATCGAGGAAGAACCCGGTCGCTGCACATACGTCTGCGCGAGCGTCTCGTGACCGAACTGCGGCAGCATGGGCACGCCCGCAAAAATCAGATCGACATTGACTTCACCGGCGATGACGATAGTCGGATTCATGGCCCGGCGCCGGTCGAACGAATGGCGAAATCTTCGACCACGCGCGTGAGCACCCCGGCCGACGGCGTGTCCGGTTTTTGGCCCAGATGCAGGCAGCGGAAGAAGGCAAGCAACTGGCCGACGACGACGTCGAGCATGTGTCGAGGCGTATCGCCGAGCGCGTCCAACCCGGGCAAATCGATGACGAGGTCGCCGGCGCCGACGACGTCGGCGGGAATCGCCTCGCCGACGATCACCCGCGCAAGGCCAAGCCGCTTGCGCGTCAGTTCGCGCAACAGATCGCATTCGTAATCGCGCACGCTCGCCTGCGCCGACAAAAAGGCGACGATGAGGCTCGGCCGGCTGAGCGCCGACATCGGCCCGTGGCGCAGGCCAAGAAACGTCTCCGCCATCGTCGCCACCGCGCCGCCGGACATCTCCAGCATTTTCAGCGCCGATTCGCGCGCCGCGCCGATGCCCGGCCCGCTGGCCAGATACACGGCCGCGGAAAAATCGCTGCGCGAGGCCTGCGCCAGCGCATCCGCGTGACAGTCGAACACGCGCTGCGCAAGGGCGCTCGCGCTCGCGACCTGGCTTGCGTACGTCGCTGGCTGCCCGAGCGCGCCGCCGGCAAGCAACAGGTTGGTGAAACTGCTGGTCATGACCAGACTGCGATCGTTGGTGCGCGGATCGAGCAACAGCACGCGCACGCGCGGCTCGTCGCGATAACGCGTCGCCAGGCGTCCGTTGGCGTTGCAGGTCACCACCAGATGCGTGCAGGCCGGCAGCTCGGCCAGAATCGAGTCGATCACGGCGACGCTTTCCGGAGAATCGCCCGAACGCGCGATCGACACGACCAACCCGCGCCCCGGCGACAGCATGCCGTGCAAATGCGTGAGCACATCGCCCGCGGGAATCGCACGACACGGGATGCGTAGCTGCGTCTGCAACACTGCGGCGAGACATTCGCCCACATGCACCGAACTGCCCGAGCCGGTCAAAACGAGGTACTCGGGCTGCGTGGCCAACGCCTGCGCGAGCACCGCCGCCGCCGACTCCGCCAGCAAGGCGGACGTATCCATCCAAGTTTGCGGCTGCTGCAAGATTTCGCGCAAGGTATCGGCATAACCGGCATGCCGTTGTGCGGCCTCGCTGCAGGCGAGCAGCGTCGAGACTTCACGGGAAAGCGAAACGGGCGATACCTCTGCGATCATGAGCGATATTCGTTGGGAAGCGGCCTGTCGTTCTGCAATTTTACACTAAACGAAAGTAAATGAAAGTTTCGATTCGCGTCAAAGAGGCATTATTCGACCGACCACGGAACAACTCACGCCAAACTTGCGGCGATAGCTACACTGCCTATTCGCCTGGCTGGGTGGAACTCTCGTCGCGTTCCCTATCGTGCGGCGGGCAACGCGGGCTCAACGGCTGCGTGTCTTTCCAGTGGCAGCGCCGTTGCCCCCCCACGGACGGGAGCCGTCGGATTCGATCGGCAACGGCCAATAGAACGCCGACACTGCTGTTGTTCTTGGATTGCTGCAGCCACAGAAACGGCGCCTTCCAATATACCGGCAGCACTGACAGGGATGAAGGTGCTCTGTTCACTCATTGCGGCACCGATTGCATCGGCTTTCGTCCCAAGCCTCGATGATGAGCCACTCGTCTGGCCGGCAAGCCGCGATGGCTTCCTTGTCGATCGCCGTCCTGCCGAGATAGTTGCCCAGCAGGACAGAGCCTTCGGACCCGGTGCTTCGTCGTTTCCTTGCCGAGCCAAGTGGTCGTCAGGAAGCCGTTGTCGCGGCTTCGGCGCTCCCAGTGCAATTCAAGGTCCGGTCCCTCGGGATCCCAACTGAAGGCGCACTCTCGCACGCCGATGACGATGGCCTCCAGCCAGCACATCAAGTCGTTGAATCCGCCCCATACTGACGTGAAATACATCGGCACGATGACATCCTCCCTGGTGAGGATTTCCGACTCGCCTTTGTTGAAGGCGTCGTCGCAGGGCGTTTGCGCGATGGAGTCACCATGTAACGTCAGCGGCATGTTGATGGTGTCGAAGCCACCATGACTGAACTCGACCCACAGGTAGCCATCGAAGTATTCAGAGAACGTACCGGCCATGACGATTCCCTCTTGCAACGACTATCGCAACGCATTTTGCTGGGCCGGCGTATCAGCGATTGCGACGCCGGATCGTTACAAACTGGTCAGGGCGGCGGGATTCGAACCCGCGACCTTCTGCTCCCGAAGCAGGCGCTCTGCCAGACTGAGCTACGCCCCGATGAAACTGGCCGGAATGGCAGAGCTCGAACCTGCAACCTCCGGCTTCGCAAACCGGCGCTCTGATCCATTGAGCTGCATCTCGATGCAACTGGAAGCGGGCGCAGGAATCGAACCTGCTGCGCTGCGGCTTATGAGACCGCGCGAGGCCCGGCCTGACCCGCCTTTCAACCGATCCGGCGCCGCCAAGAGGATCGACACTGGCGGCCTTGCGGGCCGAGATGACTCTCTCGGCCACCGACAACTCAACCCTTCACGCACACCACCTGCTTCAAGGTGTGCAGCACCTCGGTGAGGTCGCGCTGGTTCGCCATCACCGTGTCGATGTCCTTGTAGGCGCCGGGAATCTCGTCGACCACGTCCTTGTCCTTGCGGCAGACGACACCTTGCGTCTGCGCAACCATGTCGTCGGCATTGAACCGCTTGCGCGCTTCAGTGCGGCTCATGCGCCGGCCCGCGCCATGCGCGCTCGACTCGAAACTCTCCGGGTTGCCCAGGCCGCGCACGATGTAGCTGCGCGTGCCCATGCTGCCCGGCACGATGCCGAGTTCGCCCGCACCCGCGCGGATCGCGCCCTTGCGCGTCACCCACACGTCGGCGCCGAAGTGGTGCTCGCGCGCGACGTAATTGTGGTGGCAGTTCACCGCCTCCGTCGTCACCTCGAACGGCGGCAAGTGGCGGCGCAATGCGGCGAGCACGAGGGTCAGCATCTCCTCGCGGTTGCGCGCGGCGTAGCGCTGTGCCCAATCTACCGCCTCGACGTAGTCGGCGAAATGCGGCGTGCCTTCCGGAAAGTACGCGAGGTCCTTGTCCGGCAGGTTGGCCTGAAAGGCTTCCATGTCCTGCCGCGCGAGCGAAATGAAATACGTGCCGATCGCGTTGCCGATGCCACGGCTGCCCGAGTGCAGCATCACCCACACGCGGGCCGCCTCGTCGAGGCAAACCTCGATGAAGTGGTTGCCGCTGCCGAGCGTGCCGATCTGGAAGATCCAGTTCGAGAACTTGCCGAAGGCCTTGAGCAAGGCGGGATGCTTGTCGGTGAGGCGCTTCAGGCCCGGCTCGAACGGTTGCGCCGCCCGCACACGCGCCTCGCTTTCGCGATGCTGCCCGCGGCCGACCGGCACGTCGCGGTTGATCTGGTCGAACACCTTCTTGAGAGAAGCCTCGTCGAGCTCGTTCGCGGTCAACGACAGGCGCGCCGCAATCATGCCGCAGCCGATATCGACGCCTACCGCCGCCGGAATGATCGCCTCGCGCGTGGCGAGCACGGAACCGACCGTCGCGCCGATGCCGAGGTGCGCGTCGGGCATCGCGGCGACGTGGTGATGCACGATCGCCAAGTCGGCGATGTTGCGCAACTGGCGCAACGCCTGCGGTTCGATTTCGTCCGCCCAGATCTTGATGGGCCGGCTGTGTTCGTGGATTTCCTGCTGGATCGGCATGTCGATGGCTCCTGTGGTGCAAACGCGCCCACAGCCGTGACAAAGGCGGGGCGCAAGATGCGCTGGCGGAGCCGAACAACGATGTTGCAGGGAGTTGGAACGGGGATCCGTCAGGCGCGGCCTGACGGATGGATCGTCAGGCCTGGGTGGCGAGGCGTGGGTACGGTCGATGACCGCATGTGGATATGGTCGACGTCCATCCCGCGCGCAGCAGCGCCGCACCCGCGAAATCTCGCAGGTTCGATTGGGCGGTGGCGTTGGCTGAGTAAAGAAGGATCATGGCACTCGTTCCGAAGCCGCGCACCCTACTCCGACGGATTCGTGGATGCAAGGGCTGGGCTTTCCCTGATCTCGTTTTCGCTGCGCGATGTACAAACAGGCCATTGCATGTCAGAATCCTCAAATCTGACATTTTCTTGTTTCAAGACATATCCATGCACACCACCAACCTGAGCAGGGAAGGCCGCGTTCTCATCCCCGCCGATGTACGTCGTTCGCTTGGCTTCAAGCCCGGCGAGACCCTGTCGCTGTCGGTCGTCGACGGCGAAGTTCGCATCACCGGCCGCATGACGGCCCTGCGCAAGATGCAGCAGCGCCTGGCAAGGCATGGCAAGCTCAGGGCTTCCGTCGTGTCTGAATTGCTGGCCGAACGACGCGCCGAAGCGGCGCGGGAATGAGCGGTTACGTCTTCGATGCGTCGGCCCTGCTGGCGGTCGCCTTCAACGAACCCGGCGCGGACGAGGTGATGAACCTCATCGCGCAGTATGGCGGCGAAGTCAGCGCCGTAAACTGGTCGGAGGTCGCCGCAAAGCTCGCCGAGCACGGCGTGCCGGAAAAGGACATCGCGCGCGAGTTGTCGGGTTTCGGGCTCACCGTCGTGCCCTTCGACGAGGCACAAGCGCTACTCGCTGCGGCATTGCGCACATCCACCAGGAAGTTGGGACTTTCCATCGGCGATCGCAGTTGCCTTGCGCTCGCAAAGCACAGAAAGGCACGCGCCGTCACGGCAGATTCGTCCTGGCTCAAGCTGGCCGGGCACGCCATCTTCGCTGTTCGCAAGCATTGATTCGTGCCTGCGACAATGGCAAGGAACGACTGCGCCTATGCGCGATCATGAGTTACTCCAATCCAGCGCGATTGGGCCACCGGCCAGCGCGTGCATGCGTCCGATCACCAGCGCCGGCGTGGCCGGCATCGCCCGCCGAAAACTGGCGCAAGCTGTCGCCGTGCGCGTAAAGATTGCGCTGTCGAAGGGCAATCTTCCATACATATCACCTGCTCGGCGTCACAAGCCTTGCGCGGGAGTTCGGCAGGGGCGAAGACTCGGCGATCGCCGGGCGGCTGCACGACGTATCGGAGGATTCGGCTGCCCGCACGAAGCCGTGATGCGGGAGCGTTTCGGTGGCCGTGTCGCCGATACAGCAAGCAAGAATGGTTCAGCCGCGCCATCTTTGGGAACTCGTAATACCTGTCCGAAAAGCGTTCGCCGCTCGCGCCAAGTCGCCTCAACGCCTATCGGCACGTCGCAATCGGAATACCGCAATCGACCTTAACTTTTGCAAAAGGAATCTCGAGATGGCTGCCACGAAGCCGCTCTCCCCGCATCGCCCACGCATCGATTCGCCGGTGCGCGCCCGCTGCTTTTGCTGCTCGCCGCCACGCTCGATGATCGAGCGCGCCGCCGCCGACAAGAATCCCCTGCAAACGGTCCGCGATGCGAACAAAGTCGGCCTGCGTCTGAGTGATTTTCAGCCACGCAGCATGTTGCGCGCGCGCCTCACCCGCATCGAGCGTCCGCGCTTTCCGGTCATCGACGTGCATACGCATCTGTCGTGGATGAGCCGCACGCGCAACGGCGTATCCGTCGGCGAAGACATGACCTGGTTCGCCACGCCCGATGACTTGCTGCCCGTGATGGAGCATCGCGGCATCCGCACCATGGTCAATTTGACCGGCGGCATCGGCAGCGGATTGGAAGCCGCGATCGCGCGCTTCGATCGCGTCGCGCCGGGGCGTTTCCTGACCATGACCGAGCCCTCGTTCGAATACGTCGCCGAATCCGACTATCCGCAACGTCAGGCCGATGCGCTCGCCCACGCCAAACGCGCCGGCGCCTGCGGCCTCAAATTGCTGAAGACGCTTGGCCTGTATCTGCGCGAGCGCGTCGATGAAGGCGCGCGCCTGACCATCGACGACGCCCGCTTCGATTCGATGTGGGCGACCTGCGCCGACCTCGGCCTGCCCATCTTCATCCACAGCGCCGATCCCGCGGCATTTTTCCTGCCGACGGACCGGCACAACGAACGCTACGAAGAGTTGGCCCATCATCCGGACTGGTCGTTCCACGGCGAGGGATTTCCGAGCTACGACGAACTGATCGCCGCGCGCGACCGCGTGATCGCGCGACATCCGCGCACGACCTTCGTGCTGATGCACGTCGGCTCGCAAGCGGAAGACCTGGATGCCATCTCGGCCTGTCTGGATCGATTTCCCAACGTCCACGTCGACATCAGCGCGCGCGTCGGCGAACTCGGTCGCCAGCCGCGTGCGAGCCGGCGATTTTTCGAGCGCCATCAGGATCGTATCCTGTTCGGCACCGATGCCGTCCCTGCGCCGTGGGGCGATGAGGTTCCCCAACAATTGTTCGGCGACGCCTTGTACGAAATCTACTATCGCTTTCTCGAAACCGAGGACGAGTATTTCGACTACGCGCCGGCAGATATTCCCCCGCAAGGGCGCTGGTCGATCTACGGCATCGGCTTGCCCGATGCGATTCTGCGCAAGGTCTACCACGACAACGCCGCGCGCTTGCTCGGCCTGAGCGCATGACCCTCCCCCCGCCCGCACCGCGCCTGCTCCTCGAAGAACGCCGCCGCCTGATCATCGAGCACGTCGAAAAACACGGACGTGCCACAGTCGAAGAACTCGCCGCCCGCTTCGCCACCTCGCCGGTCACCATTCGCAGCGACCTTGAAGCGCTCGCACGCAACGCGGCGATCGTGCGCTCGCACGGCGGCGCTCTGCCTGCGCCGACGCACGCGCTCGACATGCCACTGAGCATCAAGGAAGCGCGAAGCCACGCGCAAAAGCGGCGCATCGGCCAGGCCGCTGCCAAACGCGTGGAGGACGGCGAGACGATCATCCTCGATTCCGGCTCGACCACGATCGAGATCGCGCGCGCCCTGCGCCAGCGCCGCTGGCGCGAGCTGACCGTCATCACCAACGGCTTGCACATCGCGCTGGAGCTCGGAGCGATTCCCACGATTCGCGTCGTGATGCTCGGCGGCCTGCTGCGTGCCAGTTCGCATTCGCTGGTCGGCCCCGGCGCCGAACAGATGCTGGCGCAGTTGTCAGCCGACCGCCTGTTTCTCGGCGTCGACGGCATCGACCCGGCCATTGGCGTGACCACCCCCGACCCGCAAGAAGCCACGCTCAACGCGCTGATGATTCGCGCCGCACGCAAGACCGTCGCCGTATTCGATGCCAGCAAGTTCGGCCAGCGCAGCCTTTCCGTCATTGCGCCGATTTCCGCGCTCGATCTCGCCATCACCGACACCGCCGCCAGCGAAGAATGCGTGGCCGCGATCGAAGCTGCCGGCGTACGCGTCGTGCTCGCCTGAACCGCGCACGGATAAAATGCCGTCATCAGCAAAAGGAACCGTCTGCTCGTGTCCGGAAAAAATCATCGTTGTACCGTGACGGCGGCAATGCGGGCCCGCATCATCGTGTCGACCCTCCTGCTCGCCACCACCCCCTTCGCACATGCCGAGGCGACGCTCGACGTTGGCGAGCGCCTCACCGCCTGCGCGACGTGTCACGGCCAACGCGGCGAAGGCGTGCAAGGCGCGGAGTATTCCCCGCACCTCGCCGGCAAACCGGCCGGCTATCTGTTCGAGCAATTGCGTGGTTTTCGCGAGGGCCGTCGCGTCAGCACGTCGATGACCTGGTACGTGCGCTTCGCCGACGACGCTTTCTTGCATCGCATCGCCGACTACTACGCCGCACTGCCGCCGCGCACGCGCAGCGCGGACGCCGGCGCGTCGCAGTTGACCGACGAGCGTCGCAGCAAAGCGCAGGCTCTCGTCGAACGCGGCGACGCCACACGCGGCGTGCTCGCATGCAATGCATGTCATGGCGCGAATCTCGCCGGCCTGGAACCGGGCATTCCCGCTTTGCTCGGCCTGCCGATCGACTATGTCATCGCCCAGTTCGGTGCGTGGCGCGAAGGCATTCGCCACGGCGCACCGCCCGACTGCATGCGCGATATCGCCGAACGGATTCCCGCCGAAGATATCCGTGCCGTCGCGGCGTACCTCTCGCAGCAATCAAACATCGACGGGCTGCGTCCGGCGCCGGCTGGCAGTTTCGTGCCGCCGCGCACCTGTGGATCGCTGCCGCATGCGCAGGAGGCGAAATGAAGTGGCTGCGTCTCATCGGTCTGGTGGCCGTGCCGTTCGCGCTCCTGCTGATGGCGATCGGGCTTTTCCTGTTCGCACGTCAGGGCGGATTCGCGCCCTATCGCCTGCCCCAAGATAGCGGCCGTCCCATCGCGCACGATGCGGCCACCCTTGCGCGCGGCGAATATCTCGCCCGCATCGGCGATTGCGAGGCATGCCACACGGCACCGGGCGGCAGCGCCTACGCTGGCGGCCGTCGTTTCGCCACCGACTACGGCAGCATTTATTCCTCGAACCTGACCGCCGATCGCGAGCACGGCATCGGCGCCTGGTCGCGCGACGAATTCGCGCATGCGATGCGCCACGGCGTCAGCCGTCGCGGACCGCTTTATCCGGTGTTTCCGTACGAACACTTCGCGACGCTGAGCGACGCGGATATCGATGCGATTTTCGCGTACCTGCGCAGCGTGCCGGCAAGCGCCCATGTGCCGCCCGACAATCGGCTCACCTTTCCAGCCAGCTGGCGCGGCGCGCTGGTGCTCTGGCGCATGCTGCACTATCGGCCCGCCGCGCCCGCCGCAACCATGGACGATCGCGGCCGCTATCTCGTCGATGGCCTTGGCCACTGCGCGATGTGCCACAGCGCGCGCGAAGCCAGCGGCGCGCTCGCCGTCGATGGCTATCTCGCCGGAGGGCGGATTCCCGGCAGCGGCTGGTATGCGCCGCCGCTCGATGCGAAACAGTTGCAGCACTATTCGATCGACCAGCTCGCGGACTATTTGCGCGCGGGCGTCGCGGATTCCGGCACCGCCTACGGGCCGATGGCGGAAGTCGTGTATCGCAGTCTGCAATATCTGAACGATGAGGATGCGCTGGCGATGGCGCGCTATCTCAAGAGCGTGCCGGCACATCCGCAACATGATTCGGGTTTCGTCCTGCTGCCTGAACCTGCGCGTCCGAGCGTCGCCGGCAACGGCGCCGACATCTATCGACGCGCCTGCGCCGACTGTCACGGCAAGGATGGCGAGGGCGAACCCGGACGCTATCCGCGCTTGCGCGATGCCGTCGCCACGCGCGTGCCGGATCCGATCGATGCCGTGCGCATGATTCTGTACGGCGGTTTTGCGCCAACGACGGCACGCAATCCGCTGCCGTACTCCATGCCGCCCTTCGTCCAGCGACTCAGCGCCGCGGACATCGCCGCCGTCACCAATTTCGTGCGTGAAAATTTCGGCGGCCAGCACTCCTCGTTGACCGCAACGGATATCCAAGCCATGCACGGCATCGTGCTCGACTGAACCCGAATCCGAGGAACCCCGCATGCCCGGCCACATCCAGATCGATCTGGCATTCATCCTGTTTCTGCCGGCGTTCTGTCTTGTCGGCGCGCTGTATTGGCTGTACCCGAGGGCGCCGCGCGACAACATGCGCCGGCTCGCCGATCTGGCCGTGCTCGCGCTCGCCGTGATCGCGAGCATCAGCGCAATGCGCTGGGGATTTCGCAGCGCAAGCGGTGTCGGCGGCAACCTGTGGAAGCAGGTGCTTGCCACCCTGCTCGCTTACGGCTGCTTCCTCGCCGTGCTCGGCGTGGGGGCGCTATCGCGTTCGTTCTGGCTGCGCCGGCGCCGCAACATTGGCTGATCGCGGCGGCGAAAAGTTTTACACGCGGAACGAAAATCCGCCATGCTTGGCTTCGTCTTCGACCAGCTCGACATCGCCAAGGCCCTGTGCGAGCGTGTTCGCATCGCCGCCCTGGGCGAGCTTGATCTTCAATCGCACCTCATTGGCCGAGTCGGCATAACGCAAGGCGTCTTCGTAGGAAATCTCGCCTGCGTGAAACAGGGCGACCAGACTCTGATCGAAGGTACACATGCCGAGGTTGGTTGAATCCTTCATCACGTCCTTGAGCTTGTGCACTTCGCCCTTGCGGATGTAGTCAGAAATCAGCGGCGTACCGAGCATGATCTCGATCGCGACCCGGCGCCCTTTGCCGTCGGGCGTGGGAATGAGCTGCTGCGCGACCACGCCCTTGAGATTGAGCGAGAGATCCATGAACAACTGGTTGCGCCGATCGTCGGGGAAGAAATTGATGATGCGATCCATCGCCTGATTGGCATTGTTCGCGTGCAGCGTACACAGGCACAGATGACCGGTTTCGGCGAAGGCGATGGCGTGCTCCATCGTCTCGCGCGTGCGCACTTCGCCGATCATGATGACGTCGGGCGCCTGGCGCAGCGTGTTTTTCAGCGCGTTTTCCCACGAGTCGGTATCGATGCCGAGCTCGCGCTGGGTGACGATGCAGCCGCCGTGATTGTGTACGTACTCGATCGGGTCTTCGATCGTGATGATGTGGCCGGTCGAGTTCTGGTTGCGGTGGCCGATCATGGCCGCGAGCGACGTCGATTTACCCGTGCCGGTCGCGCCGACGAAAATGATGATGCCGCGCTTGGTCATCGCCAACTGCTTGATGATCGGCGGCAGGTTGAGTTCTTCGGTGCTCGGAATCTTGCCTTCGATCCGGCGCAACACCATGCCGACGTTGCTGCGCTGGTAGAAGCAGCTCACGCGGAAACGGCCGACGCCGGTGAGGGAAATGGCGAACTGGCATTCGTGCGTCTTCTCGAATTCCTCGCGCTGCGCGGGCGTCATCACGCTGAGCACCAGGTCGCGCGCCTGCTGCGCGCTCAGCGGCTCCTTGACGATCGGGCCGATGCGTCCGGCGATCTTGATCGAAGGCGGCAGGCCCGCCGTGATGAACAAGTCCGACGCCTTCTTGTGCACCATCAACTTGAGATAGGAGTTGAAATCGGCTGGAGTCATGGCGGATATCCCGTGGGGACGGACAATGCATTGCGATGAGCGAGGGTGTGTGCGCGGCGACGAACGCCACGCCGAACCTCAGCGGAATTGGTCCTTGTTCTTGGCGTACGTCGCCGCCTCCTGGCGCGACACCTGACCGCGCTTGACCAGATCGAGCAGGCATTGATCGAGGGTCTGCATGCCGAACGAACTGCCGGTCTGGATCGACGAGTACATCTGCGCCACCTTGTCCTCGCGAATGAGATTTCGGATCGCCGGAATGCCGACCATGATTTCATGCGCGGCGATGCGCCCGCCGCCGGTCTTTTTCAGCAGCGACTGCGAAATTACCGCGCGCAGCGACTCGGACAGCATCGAGCGCACCATCGGCTTCTCGCCCGCGGGGAACACGTCGATGATACGGTCGACCGTCTTTGCCGCACTCGATGTGTGCAGCGTGCCGAACACGAGAT
>JAFEFR010000395.1 GCA_018240485.1 Pseudomonadota bacterium
CGAAGCAGGCGCGCACGATGCAGATCCCAGCGAATCAAGACCCCGGCCTCGCACCGCAAGGTTTCGATCAGCCGCAATGGCCGCCGCAGCGCCGTGAAATAGCGCGCCTTGAGCAGACATTCGGCGTATTCGTCGGCCACATCCGAGTCGCTCACCACCGCGCCACCGCACCCCAACTCGCCACGGCCATCGCAAATGGTGAGGGTGCGTATCGCCACGTTGAATCGGGCCGACCCATCTGGGCAAAAATGACCGATCGCACCGCAGTAAACGCCGCGTGGCGAGGCTTCGAGATCGGCGATGATTTCCATGGCGCGAACCTTCGGCGCACCCGTGATCGAGCCCGCCGGAAACAGCCCACGCACGACGTCATCGATCGATGTATCGTCGCGCAAGTGTGCCGTCACGGTCGAAGTCATCTGGTGCAGCGTCGAATACGTATCGACGTCGAACATACGCGCGACATCGACACTGCCGATCTGCGCGATGCGACCCAGATCGTTGCGCATGAGATCGACGATCATCAGATTTTCCGCACGATTCTTGATGCTGTCTTGCAGCGCCCGGCGCAGATGCGCGTCGTGCTCCACATCGCTGCCACGCGCGGCGGTGCCCTTCATCGGCTGCGCAAGGATGCTTCCATCGGCACGCAAGGCGAAAAACAGTTCCGGGGAAAAACTGAGAATGTCGCGTTCACCATCGTCGATGTAGGCGGCATGGGGTACGTCGATCTTGCGCCGCAGATCTCGATACAGTGCGCGCGCGGAACCGACGACGGGAAAGCCAGCGCGGAAACTCAGATTGGCCTGAAAAATGTCGCCGCGTGCGATGTAATCGAGAACCGCGTCGCAACGCAGGCGATAGTCGGCCTCATTCCACTCGAATCGCGCGACGCCGGCATAGGCGCGCGTCGAGCCCAGCAGCGCATCGATTTCGTCGCCTTCGAGTACGCGCGGCGCACTCTCAAATACGCCGAACCACAAGAGCGGTACGGATGCCCGCTTCCGCTGCCGCGCTGCCAGCCTCGCTTCGAGGCCGTAACCTAGTTCGTAGGAAAAATAGCCGGCGAGATGCCTTCCTGCCGCCCGCGCGGCCTGCATGGCCTGCAACGTGGGCTCGATATCCTGCCAATGTTGCGCGGCGATGATCTCCACCGGATTTTCGTACACAAGGGTACGCTTCGCCCGCACGTCGTCGAGCACCACCAGATGGGTTCGCATCATGCCTCCGGTCGCATGTACGGAAACAGCAATACGTCGCGGATCGACGGCACGTCGGCCAGCAACATGACCAGACGATCGATGCCGACGCCAAGGCCGCCAGTCGGCGGCAGGCCGACTTCGAGCGCGCGAATGTAATCGGCGTCGAAGTGCATCGCTTCGTCATCGCCCGACTCCTTGGCCTCGACTTGCGCCTTGAAGCGCGCGGCCTGGTCCTCGGGATCGTTCAATTCCGAAAATCCGTTGGCGATTTCCTTGCCGCCGACGAACAGTTCGAAGCGATCGGTGATCTCTGCATCGTGATCGTTCGCACGTGCGAGCGGCGAGACTTCGGTCGGATGGGCCGTGATGAACGTCGGTTGGATCAAGGTCGGTTCGACCGTCTTCTCGAAGATCTCCAGCACGATCTTGCCCCAACCGTAGCCGGGTTTGAGGTGGATACCGAGCGCAGTGGCGTGCGCGGCGATCTTCGTGCGGTCGCGCAGATCCGCGCGCGCGATCTGCGGGTTGTGTTCGAGCACGGCATCTTCCATTTTCCAGCGCCGGAACGCCGGGCCAACGTCGATCTCGCGGCCTTCCCAAGTCAATGCCGTGGTGCCGACCACATCCCGCGCGGCCGTGCGGATCATCTCCTCGGTAATGTCCATGATTTCGTTGTAGGTGGCATACGCCTGATACAACTCGAGCATGGTGAATTCGGGGTTGTGCCGCGTCGACACGCCTTCGTTGCGGAAGTTGCGATTGATTTCGTAGACGCGATCAAAGCCGCCGACGGTCAGGCGCTTCAAGTACAACTCCGGCGCCACACGCAGGTACAAATCCAGATCGAGCGCATTGTGATGGGTGACGAATGGCCGCGCCGTCGCACCACCCGGGATCACATGCATCATCGGCGTTTCCACTTCGAGGAAGCGCTTGGAATCGAGCAGGTTGCGGATATGCCGCACCACGCGCGAGCGCAACTCGAACACGCGCCGCGACTCGGGCGTGACGATCAAATCGACATAGCGTTGGCGATAACGCTGCTCGATGTCGGCCATGCCGTGCCACTTGTCCGGCAGCGGACGCAGCGATTTGGTCAGCAGACGCAATTTGTCCACTTTTACACTCAGCTCGCCGGTCTTGGTGCGCATCAGGGCGCCTTCGGCACCGACGATGTCGCCGATGTCCCAGGCCTTGAACGCTTCGTAGGTATCGCCGAGCGCATTCGCCTGCACGAACAATTGAATGCGACCGGTCATGTCCTGAATCTGCACGAAGCTGACCTTGCCTTGCCCGCGCTTGAGCAACATGCGTCCGGCCACTT
>JAFEFR010000396.1 GCA_018240485.1 Pseudomonadota bacterium
GGCTTGTGGTTGGCGTCGGCTGCCTGCGGATTGCAGAATGCCATGGCTGGCACATTCAGCGGCGCGGTGGTGCGCACCAGCCACATGTCGGGCATCGTGACCGATCTCGGTACGTTTCTGGGGCAGCGGCTACGCGGAATCCCCGTCGATGGGCGGCGCGTGCGGTTGTATGCGGTGCTGTTTGCTGCCTTTTTCGGCGGTGGTGTGGCCAGCGCCGTACTGTTTGCGCATTGGCAGGAACGCACGTTGTTCGTGCCGGCTGCGTTGACCGGCATTGTCGGCGCGGCTTACGCGCTGTATCGACATCGCGTGCAAGCCGCACGGCGGCGCGTATGATGCGATGCTGGTAGGCAATCGGGTACTCGTTTATTCAATGACGGCGAAAAAGCGCGCGCCCGCTTCGACGGTGCGGGTGGAGAACTCGGGGCTGTTTGGCGAATCGGATGCCTTGAAGCCGCTGGCCGAACGCATGCGTCCGCGCTCGCTGGACGAAATCGTCGGCCAGGCGCGCCTGCTCGGTCCGGGCACGGCACTGCGCCGGGCGATCGAGGCGGGTCACGTGCATTCGATGGTGCTGTGGGGGCCGCCGGGCTGCGGCAAGACGACGCTGGCCCTGTTGCTCGCGAAATATGCCAACGCGCGCTTCAAGGCGATTTCGGCGGTGCTGTCCGGCCTCGCCGATGTGCGTGCGGCGCTGGCCGAGGCGGAAGCCGCGTTCGCGCAGGGCGAGCGCAGCGTGCTGTTCGTCGACGAAGTGCATCGCTTCAACAAGGCGCAGCAGGATGCGTTCCTGCCGCATATCGAAAAAGGCGTGATCCTGTTCGTCGGCGCGACCACGGAAAACCCCTCGTTCGAGTTGAATTCGGCCTTGCTCTCGCGCTGTCGCGTGCATGTGCTGGACGCGGTGTCGGCGGCGGCCATCGTCGAGGCGTTGCAACGCGCGCTGCGCGATGACGAACGCGGCCTCGGCCATTTGAAATTGCAGGTCGACGATGCCGCACTGATGCTGATCGCGCAAGCTGCCGACGGCGACGTGCGCCGTGCGCTGACCCTGCTCGAAATCGCCGCCGATGTGGCACACGACGGCACCATCGACGAAGCGACGCTGGCGCAGGTGCTCGCCGACCGTACGCGCCGCTTCGACAAGGGCGGCGAGCAGTTCTACGACCAGATTTCGGCCCTGCACAAATCGGTGCGGTCGAGCGACGCCGATGCGGCGCTGTACTGGTGCGTGCGCATGCTCGATGGCGGCGTCGACCCGGCCTATCTCGCGCGCCGGCTCACGCGCATGGCGATCGAGGATATCGGCCTCGCAGACCCGAGGGCGCTCGCATTCGCGCTCGAAGCCTGGGACACGTTCGAGCGGCTCGGCTCTCCGGAAGGCGAACTCGCATTGGCCGAGGTCGCGATCTATCTCGCGATCGCGGCCAAGAGCAACGCCGCCTACGCCGCGTTCGGCGAAGTGAAACGGCTGATCGGCGAAACCGGCACGCTCGAGGTGCCGATGCCTCTGCGCAACGCGCCGACCAAGCTGATGAAGGGGCTCGGCTACGGCAAGGGCTACCAGTACGACCCCGACGTCGAGGGTGGCATCGCGTTCGATCAACAATGCCTGCCCGATGCGCTCGTCGGTCGTACGTTCTACCGGCCTGGCGAGCGCGGCCTTGAGGCAAAAATTCGCGAAAAACTCGATGCCGTACGTGCCGCACGTGCGGTCGCGCTGGCGAAACGCGGGAAAGATTGAAACGCTGCATATTGGCGGGCCATTCGGCGCTGGGCGCGCACCGAAGATGCCGGGAAAAATCGATCGCGCTCGGCGTTGCGCGTCGACGCGTCTTGCTTGCTGCGGTCGAGCCGGTCATTTTTACTATGCGCAGGCCGCAAGCACGTCTAGACTTGCGGCACGATCCGTAGCACGGAAACCGTTGTGCCACATCCAGCTCCTTTGCTGCGTCACTACATCGGCGGCGAATTCGTCGCCAGCGAGAAAACGTTTGCGAATATCTCACCGGTCGATGGGCGCGTTCTTGGCCACGTCTGCGAGGCTGATCGTGGCACGGTGAACCGGGCCGTCGCGGCGGCGCGGGCGGCGCAGGTCGGCGCATGGGGCCGTACGAGTGCGAACGAACGTGCGGAATTTTTGCTGCGCATCGCCAGCGGCATCGAACGCCGCTTCGAGGAATTCGTCGCCGCGGAAGTCGCCGATACCGGGCGCTCGGTGAAACAAGCGCGTACGCTCGATGTCGCGCGCGGCGTGCAGAATTTCCGCACCTTTGCCGAACTCATTCGCCAGGCCGGCGGCGAGTTCTACGAGATGCGCGCGGCCGATGGCAATGACGTGTTCAGTTACGTCGTGCGCAAGCCGCACGGCGTCGTGGCGATCGTTTCACCGTGGAATCTGCCGTTGCTGCTGCTGACCTGGAAGGTGGCGCCGGCGCTGGCCTGCGGTAATTCCATCATCGCCAAGCCATCCGAGGAAACGCCGTCGAGCGCGAGTCTGCTTGCCGAGGTGATCGACGAAGCCGGACTGCCCGCGGGCGCTTTCAATCTCGTGCACGGCTTCGGCCCCGATTCCGCTGGCGAATTTCTCACCCGTCATGCCGCTGTCGATGCCATCACGTTTACCGGCGAATCGCGCACTGGCGCTACGATCATGCGGGCCGCAGCCGAGGGCGTGCGCGAGGTATCGTTCGAGCTGGGCGGAAAGAATGCAGCGGTGGTGTTTGCCGATGCGGATTTCGACCAAGCCGTCGCCGGTGTGCTGCGGTCGAGTTTCACCAACTCGGGCCAGGTTTGTTTGTGCTCGGAGCGCGTTTATGTCGAGCGGCCGATCTTCGAGCGTTTCGTTGCGGCATTGAAAGCGGGGGCGGAGAAACTCAAGATCGGCTACCCGGACGAGGATGGCGTCGACATGGGGCCGCTGATTTCCCGCGCGCATCGCGACAAAGTGCTCGGCTACTTCGCGCTCGCGCGTGACGAGGGCGCGACGCTCGTCTGCGGTGGGGGCGTGCCCGCTTTCGGCGATGCGCGCGATGGCGGCGCCTATGTCCAACCGACGATCTGGACGGGGCTTGGCGACGATGCGCGTTGCGTGCGCGAGGAAGTCTTCGGCCCGGTCTGCCATGTCTCGCCGTTCGATGCCGACGACGAAGTCGTTCGCCGCGTCAACGATTCCGACTACGGCCTGTGCGCGGCGCTGTGGACGCGCGATCTCAAGCGCGCGCACACGCTGTCGCGTCGGTTGCGCGTCGGCATGGTCTGGGTCAACACCTGGTTTCTGCGCGACCTGCGCACGCCGTTCGGCGGCGTGGGGCTGTCGGGCCTGGGCCGCGAAGGCGGCCGCCATTCGCTCGACTTCTATTCCGAACTGACGACCGTGTGCATCAACCCGTGAGCTGCCAATGAACGATCAACGTGCCACCGTGGTACCCGGCAAGGCCACGCCGCGCGGGCGCTTCCCGCACGTCAAGCGCGCCGGCGATTTCCTGTTCGTCTCGGGTACGAGTTCGCGCCGGCCCGACAACTCGATCGCCGGCGCCAGTGCCGACACCATGGGCACGACGACGCTGGATATCCGCGAGCAGACGCGCGTGGTGATCGAAAACATCCGCGATATCCTTGCCTGCGAGAAGGCGACGCTCGCCGACATCGTGGAAATTTCGACGTTCCTCGTCGACATGAACGACTTCGGCGGCTACAACGCGGTGTACGCGCAATACTTCGACGAAACCGGGCCCGCGCGCACTACGGTCGCGGTGCATCAGTTGCCGCATCCGCATCTGCGCATCGAGATCAAGGCCGTGGCCTATGCGCCGCAAGCGCGAGGGCAACGATGAAGATCGACATCCACTCGCATTTTTTCCCGCGCATCGCGCAGCACGAAGCGGCCAAGCTGTGCCCGCAGCGCGCGCCGTGGCTGCATGTCGAGGGGCGCAGCGGGCAGATCATGGTCGGCGACAAGCCGTTTCGCCCGGTCGATGATGTGCTGTGGGATGCCGCACGGCGCATCGATTATCTCGACGAGAAGGGCGTGGACGTGCAGGTGATGTGCGCAACGCCGGTGATGTTCGGCTACGAGCAGCCGATCGAGCGCGCCTTGCCGTGGACGCAACGCATGAACGATCGCGCCATCGAAATGACCCAGGCCGCGCCCCAGCGGCTCAAGGTACTCGCGCAAGTACCGCTGCAGGACCGCGACGCCGCTTGTCGCGAAGCGAGCCGCGCCAAAGTCTGCGGCCACGTCGGCGTGCAGATCGGCAACCATGTCGCCGAGCGCGATCTCGATCACGACGATCTCGTTGCATTTCTCGCGCATTGCGCCCACGAAAACATCCCCGTGCTCGTGCATCCGTGGGACATGATGCGCGACGGACGCATGAAGAAGTGGATGTTGCCGTGGCTGGTAGCGATGCCGGCGGAAACGCAGCTCGGCATTCTTTCGCTGATCCTGTCGGGGGCGTTCGAGCGATTGCCTGCGACCCTGCGTCTGTGCTTTGCCCATGGCGGCGGAGGCTTCGCCTTTTTGCTCGGTCGTGCCGACAACGCCTGGCGACATCGCGACATCGTGCGCGAGGATTGCCCGCATCTGCCATCGAGCTATGTCACGCGCTTCCACGTCGACTCGGCCGTGTTCGATCCGCGCGCACTGCGACTGCTGGTCGATGTGATGGGTGCGGATCGCGTGATGCTCGGTTCCGACGCACCGTTTCCGCTCGGCGAGCAGGATATCGGTGCGGGCGTGCACGGCCACGCGGCGCTGACCGCGGCCGACAAACAACGCATCTGCGCCGACAATGCGCGCGCGTTCTTCGCGATCTGATGCAAGAGCGGGCATTTCCGGTGCACTCGGCAGCGCTTGATTGATGCCGCCTCGGTTCTTCGATGACGAGCGATCAGAGCGTATCGCCACCCAACGACAATGCTTGTTCGAGTCGGTCGCCGAGCGGGCCCAGTTCGCGAATCAGACCCTCGATTTCTTTTGCGTCGAGCAATTCATAAGGGCGGTTTTCGCACAAGTGCAAATAGGGCGATCCATCGAGGTCGCTGACCGCGAGAAACCCTACGCGTTGCTCCCAGTTGAAGCGCAAGCAGTGTTTTGCGTCCAGCCCGGTCAGTGGCCCGATGGGCGTCGAGATGCGCAAATAGGCACGCCCGGTTTCGTCGTTGAGCTCGGCCAGATACAAACCCTGATGCCGCTTGCCATGTTCGAGGGCAAGATCGAAACAGATCAGGTAAGGGTCGTTGATGCGCAGCGAATGGTAGCTTGCGATATGCGCGCGAATTTCTTCAAACGAGTGCATCGAATTTTCTCCGCTGATTCAGTGCCTATGCTAACGTGCGGCAGCGGCGAAGTGGAGCCTATGGTCAAAACGCGATCGACTACGAAAAAAGCCGGCTGCCTGAGCGTAAAGCCAGAGCATGCGGCGATCGTGCGCGCGATCTGTGCGATTCCATCGGGGCGTGTCGCAAGCTACAGCGAGATTGCCGCCCGTGCGGGTTTGCCGCGGCATGCACGTTGGGTCGGGCGCGTGCTCGGTGAGGCCGAGGTCGAACTGCCGTGGCATCGCGTGCTGCGCGCCGATGGCCGCTTCGCGTTTGCCCCAGGCAGTCGCGCGTTTCGCGAACAACGCGCGCGACTGATCGGCGAGGGGGTCGTGGTCAAGGCGGGTCGCGTCGATCTTGCGCAATTCGGCTGGCAACGTGATGTCGATGCCGAAATCTGGCGCTTTTGAAGCAAACAAGGGATACGACGAATGCCGATGCAGACCATTCCTGCGGTCACGCGCGCCTTGCTGATTGCCAATGTCGCGATGTTTCTTTTGCAGCAAGTCGCTGGCGACTGGCTGATCGCGTACTTCGCTTTGTGGCCGATCGACGGTTCGCGTCTGTTCGACATGAGCGGCGGTGGCGTGCTGCGCGTCGCCTTCGAGCCGTGGCAACCCGTCAGCTATGCCTTCCTGCACGGCGGCTTTGCCCACATCGCTTTCAATATGCTCGCGTTATGGATGTTTGGTGGGCCGGTGGAACAAGCGCTCGGTCCGCGCCGTCAGATTGTTTTCTACACAGTCTGCGTCATCGGCGCCGCATTCGCTCAACTCGCTACGATCCATTGGTTCAAACCAGGCGATTTTTACCCCACGCTCGGTGCTTCCGGCGGTGTATTCGGCTTGCTGCTTGCCTACGCCATGATCTACCCGCGTGCGCGTATCGTCATGTTATTTTTCCCGGTGCCGATTCCGGCGCCGATCGCCGTGATCGGCTATATGGCCATCGAATTGGTGCTCGGCGTGACCGGGACGCAGGAAGGCGTCGCGCACTTCGCCCACCTCGGTGGTGCTGCGGCAGGATTTGTCCTGCTTCGCTACTGGCTTGCCCAAGCGCGAAGTCGTCGTGAGGAATGAGGCGCATGGGCGTTCCGTCAGGGAACGTCGAGCGCGGATGCGAAAACTTCACGTTTCATCGCGCGAATGATGGCAAAATAAATTGCGCAAGGCGGACACGCTACGGGTTGCGAGGCCCTTGCCGCATCGTCAATCGAATGGAGGAAGCACCGAAAATGAGCAGCGATCCCAAAGCCGATTTTTCCGACGTCAAAAGTGAAGTGACCGCGCATCTGACGCCGAACCCTGTCACCGCCTCAACGGCAAGCGCGAATCCAGTCAGTCAGACCTACACGGTCGTCGGTGGCGACAGCTTGTCGAAAATCGCCAAGCACTTCTACGGCGACGCAAATCAGTGGAAGAAAATATTCGACGCCAACACCGACAAGATCAAGAATCCAGACATCATTCATCCAGGGCAGGTACTTACGATTCCCGCCGCTCCCGCTTCGGGCAAGGCGACGGTTTGAGCGCAACCTGCGCCGCAAACGTGATCTCATCGATAAAAAGGATAGACATGAACAAACTCAGCAACCGTATTTCGTTGACGCTCGCACTGGCCGGCGTCGTGGCGCTGGCCGCTTGCAGCAAACCGGCTGCGCCGCCGGCACCTGCTTCGGCACCGGCGCCTGCTGCAACTCCGGCCCCCGCCGCAGCAGCGCCATCCTCATCGACCGAGGCGACTGTACCAATGCCTCCGGCGGTGCCCGTGCGCGTCGATTCGGTCATGCTCGGCAATGCCGTGACGGCCGACGGCAAGATCGCCACGCCGGTCGGTGTTTTCGGCACCAAGGACACGTTCTACGCGGCGGTGGGCGTGACGACGACCGTGCCGAACGCGGCGATCAGCATGCGTTGGAAATATCAGGATGGTCAGACCGTCGCCGACAACGCCAAAACGATTGCCGAACCGAGCACGGGTGTCATCGACGATAAATTGACCAAGGCATCGGGTTGGCCGATTGGCAATTACACGCTCGAAGTCGTCTCCGACGGCAAGCCGATTTCGTCGATCACGTTCTCGGTCAAGTAATTCGATTTCATCAATGGCAATGAAAAGGGCGCGGAATCCGCGCCCTTTTTTGTGGCCTGACGATGGCGGAAGGCGCTTCTCGTCGCTTGCGTTGCCGTGCCGCGCGGGTCAGGCCGACAGGAGCGCTGCACTACCAGATACGCACTTGCGTATCGCCATCGCGCACCATGGCATCGCCCGCCTTGCAAGAGAACGTCTGCGCGAAGGCCGGCATGTTCGATGGCGCGGCGATCGCGCGGAATCGGCCTGGTGCGTGCGGGTCGGTGTTGAGGCTGACCTTGGCCGAGGCAGGCAGCACGTTCGAGCGCCACAACTGTGCAAAGTTGAGGAAGAAACGCTGGTTTTGCGTGAGTCCGTCGATTCTCGACTTCGCTTCGGTCGGATTTTTCTTCAGCGCCATTTGCATCGCATCGTAGGCGATGTTCAAACCACCGAGGTCGGCGATATTTTCACCGAGGGTTAGCTTGCCTTTCACGTGCAGATCTTCCAGCGCTACGTAGCCATCGAACTGGGCGACGAGCTTGTCTGCGCGCGCGGTGAATTGTTTGCGATCTTCATCGGTCCACCAGTTGCGGTTGTTGCCTTGTGCATCGAACTGACTGCCCTTGTCGTCGAAACCGTGGGTGATTTCATGCCCGATCACGGCACCGATGCCGCCGTAGTTGAGCGCGTCGTCGGCTTTGGCGTCGAAGTAGGGCGGCTGCAGGATCGCAGCGGGGAAGGTGATCTCGTTCTTCAGCGGCGAGTACGAAGCATTCACCGTCTGTGGCGTCATGCCCCATTCGGTTTTATCCACCGACTTGCCGATGCGGGCCATGCGCCAGTCGTGGTTGAACTTGTTGGCCGCGCGCGCGTTGTCGAGATAACCGGCACGCGCGATCGATAGACCGCTCCAGTCGCGCCATTTGTCCGGATAGCCGATCTTCGGCTTGAACGTCGCCAGTTTTTCCAGTGCCTTGGCACGCGTCGTGGCACTCATCCAGTCGAGTTTCTCGATCCGCGCCTGCAAGGCGATGCGCAAGTTGGCGACGAGGTCATCGGCGCTTTTTTTCGCTTCGGGCGGGAAGTGATCCTTCACGTAAAGCTGGCCCATCGCCTGCCCCATATGGCCGTTTACCGCAGCGAGCACGCGCTTCCAGCGCGGCTCCATTTCCTTCTGTCCTCGCAACTTGTGCGCACTGAAATCGAAATGCTCTTCGACGAAGGCGTGCGCGAGATAGGGTGATGCGTCGTCGATGGCGTGATAGCGCAGATAGGCTTTCCAGTGCTCGATGGGCACTTCGGTCAGCATTTTGTCGAACTCGATGAACCAGGCCGGTTGCGAGAGCGAGAAGCCTTGAATGTCCGTCAATCCCTGGGCGGCGAAAAACACAGCCCATGAAAAATGCGGGGTGACATTGTCGGCATCGGCGACGCTGACGTAGTGGTACTGATTGGCTGGATCCCGTGCTTCGATCGGCGACAGAGAAGCTTTGGCGTCGCGTGTTTCCAGGGCCAGGATCCATTGTGCATCGCGTTTGGCTTCCGCGGGGTTTACCCCGGCGAGAGCGAGCGTGTTTTCGATGTGGGCAACGTAGTCGCTGCGGATTTTCACGTAATCCGGTTTGTCTTCGAGATAGTACGCGCGTTCCGGCAGGCCAAGGCCACCCTCGTTGGCATAGGCGATCATCATGCTCGAATTCTTGAAATCCGGGGCGGCGCCGAAGCCGAAGAAACCATCGATTCCACGTGCATGCGCCGAGCCCAGGTATTTTGCGAGATCGGCGACGGTCTTGATCGCGGAAATATCGGTCAGTTCGTGTTCGAGAGGAGAGATTCCGGCTTTTTCGATCGCCGCTTCGTCCATTCCGCTTGCATAGAAGTCGCCGAGTTTCTGCTCGATCGTGCCCTTGGCGGCTTGGGCGACGACTGGCGATTGGATCAATGCGCGCTGTGCGTTGAGGCTGGCTTCGCGCAACTCGTCGAACGTGCCCCAGCGCGTGCGATCGCCCGGAATCGGATTGGCAGCGATCCAATTTGCGTTGACATAATGGTAGAAGTCATCGCAGGGGCGATAGTGGGTATCGAACGATGTCGGGTCGAGGCCGCTGTGTGCCGGCGAGGCGGCATACGTTGTGCTGGCGATGGCGAGTGCGACGCCGAGAGCGAGAGAGGTTCGCGAACAGAACGACATGATGAACGATCCTGACTGGGGTGAACGACTGATATTGGGGTGATGCGGATGAAGACGGTAGTGCGAAAAGTCATGCGGAGAGAATCGGCCTGCGCGTCATTGGCGATGGCGGAATGGCCGAATGAATGCCGTTGTTCACGGCTGCGCACGCATGCTGGAAATGTCGGGAAGTTTATCGGGCCCGGCGGCGCCGCCGGAAAGAATGAACGCCATGGCTTGATCGACGCTCCAGTCGGTTGCGATCAAGTCATCGACCGGCGCCACTTCGAGATAGCCGCCGGTGGGGTTCGGTGTCGTCGGCACGTAGACGGCCGCCATTTCGCGTCCCGCTCCGTCGACGAAGGTGCGCGTGACGAAGCCGATCGTTTTCAACGCCGGCGAAGGAAAGCCGATGAACACGACGCGCTGCGTACCGCCGGGTTTGTTGCGCATCATCGTCATCAATTTTTTGGTGCCGCCGTAGATGGTCTGCACCAGTGGAATGCGCTCGATCAGTCGCTCGAACGCGCCAAGCAGACGTTGACCCAGCACGCGGCTGGCGGCGAATCCAAGCAGATAGAGCGCCACAATCGTGCCAAGCAGAGCGACGATGGAGCGAAACCATTCCTGACCGAGCCATTCCGCGGCGGCCGGGAAGATCGCGCTGATCAAGGCGAATGTGGCGGAAACGATCGGCGCGCCGACGTGCGAGAGCAGGCTGACGATGAAGGCAAAAACGGTCCAAGTCAGCCACAGCGGGACGAACGTGAGCAGGCCGGCGATCAAATAGCGTTGCAGATACAGGCGGGGCATGGCGCGAAGCGAAAGGGCGAAGGCGGCATGATAGCGGGATGACGGCCACAGCGGCATTCGCGTTCGTTTCGATGCGGCTTTCGGCTCGGCGTGGGAGCAAGCCAGCTTCGGGCAAGCCCTGGTTTCGAGCTTGCCGCCGCAGTTGCGAGGTTTTGCGGGCGCGGTTTTCGGGCGCGTGCGTCAGAGGGTGCGCGAGTAACGCACGGCGGCGCCGGCTTGTCGTTGCAGATGCGCATCGAAGCACATCGCGATATTGCGCAACAGGTAACGACCGCGCGGGCTCACGGTGAGGTGTGCGGAGTCCACGGATATCAGGCCGTCTTTCTCCAGTTCGCGCAAACGCACCAGTTCGGCTGCGAAATACACGGCGAAATCGGTGCGATGGCGCAGTTCGAACGCGCGGATATCGAGCTGGCCGTGACACATCAATTGCTGGATCGCATCGGCACGGAGGATGTCGTCGTCGTCCACCCTGATGCCGCGTACGACCGGAAGGCGGCCTTCATCGAGTGCGGCGTAGTAGTTCGGAAGGTCGCGTGCGTTCTGGCTGAAGCTGGCGCCGATACGCGAAATCGAACTCATGCCAAGCCCGATCATGTCGCAGTCCGCGCAGGTCGAGTAGCCTTGAAAGTTGCGTTGCAGGGTGCCTGCATCCTGTGCGCGCGCCAAATCGTCGGTGGGGCGGGCAAAATGATCCATGCCGATATAACGGTAGCCTGCGGCGGTCAGGGTTTCGACGGTGAGGGCAAGCAGATCCAGGCGTGTAGCAGCGCTTGGAAGGTCGGCGGCATGAATGCGGCGTTGTGCCTTGAAGCGCTCCGGCAAGTGCGCGTAGGCGTAGGCCGCGACTCGGTCCGGCGCAAGCGCGATGACTTTGTCCAGTGTGCGACGGAACTTTTCCGGCGTTTGCTTCGGCAGGCCGTAGATCAGATCGATGCTGGTCGAGCGAAAGCCGCTCTCTTTTGCCGTATCGAGCACGACGCGCGTTTGTTCGACCGATTGAATGCGGTTGACTGCCGCCTGGACGTCGGGATCGAAATCCTGGACGCCGACGGAAACACGATTGAAACCGTGCCGACCGAGCATGCGCACATAGTCCGCCGAACACCAACGTGGATCGAGTTCGATGCCGAATTCACGTTCGGAATCGCGACTGAACGAAAAATTTCGCGCCAGCGATTCGAGTAGTTCGCTCATCTCGCGGTCGTCGAGAAAGTTCGGCGTGCCACCGCCAAAATGCAGTTGCACCAGAGGACGGTCGCGGTCGAACAACGGGGCGATGCGTTCTATTTCGCGATAGAGTCGGTCGAGATACAGCGTGGCTTTGTTGTGGTCGCGCGTGATCACACGCGTGCAACCACAATAAAAGCAGGGGCTTTCGCAGAATGGAACATGGATGTAGAGCGACAGGCTGCGCGGCACCGGGTCGTCGTTGGAGGCGCGAATGATGTCGCGCAGCGCGCCTTCACCGAAGTCGTCGCGGAAATTCGGCGCCGTCGGGTACGAGGTGTAACGTGGCCCGGGTGTGTCGTAACGCGCAATCAAATCGGCATCGAATTGTGCGGCAGTCATTGGGGTTGCGGTATTCATGCGGCGAGCATGCCAACGTCGAACGGCGGGTGCTCTGATCCAGGTCAAACCAAAGGAATTGCGATGGCGCTTTCCAGCGCTTTGACGCCGAGCTGGCGGCACGCGATCATGTCGACATGGATGCCGACATTCTCTCTACGTCGACCGTGTTCGACGCAAATGACGAAGGCTGGATGCGACGCGCGCTTGAACTCGCCGCGCATGCGCGGGATGCGCATGAAGAAGTGCCGGTCGGTGCCGTGCTCGTGCGCGATGGCGAGATCATCGGTGAGGGGTGGAATCGCAGCATCGGCGACCATGATGCGAGCGCGCATGCCGAGATCGTCGCGCTGCGCGGCGCGGGAGGGCGGGCGGGCAATTACCGCCTGCCTGGGTCGACCCTGTACGTGACCCTTGAACCTTGCGCAATGTGCGCCGGGGCGATCGTGCACGCGCGCGTGGCGCGCGTGGTGTATGCCGCCGCCGATCCGAAAACCGGTGCTGCGGGCAGCGTTTTCGATACATTGCTTTCGCCGTTGCACAATCATCGGGTTGGCGTGATGGGAGGCCTGCTCGGCGACGAAGCGGGCGCGATGCTGCGGGCGTTCTTCAGGGCGCGCCGCGGCTGACGTGTCGTCGACTTGGGAAAATCCAACGGCAATTCAGCTAGGATTCGGACATCGACAGCAAAGGAGGCGACCATGCACGGCACACAACGGCACCCCAAATTCGCGAAGGCGCTCGCGCCGGCAACGAAGAAGGACAAATCGCACTGGCCACAATGGGTGATCGGCAAGGAGATGATGGAGAAAGCCATGCGCTCCATCGTCGCGCGCGTACACCTCGAGCGCAGTTACGACATTCCGTATCTCGCCGGCTACAGCCTCGACGGCCACACCATTTTCATCGATCGGCACATGCCGAAGAGTTTCGTCTATCGCGGTCGACGTGTGTTCACCGATCGATTCCTGATCGTGCACGAGGCGGTCGAAAAATCGTTGATTCAACTGCTCGGCATGCACTACCTCACTTCGCATCAGATCGCCCTGCATGCCGAACAGGCGGCGGTGCGCGCGGAGGGCATTCAGTGGGATGCGTACAACGAATTCATGGAGAAGTACATCAAGGTGATCGGCGATGAAAAATTGAGCAAGGTCCCGGACAATCTCGACCTGACGCCGTATGTCGATTTCCACGATACCGCCGAACTCAAGCAGATGCGCGCGAACATGGTCCCCGGGCCGAAATCGGACCCGAAGCACAAGGTGCACATCGCCGGGCTTGCGTAGAGTTACCGGCATCGCACGTCGATACCGGGCGATCGGGGCGGTCGCGACAAACAAAACCCGACCCGATGGGAATGGGAACTTGGCGGCCCGCCGATGGATCGAACTGCCGGCCTGCCTGCGCACCACGTACAATGGTCGCGGCCCGAGGTCGGGCTTTGATAAACCCGCGAACGGATTTCCCCGCCCATGTTCCATCCGCTGCCACTGTTCATCGGCCTGCGTTACACGCGGGCCAAACGCCGCAACCACTTCATCTCGTTCATCTCGCTCGTGTCGATGCTCGGCATCGCGGTCGGCGTGATGGCCTTGATCGCGGTGATGAGCGTAATGAACGGTTTTCAAGGCGACATGCAGGAACGCATTCTCGGCATGGTCGCGCACGCATCCATCGAAAGCGTCGACGGCGGCATTGCCGACTGGCGCGAAACAATCAAACAAGTCGATGCAAGCCCGCATGTGGTCGGCGCGGCGCCGTATCTCGACGCGCAGGCGCTACTGCGCGGGCGGCGCACGAGCGCCGCCGTGGTCCACGGCCTTGTCCCGGATCAGGAGCCGAAAGTCTCGAATATCGGCGACAAGTTGATCAAGGGCTCGCTCGCCGATCTGAAGCCGGGCAGCTTCAACGTGATTCTCGGCAACGAACTGGCGATGCAGCTTGGCGTGCGTGTCGGCGACAAGGTGTCGGTGATGGTGCCCGAATTCAGCGCCACGCCCATCGGCGCAGTGCCACGTTCGAAAAATTGTGAAATCGTCGGAATTTTTTCCGTCGGTTTCGCCGAGTACGACACGGGCGTGGCCTTGATGAATCTGGACGATGCAATCACGTTATTGCGTGCCGATGGCGCGGGTGGAATTCGCTTGAAGCTCGACGACATGTTCGATGCCTGGAAAATCGCTTCCGGGTTGCGCGATTCGCTTGGCCAGTATTTTCGCATCACGACGTGGGAGCAGAGTCACCAGAACTTCTTCAGCGCGGTGAAGATGGAAAAAACGGTGATGTTCATCATCCTCTCGCTGATCGTCGGCGTGGCCGCGTTCAACCTCGTCTCGACCTTGATCATGCTCGTCACCGACAAGCAGGCGGATATCGCCATCCTGCGCACGCTGGGCATCTCGCCGAACAAGGTGATGGGAATTTTCACGGTGCAGGGCGTGATCGTCGGCAGTTTCGGCATTTTTCTCGGCCTGATCGGTGGCGTGTTGCTGGCGTGGTACATTCCGGGTCTTGCGAAATGGGTCGAGCACACCTTTCATTTCGAGATACTTCCCGCCGACATCTACTACATCAACGAAGTGCCTTCCGATCTGCATTGGGGCGATGTGGGTTGGGTTGCGGCAATCGCATGGATTTTTTGCCTGCTCGCGACACTCTATCCAGCGTGGCGCGCGGCGCGCACTCAGCCCGCGGCGGCGTTGCGCTATGAGTGATGCAATGAACAGCGACATCGTCCTGCGCGCGCGCAACGTCTCCAAGACCTATGCCGAAGGCCGGCTGCACACACCGGTGCTGAGCAACGTGAGCTTCGAGCTGGCGCGTGCGTCGACGCTTGCGATCGTCGGTGCCTCGGGCACGGGCAAGAGCACGCTGCTGCATATCCTGGGAGGGCTCGACACCTTGAGTTCGGGCGAAGTCGAGGTCGAAGGGCGTGCGATGTCGACGCTGTCCGATCGCGAACGCGGCGAGGTGCGCAATCGCTCGCTCGGCTTCATCTACCAGTTTCACCACTTGTTGCCTGAGTTCACCGCGATCGAGAACGTGGCGATGCCGTTGCTGATTCGCGGCACCCGAGTCGCGGAAGCGAAGCGGCGCGCGCTTGAGTTGCTCGAACGTGTCGGGCTCGCGCATCGTACCGCTCACAAGCCAGGTGAGTTGTCGGGGGGCGAGCGCCAACGCTGCGCAGTTGCGCGCGCACTCGTAACACGGCCTGCCTGCGTGCTCGGCGACGAACCGACGGGCAATCTCGATGAAAAAAATGCGGCGCAGGTGTACGCGCTGATGCTCGAACTCAATCGTGAAATAGGCACCAGCTTCGTGCTCGTCACGCACGACCGCACGCTCGCGCGGCGCATGGATCGTGTGTTGGAGTTGCAGGGCGGCGGCTTGGTCGAGACGATGCATAACCCCTGATCCGGGTGGGCAGTTATCGCATCGCGTCGGAGATCGGGGTTTTCCGGCAGGGAGGATGGCGTGCGAATTCAGTCAGGACGATTTCCGCTCGACGCTGTCTTCAGCGTTCCCGCCGCCATCGCGCTGTTGACCGGCGCGGTCGCCGTGCAGGCGTTGACGGTCTTGCCCTCGCGCGAGGTCATGGCGTGCGTTGCGCTTTTGGCGGTCGGAACCCTGCTTCTCCGCGGTCGAGGTCGTTGGCTTGGATTTATCCTGCTTGGCGCGGTGTGGACGATGTGGCGAGCCGATGCGGCCTTGTCCGCGCGCCTGCCGGTCGCGCTCGAAGGCGTGGACGTGATCGTCACCGGATCGGTGCTTGGCCTGCCGCGGGAGCAGGATGGCTCGGCGCGTTTCGATTTGCTTATCCACAACGCTGAACGCGATGGCGATCCGGTACCAGTTTCGGGCAAGCTGCGACTGAATTGGTACGACACGGCGCCAACGATTGCGCCTTGTACGCAATGGCGGTTGCACGTACGGCTGAAGCGCCCGCGTGGTCTGGTCGATCCGGGCGCGTTCGATTTCGAGCGCTACGCTCTGAGCGAAGGCATCGTCGCCACGGGGTACGTGCGCGAAGATGCGATCAACGCAGCGATCGGCACGCGAACATTCTGTGCGGACGGTTTTCGCCAGCGCATTTCGCTCGGCATCGCCGCAACGCTCGGCGCTGGCCCGCAAAGCGACGTATTGCGTGCGCTGGCGTTCGGCGATCAACAGGCCATGGACGAACGCGAATGGAATGTGGCGCGCAGTACCGGCATTCCGCATTTGATCGCGATTTCCGGATTGCATATCGCGCTGTTCGCCGGCTTCGGCGTGCTGCTCGTGCGCGGCGTGTGGAAACGGATGCCGCGGCTCACCCTGCGCTGGCCTGCGCCGCGCATCGAAGCCATCGCCAGCCTGACTTTTGCGTTGGCCTATGCAGCGATTTCGGGTCTGGGTTTGCCCACGCGCCGCGCACTGTTCATGATTGGGGTGTTGCTTGCGGCGAATCTCGTACGGCGCGCGCGCGCGCCCGTGCACGGCCTTGCGTTTGCCGTGATAGCGCTGCTCGCGCTCGATCCGTTGTGCGTGCTCAGTGCCGGATTCTGGTTGTCCTTCATGGGCGTCGCGTGGTTGATGTTCTGTCTTGGCGGGCGTGGCCAGCGGCATCGGTGGTGGCACGATATGATCAGTGCGCAAGGGGTGGCGACGATCGGTCTGCTGCCGCTGACGATCTGGTTTTTCGGGCAAAGTTCCCTGATCGGGCCCATCGCGAATTTGCTCGCCGTGCCGGTGGTGTGTTTCATCGTGCTGCCGCTGGGCGTGTCCGGTGCCGTGTTGCAATCCAGCGTGCCCGTGTTGGGCGTGCCATTGCTCAAGCTTGCCGGCGTTGCGTTGCAGTGGCTGTGGTGGGCGCTCGAACGCATGGCCTCCTGGCCGGGGGCGATGTGGTATTTCCCCGAGCCGAGTGCGTGGGCCCTTGTCCTCGCCATGCTCGGCGCGGCGTGGCTGTTGATGCCGCGCGGGATTCCCCTGCGTGTCGTTGGCATCGCCTTGTTTCTGCCGCTGCTCGTGCCGGCACGCAGCGAGCTTGCCGAGGGCGAATTCGAAGCATTGCTGCTCGACGTGGGGCAGGGATTGTCGGTGGTCGTGCGTACGCGCGATCACGCGCTCGTCTACGATGCTGGTGCGCGGTTTCCTTCGGGTTTCGATCTGGGGGAGGTGGCGGTGGTGCCGGCATTGCGCGCGCGTGGCGTTGATCAAATCGATCGACTGATCGTCAGTCACGGCGACAACGACCACGCCGGCGGCGCGGCGGCGGTGCTCGCCGCCTTTCCGCACGCGGCCGTGTCCAGCGGAGAGCCGGAGCGGCTGCCCATGCCCGCTGCACAATGTCTTGCCGGTGAAGTCTGGCAATGGAATGGGGTGACGTTTCGCGTCGTTCACCCGCATGTGCCGCTGGTGACCAAGGACAATGATCGCTGCTGCGTTCTCGAAGTGCGCACGGGGGATGATGCTCTGGTATTGACCGGGGATATCACCACGGCAGTCGAGGGCGAGGTGGTTGCCGCGCTCGGTGCCCGCGCCGCGCACACCGTCGTGACCGTGCCGCACCATGGCAGCAAGACCTCATCGAGCGCGTCATTCATCGACGCGCTGCGGCCACAGCTTGCCCTGGTTTCGTCGGGCTATCGCAATCATTTCAATCATCCGAACCCGGCCATCGTTGCGCGTTACCGACACGCCGGCGTACCGTTGTTGGATACACCTGAAAGCGGCTTCATCGCTCTGCGCTTTTCGCCCGCGGCGGCGGTGCGGACGATCGAACGCGGGCGCATCGATCGTCATCCGTACTGGCGCGAGTGAATCGTGCGCTTACGGGAAGAGGCGAAATCGGTGACAACGCACCCGCCTCCTCTGATGCGAATCGCGTACGCAATTCGCTGGTATGATTTGCGGCAAGTTCGACGTGACGAGAGGGCGGCTGCGTGTTGGAAATCCTGATGGCTGGCGGTTGGGCGATGGTGCCCATCCTGATTTGCTCGGCGATTGCGATCGCGATCATTTTCGAGCGCTTCTGGACACTGCGTCGTTCCGCCGTCGTGCCGCCGGGGCTGGCCACGCAAGTGCGTGAGTGGGCGCGCGGGCACAAGCTCGACCCCGCACACGTGCAGGCGTTGCGAGAGAATTCCCCCCTTGGTGAAATTCTGGCCGCCGCACTGAGCACGCGTTTGCGTTCGCGCGAAATCATGAAAGAGCGCGTCGAAGACACGGGGCGCCACGTCGTGCATCGCCTGGAACGCTTCCTCAATACGCTCGGCACCATTGCTCTGATTTCACCGCTGTTGGGCCTGTTGGGTACCGTGTTTGGCCTGATCCGGATGTTCTTCGCCGTCATGGTGTCCGGCGTCGGCGATCCGCTGAAGATGGCCGGCGGTATCGGCGAGGCGTTGGTATGCACGGCCGCCGGCTTGTGCGTGGCGATCCCGGCGTATTTTTTTCATCGCTACTTTCGCGGTCTGGTCGCGGACTATGTCGTCGACATGGAGAAGGATACGCTCGGGCTGATGGACGAACTCTCCGCGCATGTCGACACGCCCATGCGTGCGCCACGCTCGCGCGGCACAGCGGAAACCGCCTGAGATGCGGCTTGGCTCGGCCCGGCAGGACGATTTCGAGATCAACGTGATTTCGTTGATCGACGTGCTGTTGACTCTGTTGATGTTCTTCGTCATGACCACGACCTTCATCCAGCACTCGGCGATGAAGGTGACCTTGCCAGAAGCTTCCGAATCGGCGAGCGAAGCGCAGCGCGATGCGCTGATCGTGATGGTCGATGCCGACGGACGTTACTTCGTCGACAACAACGAAGTGCTCAATCCGGCGCTCGATACGTTGAAGGAAGCCATCGCGCGCATCGCCGGCGATAATCGCGATCGTCAGGTGGTGTTGCGCGCGGATGCCGCGACCCGGCATCAGGCCGTCGTCACCGCGATGGATGCGCTCGGCCAACTCGGCTTCACGCATTTGTCGATCGCGACGACGCGCAGCAAAGACGCGGCCAGCGACGCGCCATCGCCTCGGTGAACGCGACGCCGAAATCCTCGCCGATGCGAACTTATCGGCGACTGCTCGGTTATCTCGCGCCATCACGTCGCGTCGTCGTGTTGGCGATGTTTGGCATGGCGCTCG
>JAFEFR010000397.1 GCA_018240485.1 Pseudomonadota bacterium
AAGAAGCGCTGGATCGGCGTGTAACCTGCGATCTTCTCGCCGCGTTTGTACTGCTCGGTTTTCTTGAATGCGTCAAGCCCGATCAGCAAACCGCCGTAATCGGCGATGTTTTCACCGAGACTGGCTTTGCCATTGATGTGCAGGCCGGGCAGCGGCTCATAGGCACTGAATTGCTTGATCATCACCTGCGCGCGCTCGGTGAAGTTGCGCGCGTCTTCGACCGTCCACCAGTTGGCAAGATTGCCGTGCGCGTCGAACCGGCGACCACGATCATCGAATCCATGCGTGATCTCGTGACCGATGGTCGACGCTGCAGCGTAGCCATAGACGACGGCATCGTCGATGTCGCCATCCTTGAACCCCGGAATGGCAAACTGTGCCGCAGGCAGCACGATCTCGTTGTTCGACGGCTTGTAGTAGGCGTTATAGGTTTGCGGTGTCATCCGCCACTCGCTGCGATCCACCGGCTTACCGAACTTGGCGAGCATGTCGTTCCACGCCCAGCGCCAGGCGTTCATCGTGTTTTGTGCATACGACTCGCGACCGATGGTCAGTTCGGAATAGTCTTTCCATTTATCCGGATAGCCGACTTTCTTGCTCATGGCGGCGAGTTTCTCGTGCGCTTTCGCCTTGGTCGCCGCGCTCATCCAATCGAGTTTGTCGATGCGCTCGCCGTAGGCGTTGCGCACGGCCTCGACCAGTGCGTCGTAGCGGCGCTTGGCGCTGTCGGGGAAATACTCGCCAACGAAAATGCGACCGAGGATCATGCCCATAGCCTGGTTTTCCGCATCAAGCACTCGCTTCCAGCGTGGACGCTGCTCCTTCTGTCCCGAAAGCACGCGATCATAGAAATCGAAATTCTCGGCGTCTGTCGCGTGATCGAGCGTGCTTGCGTAAGCATCGATGAGTTGGAGGCGCAGGTAGTCGCGCAACACGGCTGCCGGTGTGCGCTCGAGCTGTGCCTGCAGACCGGTGAAAAATTCCGGCTGACCGACAATGACATACGATGCATCAAGATTCCACGCCTGCAATCGCTCGCGCCAGGCAATCGCCGGCGTGTACTTTTTCGTGAACTCGACCGGCGTCATCTTGTTGTAGTTCGCTTCCGGATCACGCAGGTTTTCGAGCTTGCGTGACACCTTTGCCAGCGCCGTCTCGAATGCCATGACCGCACGCGCTCGCGCTGCGGCAGGCTTGGCATCCGCACCGAGCAGCTTGAGCATGTTGGCCAGATGCACGACGTAGGCCGCACGCGCCTTGGCGACGCCCGCTTCGGCGTTGAAGTAGTAGTCGCGCTCGGGCAAGCCGAGGCCGCCCTGCGCGGCATGCACAGCCATGATCTCGCTCGCCTTCTCGTCCTGGAACACTCCGAAGTAGAAGAATGCGCCAACACCGATCGGATGCAGGGCGAACGCAACATCGAGCGCGGAAGCGGCATCTTTTACCGCATCGATTTGCGCAAATTGCGCCTTGAGCGGCGCAAGCCCATTGCGCTCGGCGAGCCCATCGTCCATCGCTGTCGCCCAAAAGTCGCCGACTTTTTGTGTGTCACTGCCCGCAAGCGCCGCCGTGTTCTGCGACGCGTCTTCGCTGATCTTGCGCAGCTTGGCGTACAGATCTTCCTGCACGAGGCGATCAATGCCCCAACTCGACTCCGAAGCCGGAATCGGATGCGACTTGATCCATGCGCCGTCAGCGTAGGCAAAGAAATCATCGCCCGGGTTGATGGATGTGTCGACATTGGCCGCGACCACGTCGGCGCTGGCGGGCGCAGTCGTGTCCGCCGATGCCGCAAACGCACCCGGGATCGAAATCGCCACGGCCATTGCACCGGCAAGCGACAGGCGGCGCAACGAGGCGCGGAACGGATTCATCGCAAACTCCAACGATGAGGGAACGGCGAATGCTAACGCAACGGATTGCTCGCGCGCCCCTGCCTTCAGTCATGCGCACGAATTTGATAGCGCCCACCTTCGACCTCAATCTGCGGCGGCACGCGCGTGCGCTCGAAAACGGCGTAAGCAGGTTTCAACTCGCGCCAGAACTCGAACCAAGGAGCGCCGTGCTGCTCGGCAAGCGCCGCATCGCTCAAGCGGAACGGGAACACGTGCACTGCAAACTGGTTCTGCCCCGCACGCAGCGCGGCAGAGGCGAGCGTGTAGATCTGCTCGATCGCCGCATCGCCCATCGCATAGCAGCCGATCGACACGCAGTTGCCATGCACCATCAACGCGCTGCCGGTATAGCCATGGATGCGGTCGTATGCGTTCGGGTAGCCGAGATTGAAAGCGAGATGAAAGTTGCTCGAAGGATTGAGTTGCGCTGGCGCAACCGAATAAAACCCCTCGGGTGCCTGTGCATCGCCTTCGCGACGCTTGGGGCCGAGCGTGCCGGAGTAGCGGCAGATCGGATAGGTGCGGAAAAGCACATATTTCCCTTTTCCAGCATTCTCGCCGTCGCGCAGCCACAACTCGAGTTCGCCTTCGCGTTTGAAGATGCGTACGTAGAGCGGTGCGCCGAAACGAAGGTGCTTGTCGGCAAGATCGCGTTCGAGCGCCGGGCGCGTGCGCGCGGCCGCCTCGCGTGCACGCACGGAATCGGGAAAATCGGCGGCGACCACCGGCATTGCCAACCCTCCCCACAGCATGGCAGCGAGGATGCACGCAACCGAAAAACCAAACCGGAGGTCGATCCTCCGCGCATCCCCACGCGTCTTGTCCGCCGGTAGCACACGCGAGCGATGCACGCGCGCCGCTCGCAACCTGACCGCACGAACCATTCTCTTCCGGAACGGCATGGCAAACCTGCGCGCAATACCCGACGTCCAGCGTAGCGCAGCTACGCAAGGCAGTCATCGTAACCGACACTCTGCACGAGTGCATGCGCAGTCGCCTACAATGTCGTTTTCCATGGAGCCACCCCATGCAGCGCATTGTCTCGATCTTGCTCGGCGGCGCCGTTGCCGCGAGCACCCTGCTGGCGTATGCACAAGATACGTCGAAGCCACCCGCTTGCGCTGCGATCGTTGCGCCACCGAGTGAACTTGCCGCTTGGACGCATGCCGTACCGCTTGCGCTCGACGGCATGGCGGCGAAAGCACCGGCGCTGCGCTTGAACAGCGCCGTCCAACTGCACTTGCTGCCCAAGGCGCAGGTTCGCTACACGCTGCTGCCGCAGAAACCCGGCGGCGCGGGCAGTTTTGGCGGCACGCTCACGCTCGATGTGGCACGCAGCGGCAACTACCGCTTTGCGCTGAGCGGCAAGGCCTGGCTCGATGTGGTCGACAAGGATGGCGCGCAGGCATCGATCACGCATGGCCACGGCCCGGAGTGCAGCGGCATTCGCAAGATGGTCGATTTCCATCTTGCGCCGGGGCATTACACGATCCAGTTGACTGCCGAGGGCAGCGCCGAAATCACCTTGCTGGCCGTGGCGCTGCCGTAGATGCGTCAGGCGTTGCGCGCCAACTCGACCGCGACTTCCTTCGCCGCATCGAGCGTCTTGGCGACATCCTCGTGCGTGTGCGCGGTGGAAACGAACAGATTTTCGTAAGCGCCGGGGTGAAACAGCACGCCACGGGCGAGCATGCCGCGCCACCAGACATCGAAAATTTTCTGGTCGGCGTGACGCTCTGCGTCGCGGTAATTGTGGATCGGTGCATCCGCAAACCACACTTGCATCAGCGGGCCGATGCCGACGACATAGGCCGGCAGGCCGGCGTCCTTGAGCACTTTCTCCAGCCCGAAGCGCAGCGCGTCGGAGACTGCATCGAGTTTCTGGTGCAACCCCGGCGTGTTGAGTTCGTCGAGCGCGGCGTTGGCGGCGGCGATCGCAATGCCGTTGGCGCTGTAGGTGCCGGCCATCGACACCGTGCCGTTGGCGACCAGCGCCATGATGTCAGCACGACCGCCCATCGCCGCGACCGGGAATCCGCCACCGATGCCCTTGGCGAACACGGACAGATCCGGTTTGATGCCGAGGCGGCCCTGCGCACCCGCAATGCCGAGACGGAAGCCAGTGATGACTTCATCGAAAATCAGCACGATGCCGTGCTGGTGGGTCAACGCACGCATCGCTTCGAGATAGCCGGGTTGCGGAAGGATGCAGCCGGTATTGCACATCACCGGCTCGGTCAGCACGGCGGCGATGTTGTCGCCTTCGCGCTTGATCGCATCTTCCAGCGCCTGTACATCGTTCCATGGCAGGATGATGAGATTTTCTTCCACGCCCTTGGGCATGCCCGGGCCCTGCGCGACCGCAATCGGGTGGTTGTCCGGACCGGCCTTGGCGATATTCGGATGTTTGCTCCAATACACGCCGTCGGAGAAGCCGTGGTACATGCCTTCAAAGCGGATGATCTTGTTGCGCCGGGTGAAGGCACGCGCGAGGCGCGTCGCGTACAGCACGGCCTCGGTGCCGGTGTTGCACAGGCGCACCATGTCGACGCTCGGAATCGCATCGACGATCTTCTGCGCAAGGCGCGCCTCGTCCGCCGTCGGCAGCGCGAACACGGTGCCACGCTGCTGGATGAAATCGACCACGGCCTGCGTGATGCGCGGCGGGCGATGGCCGAAAATCATCGGCCCCAGGCCGAGCAGATAGTCGATGTAGACGTTGCCGTCGACGTCGGTCAGGCGTGAACCTTCGCCCTTGTCGACGAACAGCGGATACGGATTCCAGCCGGACCAGGTCGCGCGTGCGGTGCTGTTGACGCCGCCGGGAATGAGCTTGCACGCGGTCTCAAACAGTTTTCCGCTGTCGCTCGTGTCGAGGCCGGCGATGAGTTGGGTATTGGACATGGTTGAACTCGATTGACTCGTCGTTCCGGCATTCTCCGGAGCGACGACAGGGGGAAGTGGATGGAGATTTTAAGCCGAAATCGCACTCGACAATGGAACCGCTGCCGCGTGCGACGCGCCAACCAATTTCCCCGAAACCAGTGCAGGCAGCAACGCGAGCGCGTCGGCGAAATTTTCGATCGGCGCATGCGCTATGTTTTTCGCCACGCAATGGGCGATGAGCTTGCCTTTGGCGAACACGAAATCCGCCGCCTCGGCGACACAGAAATCGGAAGCGCCATCGCCGATCATCAGCACGCGAGCGTGCTTCTCCCGAATCGTTCCGGCAACCGCACACTTGCAGGTGCCGCTTGCCGCGCGACAAGTCGCGCTTGAGTTCGGAAAACCAAGACGCCAACGCCGATCGCCGATCTGCTCGAGCCGATTCGCCGTAACCGGCAGATGGTCGAAACCATAATGCTGCAGGATGAAGTGGATCGCGTAATCCAACCCGTCGCTCAAGATTTCGATGGGCATGGCATTCGCTTTCGCATACGCGACGAAGGCTGCGAAACTCACATCGATCGCGCGCTCGGTCAGGTGCGTATCGAGTTCGGCGCGACTCATGTCGAGCAGGGCGACCTGCGCAGCCATGCACTCACGCGAACCGATGCGGCCGGCCTTCCAGTCGTCCTCGAATTTTTCCCACCCCGGCTGACCGAAGCGTTCGAGCAGGGTATCGGTGGTGTCTTCGACGGAAATCGTGCCGTCGAAATCACAGAGCAGGGTCCAGTCGGACACGAAGTAACCTCGGGGATACGGAAATCGGGAGCGCTTCTTGAATCATGCAAGTCCGCGCCGCCCCGGCATTTTAGTGCCCGCAGCCTGCGCACGGAAGCGGCGGCGCTCGAAAACGCTCATTCTCCACAGCGGGCATTAAGGTTTTCTGCGTAGCCGGAAACCCAAATTCGCGCACCTGACGCAGCGGCGCGCGGTATCGCGCCCTAGCCTGCCGCGCGAATCGTGTCGAGAAACGCCACGCCGTAGCGCTCCAGTTTCGCCGCACCGACGCCGCCGATGGCGCCGAGCTCGTCGACCTTGCGCGGGCGCGCGCGCAGCATGTCGAGCAGGGTCGCGTCGTGGAAAATCACGTAGGCCGGCACGTTCTGCTCGCGCGCGAGGCGTGCGCGCGTCGCCCGCAGCGCGTCCCACAGCGGCGCCTCGTGCGGCGCGATGTCGAGGCTCTGGCGCACGCGTTCGCCGCGCGCGCTCTTGCGCGTGGCGCGGCGCTCCTCCTTGCTTGCCGGCTTGCGCAGCGGCACGGACGCCTCGCCACGCAGCACCGCACGACTCGCCGCGGTCAGGCGCAGCACGCCATAGCCCTCGGCGTCGGTCGCGAGCAGGCCGTTGGCGACGAGCTGACGGAACACGCTGCGCCACTGCTTCTCGTCGAACCCGGCGCCGATGCCGAACACGCTGAGCCGGTCGTGGTCGAGATTGCGCACGCGCTCGTCGTCGACGCCGCGCAGCACGTGGGTCAGATGGCCGACGCCGTAGCGCTGACCGGTGCGGTAGACGGCCGACAGCACCTTCTGCGCGAGTTCGGTACCGTCGAACGCAGCCGGTGGATTGAGGCAATTGTCGCAATTTCCACAATTATTCTTTTCCACAACCTCGCCGAAATAGCCGAGCAGATGGCGGCGCCGGCAGCTCGGGATTTCCGCGTAACCGAGCAGCGCATCGAGCTTGGCGCGCTCGACGCGTTTTCTTTCCTCGCCCGACTCGGACTGGGCGATGAACTGCGCCAGCGTCACCACATCGCCCAGCCCGTAACACATCCACGCCTCGGCGGGCAGGCCGTCGCGACCGCCGCGACCGGTTTCCTGGTAGTAGCCTTCGAGGCTTTTCGGCAAATCCAGATGGGCGACGAAGCGCACATCGGGCTTGTCGATGCCCATGCCGAACGCGATCGTCGCGCACATGACGATACCGTCCTCGCGCAGAAACTTCTGCTGGTTGTGCGCACGCAGCGCGGCATCCATGCCGGCGTGGTAGGCCAGCGCGGCGATGCCGTTGTCGTTGAGGAATTCGGCGGTTTCCTCGACCTTGCGCCGCGACAGGCAGTAGACGATGCCCGACTCGCCCTTGTGACCGGCAAGAAAGTCCTTGAGCTGGCGTTTGGAATTCTCTTTTTCGACGACGCGGTAGCGGATGTTTGCCCGGTCGAAACTCGAAACGAACTGGCGCGCGCCGCCGAGGTTCAGGCGCTCAAGGATTTCCGCACGCGTCGGCGCGTCCGCGGTCGCGGTCAGGGCGATGCGCGGAATGCCGGGAAAGCGCTCGTGCAGGACCGTGAGCTGGCGGTACTCGGGACGGAAATCGTGGCCCCACTGCGATACGCAATGCGCCTCGTCGATCGCGAACAGGGCAACGTTCGCCTTCGCGATCAGCTCCAGGCAGCGTTCGCCGAGCAGGCGCTCGGGCGCGACGTAAAGCAGTTTCAACTTGCCGGCGGCGAAATCGCGCTCGACCTCGGATTGCGCACGCGCATCGAGGCTGGAGTTCAGGAACGCCGCCGCCACGCCGAACTGGTGCAGTGCTTCGACCTGGTCCTGCATCAGCGCGATCAGCGGCGAGACGACCACCGTCGTACCGGGGCGCAACAGCGCAGGAATCTGATAGCACAGCGACTTGCCACCGCCGGTCGGCATCAGCACCAGCGCATCGCCACCGCCTGCGACGTGCTCGATGATCGCCTGCTGCTCGCCACGGAAGGCGGGATAACCAAAAACAGCATGGAGAACGTCAATGGCAGTCGGCATCATGCGCGAATTTTAACAGCGTCGATGTTTGAAACGGCCCGATGTCTCGCGGCGCTTCCGCCGCACGGCAGTTTTGGCTAAGGTAGCGCTCCGCCCCACCGCATCGAGTCCGCTCCATGAGCCGCCTGCTTCGACTTGCCGCCCTTACCGCCATTCTCATCTCGCTCGCCGGCTGTTTCGGTGGCGGAGTCAAGCACCCGATCAATCCACCGAATGCTTCGATCCAGTTGCTCACCGTGCAGCCGGACGGGCGCTGGAAACTGTCGATCCGGCTGGAGAATTTTTCCGACAAGACCGTGCACTATTCCACGCTCAAGGCCGACCTGCGCATCAGCGGCATGCAAGCTGCGCAACTCGACTTGAAACCGGAAATGGATATCCCCGGCCTCAACGCCGATGTCTTCGACACCACGATCGCACCAAGCGTCGATCTGCAAAAAGCGTTTGCGCTCGACATCAAGGCGCCGGGTGGCGTGGCCTACGAACTCAAGGGCACGATCCGCATTCCCGAAGCGGACAAGGATTTCAAGTTCGAGCACAAGAGTCGGCTGTCGCCGGTACCCGGCATTCCGAACCAGTACCGCTGACGCGTCCGGAATTTCTTGAACCCCGCAAACACACAGGAACCCTTCCATGACCCGTTACGCCGCTCCGCTCGCCGACATGCGTTTCGTCCTGTTCG
>JAFEFR010000398.1 GCA_018240485.1 Pseudomonadota bacterium
CGCGGCACCGTCGTCAGGCGATTGTAGAGAAACAGGGCAACCGCTATGGCGATGGCGCCGAGAATGCCGGCGCGCAGAATATTCCACAGATCCGGCAGGCTCGCGAAGCGCCACAATCCTTTGTACAGGCCCGTCCACCACAGTACGAGCCCTTGCAAAAAAACCACGATCGCCGTTTCCGGTGCCCACGCGATATGCGGTATTCCTGTCGGTTCGAGACTGTATCGCAGCCAATTGGTGGCGATCCAGGCAAGCCACACCATCGCCAAGTCGTGCAGTACCACGGCAAGTCGCGGGTGGATCGCGGCAATCAGGTTGCGCGGATGCATCGCAAGAAAATCCTGTCCAGGTCATTCATCACTTGATACGCCACGCTTGACGCAGGCACCAACGTTTACCGGCAATCCATGTCGCCAATGCCAGCACGTAAACCGCAAGTGCCAGCGCTCCTTCGCGCCCCGCGGAATGGCTACCGGCTCGATCGAGCATGTATAAGACCGGCGCATTCACGCACAAGTTCCAGGCCATGTAGAAAGCCACCACCCGCGCATGCGAGAACCCGCTGCGCGCGAGCCACTGATACAGATGTTCGCGATGCGCACTATACCAGCGCCGCCCACCGAGCATGCGCGAGAGCAAGGTGCAGGTCGTATCGACGACGAATGCGGAGCAAGCGATCAAGCCCGCGTACATCGAACCGCGGAAGGAAAGTATCTGCATGATCGCCCCTGCGGCAATCAGCAACCCCAACGTGCCACTGCCGATATCGCCCATGAACACCTTGGCCCGGGGGAAATTGAAGGGCAAAAATCCGGCGACTGCGGCGGCGCATGCCAGCAAGAACAGTTTGCCATCGCCCGGCGTCGACCACGCCAGCGCCAAAAACACGAACAGGGCTTGCCAGGCAAGCAAGCCATCGATGCCGTCCATGAAGTTGTGCAGATTGATGGACCACACCGTCGCCACGATGCAAATGCTTGCGGCAAACGCGAGGATCGCGTGCGGGTCGAGTGGCATCGCCTTCGTGCTGGAATGTCCTGAAGCCGCCATCGCGACGTCGAACAGGAAGGCGAGCAAGCGCATGATCGGCAGACACAGCGCGATGGCTGCGAGGAAATGACATGCCAATCGGACGCGAACCCCCAATCCACGGTGATCGTCGATCCATCCCGCCACGGCAACGACCGCCAAGGCCGGCAACAACCAACCGCCGAAAGGTACTCCGTGTCCATCGAAAAGCAATGTCGCCCATGCGGCCATCGCGACGACGACGATACCGATGCCACCACCGCGCGGCGTCGGCACCGAATGCGAGCGCCGTTGCCCGGGGAGATCGAGCAGCGCATTGCGCAGCGCGTAGCGGATCGACAGAAATGTGATCAGCGCAGATATGGCTGCGCAAACGGATAAAAGCAGCAGATTACCCGGCATCGTCGTCATCACGGACCACGCAGCGACATGAAAATCACTCGCCGATGACGCCGTGGATCGGCCGCACCGAGCCCCAGGTTTTGCAACTCGGGCATTGCCAATGATGGGACTTGGCGCCAAAACCGCAGCGCGTGCAACGGTAGGCTGCTTGTCCTTCCAGCAGGCGCCGGGTCAGATCCTGCAGCACGAGGAGGCTGTCGCGCGTCGGGCCTTCTGATCGGTGCAGGTCGGTGACGATCAACGTCATCAACCCGCGGACCGAAGGACGTTGGCGCAGTTGCCGGGTAAGAAATTCGATCGCGATCGGCTCGCCTCGCGTGGAGGCGAACAGTTTGGCCAGCGCAATCACTGGCGCGACGCTCTGTGCGCGATCGAGATTGTCGAGCAGAAATTTTTCCGCGCGTTGCATTCGCCCCAATCGAGCATAACAGTCGAGCAGCTGCGGAAGAATTTCCGGTACGAATTCGACATCAAGCACGGCAACGCGCTCGAACGCGGCGGTCGCCGCGCCAAGATGGCCTTCCTGAAGTTCCAGGTGGCCCAGCACGATTTGCGCACGCACACTTTCCGGCTGACTTTGCAAAGCCGCATCGAGCCAGCGGCGTGCCTCATCGAACTGCCTGGAGGCACGCGCCTGCTCGGCCAGCTCGCAATGAAACTGCGCAATCGTCGCGCCCTGCGACTCTCCGGTGATGGTCTCCATGCGGCGCGCATGCTCGATCGCCTTCTCCCAGTCCTTCTCGTGCTGGTAGATGCCGATCAGATGTTTGAGCGCGGAGGGTGCCTGCGCGTCCATGGCAACGAGGTCGGTGAACAGCGTTTCAGCGCGATCCAGAAGACCGGCGCGCATGTAATCCTCGCCGAGTTCGAGCAAGGCGATGGTTTTTTCTTCGTCCGACAGATTCGGTCGCGCGATCAGATGTTGATGAACGCGGATGGCCCGATCGACTTCGCCGCGCCGCCGAAACAGGTTGCCGAGCGCAAGATGCGTTTCAACCGTATCGCGGTTGTACTCGGCGAGCTGCAGGAAGACTTCGATCGCTTTGTCGGGCTGTTCGTTGAGCAGGTAATTCAGTCCGCGAAAATAGCTGGACGACAACTCGGATACGCGCGCGTGTCGCCTGCGCTCGCTGCCGAGCTTGCTCAAGTACCAACCCGATGCGGCGGCCACGGGCAACAGGGCCGCGCAGACGGTGGCGATGATGTAGGCAGATTGCATCAGCGGTCGAGTTCCGGTGACGGCAACGATGCGCCCGACTCCATGGCGGCAAACGACTTCGCCTGCGCCCGTAGTTGCGAGCGCAAGCGCAGCACGAGGCCCAAATACACCAGCGCGCCACCCAGCACCCAGCCGAACAGTACGGCAGCGATCAGCATTGCGCCTTTGGGGGTCGCAAACGTGAAAAAATAAAAATCGTAGATAACGGATTCGCCGTTGAGTGCGCCGAAGATCGCGCCTGCCGAGGCAAAACCGAGAATGAAGAGAATCGTCACCAGTCGCATGCGCAAACCGAAAGTCGCCACGCTTGGATTATCGCAGATCGAATGCGACTTTAGAGTTTGCTGCCGGCGATGTCGTTCACGCGCTCGCGCAATTCCTTGCCGGGCTTGAAATGCGGCACATGTTTGCCGGGTAATGCAACCGGCGCACCGGTCTTGGGATTGCGTCCCATGCGCGGCGGGCGAAAGTGCAGGGAAAAACTGCCGAATCCCCGAATCTCGATGCGCTCGCCATGCGCCAACGCCTGACTCGCCTGATCCAGTACGTTTTTTACGGCCAGCTCGACATCATTGAAGGCAAGATGCGTTTGCCGAGAAGCCAAGGCGGCAATCAGCTCGGACTTGGTCATGAAAGCAGCTTCCCCATTGAAGGCGTTGCGAGAAAAGTGAACGTGCGCGATGCGGCGAAGAAAATCGGGAAAACCCTGTCCGGCGCGCCCCGCACGCCGGACAGGTTCGATCGTTCAGCCTTTCTGACCGAGCTGTTCCTTGAGCAGCGCACCCAGCTTGGTCGTGCCGCCGGCAGCGGATTGGTACTCTTCCAGCGCCGTCTGCAGCTCCGCCTCGTCCTTGGCGCGAATCGACAGTTGCAGCAAACGACCCTTGCGATCCATGCCGGTGTACTTGGCTTCGACCTTGTCACCCACCTTGAGATGCTGGGTTGCGTCCTCGATGCGCTCCTTGGCGATGTCGTTCGCACGCAGGTAACCCTCGACGCCGTCGCCGAGATCGATCGTCGCACCCTTGGCGTCGACCGCCGTGACGGTGCCGTTGACGATGCTGCCGCGCGGATTGGCCGCCATGAACTGGCCGAACGGATCCTGTTCGAGTTGCTTGATGCCGAGCGAAATGCGCTCACGCTCCGGATCAACCGCCAGCACCACCGCCTCGACCGTGTCGCCCTTCTTGAACTGGCGCACGAGATCTTCGCCCGTCGCCTGCCAGGAAATGTCGGACAGATGCACGAGGCCGTCGATGCCGCCATCGAGACCGATGAAGATGCCGAAGTCGGTGATCGACTTGATCTGGCCGGACACCTTGTCGTTCTTCTTGTGGATCGCGGCGAACGCTTCCCACGGGTTGGACTGGGTCTGCTTCATGCCGAGCGAGATGCGGCGGCGCTCCTCGTCGACGTCGAGCACCATGACCTCGACCTCGTCGCCGACCTGAACCATCTTGCCCGGGTTGACGTTCTTGTTGGTCCAGTCCATTTCCGACACATGCACGAGGCCTTCGACGCCCGGCTCCAATTCGACGAAGCAGCCGTAGTCGGTGACGTTGGAAACCTTGCCAAACAGACGCGTGTTGGTCGGATAGCGGCGGCTGATCGCCACCCACGGGTCTTCGCCGAGCTGCTTCAGGCCCAGCGAGACGCGGTTGCGTTCGCGGTCGAATCGCAACACTCGCACGTCGAGTTCATCGCCGACGTTGACGACTTCGCTCGGATGACGCACGCGCTTCCACGCCATGTCGGTGATGTGCAGCAGGCCGTCGATGCCGCCCAGGTCGACGAACGCGCCGTAGTCGGTGAGATTCTTGACCACGCCCTTGACGACCGCGTTCTCCTGCAGACGCTCGAGCATCTGCTCGCGCTCCTCGGAGTGCTCGCTCTCGACCACCGCACGACGCGAGACGACCACGTTGTTGCGCTTGCGGTCGAGCTTGATGATCTTGAATTCCAGATCCTTGCCTTCGATGAAGACCGGATCGCGCACCGGACGCACGTCGACCAGCGAACCCGGCAGGAACGCGCGCACATCCTTGATGTCGACGGTGAAGCCGCCCTTGACCTTGCCCGACACGCGGCCGGTCACGGTGGCATTGGCCTTCTGCGCTTCTTCCAGTTCGTCCCATACCATGGAACGCTTGGCTTTTTCGCGCGACAGGCGGGTTTCGCCGAAGCCGTCTTCAATGGCGTCGAGGGCTACCTTCACCTCGTCGCCGAGCTTCACTTCCAGTTCGCCCTGCTCGTTGCGGAATTGCTCGATCGGCACGATGCCTTCGGACTTCAGTCCTGCATTGACGACGACGACATCGTTGCGGATGTCCACGACAATGCCGGAGACGATCGCACCGGGCTTGAGCTTGTTGAGGGTCTGGCTCTGTTCAAACAGTTCGGCAAAACTTTCGGTCATGTTGGTTCTCTAGTTGATGATCGGATCGCCCGGGTTGGCTAATCGGCGCGACCCACCGGTTGTGGCACGTTGGTTGAAAACCTCCGCACCGTTGCAATTCCCCGTCGTCACTACGGCAGGGGCCAAAAAACGCTTTCACCACGAATCACTCAAAATTTTCCACCGTCGGGATTCCATTCGTCGAACCCTCGCTTTTTCGAAAAACCAGAGCAAGAAGAATCGCGTCGCCACGAATCCGTGTAATCCAAGGCCGAAAGCCTCCGCTTCTCTTGAATCAAGAGCGGACCAGTTCCAACACCTTGGCGACGACGACATCGATCGACATTCCGGTCGAATCGATGAGAACCGCATCCGCAGCCGGCTTCAGCGGCGCTACCGCGCGCTCCGCGTCGCGCAGATCGCGCGCCTCGATTTCCCGAAAAAGGGTTGCAAGTGTAACGCTCAACCCCTTTTCTTTCAACTGTTTATAGCGCCTTTTCGCGCGTTCCTCGGCGCTGGCCGTAAGAAAGATCTTGTGCTGCGCGTCGGGAAAAATCACGGTGCCCATGTCGCGCCCATCGGCCACGAGGCCAGGATTTTTGCGAAAACTGCGCTGCTTCTCGAACAGGGCCGCGCGCAACGACGGAATCGCCGCGATCGCCGAAGCGGCGGCGCCACAGGTTTCAGCGCGTATGTCGGCGGTCGCGTCGAGACCATTGACGATCACCCGTGTCCCCCCCCCGTCTTTGGGGTCGCGAAACAGGATTTTGGTCGTCTCCGCGCAGCGCGTGACCGCTTCGCCATCGGATAAATCCAGCCCGGCCATGCCCGCGGCAAATCCCACCGCGCGGTAAATGGCGCCGGAATCGAGCAAGTGCCAACCGAGCGCATCAGCCACTCGGGCGCTGATCGTGCCCTTGCCGGAGCCGGAAGGACCGTCGATCGTGAGTACGGGAACGAGCCTTTCAGAATGCGCCATGAACAGGGTGCGGAGTAGCGAAGTCGCGGCATTCTATCCGACCGGGAAGAGTCGTTGCGCCGGATGGCTGTCTTGACGGGTGAAAAACGGGAGGCGCTCGCACCAAAATGGTACGCGGTCAAATGATGCCGAGAAAAAATACCGTGAGCCCCGCCGCAATGAGCGCCGCCACGACAATCAGCCACCAGATGTCGTTTTTGTTTGCAGGCGACTCTCCTCCGGCGATACCTACACGGTCATCGAACCGCTCCTCTCCCGGCAACGAAATGGCCGGCATCGTCCGGGTAATGCTCGGATCCATGCGACTCGAGCGCCCTCCATTCGACAGGAGGCGCTGCGGCAAACTTGGCGTCTCGACAAGAAAACGTTCGCGACCGAAACAGATCTGATCGCCCCCCATCAAAATCGCATCGCTCACATCGATACCATTGACTTGCGCCGAGACGGCGGCCCCCAAACTCCGCAACACGATGACATCGCCTGCGAGCTCGATCGAAGCATGCCGCGCCTCCGCATCCGGCATATCGAGCGCAAGCTCGCCCTGACGGCCAACGAGAAGTCGATCTCGCACCGGAAAAATCTTGCCGAAGTGCATGCCGGACAACCCGCGAAGCAGCAGAATCGGCGGCAGGCTTTTCGAGACTTCGGATGGCCTCGCCGCAGCCACGGATGGAATATCGGTGCGCACATCCGTGTCGCGATCCGGTTTGAGCACGAGTTGCACCGCACCGAGGCTGACCAGATCGCCAAAACGCAGGATCGCTTTCTCACGCACCGGACGCGTGTTCACATGCGTGCGTGCCTGCGGCGCGCGAACGGCCAGCTCGATGCAGCGGTCGCTCAGTTTCAATACAAGATGATGCGCCGCAACGCCATCGCCGCCAACCACAATGGTATTGTCCTCTGCCGCGCCGATCCGGATCTCGCCGACGCCGACCAAGGTGTCCTCCTGTTCCTTGCTCGGGAAGCAAATACGCATGCCTGAAAATACGCTCCGTGGGTTTCCCGCAATGTAGCATACGTGCCCGGCAATCGGCCCTGAACACACAAGGAATTTCCATGCCCAGCATCGACATCCGCCGCAAGCATCATCTCTCGCTGAAGGACGCCAAGGCTGCCGTGAAAAAAACCGCACTGGCGATCGGCAAGAAATTCGGCATCGAAAGCGAATGGAACGGCGACACACTGAATTTTGAACGTCCCGGCGCAAGCGGTCGAATTCGCGTAACGGAAAAGGAGGTTCACGTCACTGCCGATCTCGGCTTTTTGCTCGGTGCATTGAAGCCGATGATCGAAAAAGAAATCCAAACCCATCTCGACAAGGAGCTTGCCTGACACCACGACGGCAGTGGCCTCCGACTGAGGTAGTGTGAATATTCTAGTCAACGAACCTAGTTTGCACAGTGTCACGACGCGCCCGCGTCGCCCCCCCCAATGGAGAGAAAGAGATGGCCACCAAACCGAAACTCAAGTCGAAAGCCAAGGCATCGGCCCATCACGACAAGGCATCTGCGAACAAGACGATCGTGGAGTCTGCGCAGCAAATCTGGCTCGCCGGCCTCGGCGCACTGACCAAAGCGCGTGAAGACGGCACCAAGCTTTTTGAAAACCTGGTGAAGGAAGGATTGAGCCTGGAAGCGGCTACGCGCAAGATCGCGACCGGCAAGGTCGACGAGGTGCGCGACGCAGTCGAATCCGGCGTCAGTCAGGTACGCGAGCGTACCCAGGAAACATGGGACCGACTGGAGCAGGTGTTCGAAATGCGCGTCTCTCGCTCGCTCGCCAAACTCGGCGTTCCCGGCCGCAAGGATCTCGACGAACTGCTCAAGCGCGTCGAAGAGTTGAATCGGCACGTGATGCGCCTCCAGTCCGGCAGCAAAAAAACAGGGCTCGCTGATGTACTTGGCGACAAGGTCAAGCGTGCGCGCGACGACTTCGGTGATCTCGTCAAAGACATCGAGGACGCACAACTCGCCGCCAAGCAAACCGTGAAGCGGCAGGTTGCACGTTTCGCCGATGCCGTCGCCCCAGCGAAATCGGCGCGCAAATCTTTGGGGAAAAAGGCGGTGAAAACAACTTCCGGAAAAACTGTACGGAAAAAATGATCGGCGCCAGACTCCCTCGATCATGCCCCGGCCCAGGCCGGGGTTTTTTTCTGGCGTGTCTACTGCGGCCAAGTACCGAACAGATTAAATAAACTTAATGGTATATAATTGCCTTGAAAACTATTGTTCTGGCAATAAAATACTGTATGGCCACCCCATCTTCTCTGCGCGACATGCGCGACGATACCAACCTCGGGCTGCTGCTTCGACAGATTCGCGACGGCCTGCTGAGTCGAATCCAGAAGCGCCTCGTCTCGAACGGCATCGCCATCAATTACAGTCAGTTCCTCGTCGTCAAAATACTTGCTCAGACGGGGCCGCAAATGCCGGGCGAACTCGCCCGCCGTCTTGATCACAATGCCGGCGCGATGACGCGCTTGATCGATCGCCTCGTCGATGACGGTTACGCGCAACGCAAACCGCATGCCGTGGATCGCCGCGCACAAATGATCGAACTCACCACAAAGGGGCAGTCGCTTTGGCGCACGATCAGCCATTACATCGAACAGGCGCAAGGGCTGGCGTTGCGCGAACTGAAAGGCAGGGATAGCGCAAAGCTGTTCACGCTGCTTCGTACGGTGCGCGACACGCTCGACAACGCAGACGATTGATCCCCGACAAGAATTGCCACGATGCACGCCAAAATACCCCACGTCATATTCTCGATCGTCTTCCTTGCTTTGGCAGGCTGCGCCGACATGAGCGGTTTGCACACCGACGTCTCGATCATCGACGCGACCACCATTCACGGTGAACGTGACGTCGGAAAGGTCGCGACAACGTTGGCCGCGTGGCCCACGGCCAACTGGTGGACCAGCCTTGGCGACGTGCAACTCGACGCACTGATCGCCGAAGCGCTGAAGGACAACCCCGACCTCGCCAGCGCCGACGCGCGCGCCAAGGAAGCGCAAAGCCAGGTCGTCGCGCAGAACGCCAAACGCCTGCCGACGGTCAACGCCGCGGGCAGCGTGGCCGGGGTGTATCTGCCGACGACGGCGGCGCCGGCACCGGTCGGCGGCTCGTTCGGCACCTATCCGGCGGTCTACGCGAGCTTCAGCTGGAGCCTCGATCTGTGGGGCGGCAGGCGTGCCGCCTGGGAGGCCGCGCTCGGCCAGGCACGCGCCGCCGAAATCGATACGCACGCCGCGCGTCTGGCGCTTTCGGTCAACGTCGCGCGCGCCTATGTCCAGCTCGGCTACGCCTTCACCGAGAAGGACGTCGCCGGCGCGCAATTGAAACGCGCGAGCGCCACGCATGCGCTGGTCAGGCAGCGCGTCGCCGCCGGCATCGACAACCGCATGCAGATCAAGCAGGCCGAAGCCGAAGTCGCGAGTGCCGAGCAACAAGTCGCCGTTGCCGACGAGGCGATCGATGCCGCGCGCATCGCGCTCGCGGCGCTGCTCGGCAAGGGTCCGGACCGCGGCCTCGATATCGCCCGTCCGAAAGCGCTGTCGCCGGCAGCGCTCGCGCTGCCGCCGAATCTGACCGCCGACCTGATCGGCCGCCGTGCCGACCTCGTCGCCGCACGCTGGCGCGTCGAGGCGGCGACGAAGAACATCGCCGCGGTGAAAACCGAGTTCCTGCCCAACCTCGGTTTGTCCGCATTCGCCGGCCTGACTTCGTCCTCGTTCAACGACCTGATCTCACTGCCTGCACGTTTCGCCATGGTGCAGCCGGCGATCAGTCTGCCGATCTTCGACGGCGGCCGCCGTCGCGCCGACCTCAACAACGCCGATGCGGGCTACGACCTCGCGGTCGCACATTACAACTCGACCCTCGTCGGCGCGGTCAACGACGTCGCCGACAAGCTCGCCAACCTCGGCTCGCTGGCAACGCAGATCGCCGCGCAGCAACGCGCCGTCGATGCGGCACGCAGCGCGTTCGATCTTTCCGAGCAGCGCTACAAGGCCGGCATCGGCAGCTATCTCGACACGCTGAGCGTGCAACAGCAACTGCTCGGCGCCGAACAGCGCGCGGCCGCGCTCGCCGCCCAACAGGTCGACACCTCGGTGCGCCTCGTGCAGGCACTCGGCGGCGGCTTTTTCGACGCCGGCGACGCGCCGCCGGTGGCTGCGGCGATGACGCGATGAACGGCGGCACAACTCCCGTGCTCCCGGCGGGGACGCGAGGTTCCATATTTATACAAATATCTTTTTTCAGGTAATTCCATGAGCCCCCCGAACAATGTAGCCAGCGCCAAACCGGCCAACGGCAAGCGCAAATTCCTGCTCCGCCTCGTCCTGCTGATCGTCGTCCTCGGCGCGATCGGCGTGGGCGTCTGGTACTACACGATCGGCCGCTGGTACGAGGGCACCGACGACGCCTATGTCAACGGCAACGTCGTGCAGATCACGCCACAGGTCGCCGGCACCGTGGTCCGGATCAACGCCGACGACGGCAATCTCGTGCACAAGGGTGACGTGCTGGTCGAGATCGACGGCAGCGACGCGCGCATCGCCCTGCAACAGTCCGAAGCGCAACTCGCGCGGGCCGTGCGCCAGGTGCGCGGCCTGTACAGCAATGTCGAGAGCGGCCAGGCCGTCGTCGCCGCGCAGAAGGTCTCGCTCGACCGTGCGCGCGCCGACTACGCGCGCCGCCAGGGCCTCGTCGCCACGGGCGCGATTTCGGCCGAGGAACTCGCCCACGCGCGCGACGCGCTCGCTGCCGCCGAAAGCCAGCTCGCTTCGACCCGGCAGCAACTGAGCACGACGCGCGCGCTCGTCGATGAAACCGTGATCGCCAGACACCCGGACGTGCTCGCCGCCGCCGCCGCGCTGCGCGTGTCCTATCTCAACGACGCACGCTCGAAAATCTACGCGCCGGTCGAAGGCTACGTCGCCAAGCGCAGCGTGCAGGTCGGCCAGCGCCTGCAGCCCGGCGTGCCGCTGATGGCCGTGGTACCGCTGCACCAGGTCTGGGTCGATGCAAACTTCAAGGAAACCCAGCTCGCGCACATGCGAATCGGTCAGCCGGTTCGGCTTACGTCCGACCTGTACGGATCCAGGGTCGAGTTCAAGGGCAAAGTTCAAAGTCTCGGTGTTGGCACGGGCAGCGCGTTCTCGCTACTGCCCGCGCAGAACGCCACCGGCAACTGGATCAAGATCGTGCAGCGCATTCCCGTGCGCATCGAACTCGATCCGAAGGAACTGGAAAAAAATCCGTTGCGCATCGGCCTGTCGATGGCGGTGGACGTGAATCTGCACGACCAGAGCGGCGCCATGCTCGCCCGACAATCACCGAAGGAACCGGCGTTCACGACCGACGTCTACCAGGGCCAGGCGCAGGGCGCGCAGGCCGACATCGATCGCATCATCCACGACAACGCTGCACGCGTGATCGAGCCGGTGTCGCCGCGCTGAATGACGCTACGCAAGGGAGCGATGCGCGCATCGATCGGGAGAAAAGTCTTGATGTCTCTCGCCACCCGACGTCACTGCCGACCGCCCTTATCTGAAAACCCATGGCCACTCCAAACTCAATGGCGTTCCGCCCCGCGAACCCGGGCCTGACCACGGTCGGCCTGTCTCTCGCGGTATTCATGCAGGTACTCGACACGACGATCGCCAACGTGTCGCTGCCCACCATTGCCGGCAACCTCGGAGCAAGTGCCGACCAGGCGACCTGGGTCATCACCTCGTTTGCGGTAAGCAACGCCATCGCGCTGCCGTTGACCGGGTTTCTCACCAAACGCTTCGGCGAAGTGCGTTTGTTCATCGCGACCACTTTGCTGTTCGTGTTTGCTTCGTTCCTCTGTGGCATCGCGCAGAGCATGACCATGCTGATCGTGTTCCGCGCCTTTCAGGGCGCGGTCGCGGGGCCGATGTACCCGGTCACCCAGAGCCTGCTGCTATCAATCTATCCGCCCGAGAAACGTTCGCAGGCGCTGGCCCTCCTCGTCATGGTGACGATCGTCGCGCCGATCGCCGGGCCGATCCTCGGAGGCTGGATCACCGACACCTACTCGTGGCCGTGGATTTTCTTCGTCAACATTCCGGTCGGCGTCTTCGCCGCGCTGACCATCTACGCGCAGATGCGGCAGCGCCTGGAACAAACGATTCGACCGAAGATGGATTACGTCGGTCTCGCCACGCTCGTGATCGGCATCGGTGCGTTGCAGATTCTGCTCGACAAAGGCAACGACGAGGACTGGTTTCAGTCGAATTTCATCATCGTCACGGCGATCGTCTCGGCGATCGCGCTCTCGATCTTCCTGATCTGGGAGCTGACCGACCGGGAACCGATCGTCGACCTGAAACTGTTTCGCCATCGCAACTTCATTTTTGGCACCCTCGCAATGACCCTCGCTTATGGGGCATTTTTCGCGATCAATATCCTCATCCCGCAATGGTTGCAGCGCTACCTCGGCTACACCGCCACCTGGGCCGGCTTTGCCGCCGCCCCGCTCGGCATCCTTCCGATCCTGTTGACACCTTTCATCGGTCGGTACATCAATCGCGTGGATCTGCGTATTGCCGCCTCACTGGCTTTCTTTGTCATGGGGGCAACGAGTTTCGTTCGCTCTGACTTCTATCTTCAGATCGACTTCCCGCATGTTGCGATGGCGCAATTCGTGCAGGGCCTCGGCGTCGCATTCTTCATCATGCCATTGATGCAAATCATGCTCTCGGACCTGCAACCGAGCGAAATCGCCTCCGGTATAGGTCTTGCCACCTTCGTGCGCAACCTGGGCGGCAGCTTCTCCGCATCGATCACCAATTTCATGTGGCAACATCGCGCGATCGAGCATCATGCCCAGCTTACCGAGCACCTGACGGTGTTCGCCCCCGAAACGCAGCAAGCCGTCTCGACACTCGGTCAAGGAAACGATCAACTCGCCTATGGCCTGCTCGAACGCATGATCGATTCTCAGTCATACCAGATATCATTCAACGAACTGTTCCACCTGCTCGGCTACATTTTCCTGTCGTTGATCGTCGTCATCTGGTTCGCCAAGCCGCCGTTCACGGCCAAATCCGGTGGAAGCACCGCCGGGGTGCATTGAATTCCGAAACGTCGGAAGAAATTCATGTCCTTGCGGCGATCGCATCGGCACGCATAAGGCGCACGCGCAAACGGCGGCGCGTTTCCGTATCGCAATTGTCCGGCACAAGCACAAGTGCGAGATGACGCTTCCGATTCGCATCCAGCCGTAGCACGATCGCACCGCCCAATACGACCGCATCCCTCAGAGCGCCGTTGCACTCACCGCCGGCCCGGTCGCGCAGTCGCCAATGACCAGAAGGTAGCCAAGTGGCATGCACGAAACGCGGAGAAAGGAATCTGCGCAGCGACATGCCGGCGTGAACCAGAACGAGCGCACTCGCCGCGAGTTTGATCCATGCATTCAATCCGCACAGGGCGATGGCGTACAGAGCGGCGAAAGTCAGCAAGGCCGCCGCCATGGCAATGCCGGGCGATGGCCGATAGTCAAACGCAATCGCGGGTACGGATTTCATCGATGATCGTGCCCCAGCGCGCATCGCCGGGAGTGGCGTGGCCTTGCAGCCAGTGCCACAGATCCGGGTCTGGTTGTTCGAGCAGTTCGGCGAACGCCATCTGCGTCGACGCGCTTGCCTGCGCGTAGCGCGCGTCGAGAAACCAGCCAAGCAACTGATCAAGCTCGCGCATACCGCGGCGACAGCGCCAGCGCAGCCGCCCCTCTGCGCTCATTTGGCCAAGTCGAACGCAATGACCGCCCAGAAAATCCACATCGTCCACACGCCGACGGCATAGGCGTAAAAACGATGACGCACACGATTACTCGTGCAGTGAATGACGCTATGAACGATGCGCGAGGCGACGAAAACCCATGCCAGCACAAGGGTCAGCGTATTCACCTGACGGACGAGAAACACGATGACGAGACCGAGATAGAACAGCACCGGCAATTCGAACAGGTTGCGAAAATTGTCCGCGGGCTGCACGTCTTTCAAGCGCGCATTGAGCTGCGTGGCCGTCGCGATGTCGCGCAGCGAAATGCGTTCGCGCCGAATCTCGGCCGTGCGCACGAGAAACATGCGCACCTGCACGATAAAGGTCAATGCGGCCATCGCCACCGCCGGCCAGAAAATCAGACGTGCGTCCATCGTTGCTCCAGCATGATGTCATCGATCTGGAAGATCACCTGTCTTTGCGTTCGACCAGAACCCAACTCGCGGCCATCGACATCGACCCTTCGGCTTTCGCCAACATTCGTTCAAACGCCTTTGCGTTCCACCATGAGCTTCTTGATCTCGCCGATCGCCTTGGCCGGGTTCAGGCCTTTCGGGCAGGTGTTGGTGCAATTCATGATCGTATGGCAGCGATAGAGCTTGAACGGGTCTTCCAACTCGTCGAGACGTGCGCCGGTGTCTTCGTCACGCGAGTCGGCGATGAAGCGATAGGCCTGCAACAGTGCGGCGGGGCCGAGATATTTGTCGCCGTTCCACCAATAGCTCGGGCACGCCGTCGAACACGACGCGCAAAGAATGCATTCATACAAGCCATCGAGCTTGGCGCGATCTTCTTTGGTTTGCAGTCGTTCGGTATCCGGCGCCGGCGTCTGCGTGCGCAACCATGGTTTGATCGACGCATATTGCGCGTAGAAATTGGTCAAGTCGGGAACCAGATCCTTGACCACCGGCATGTGTGGCAACGGGTAGATTTTCACATCGCCCTTGATCTCATCGCAGGCCTTGGTGCAGGCCAGCGTATTGCTGCCATCGATGTTCATCGCGCACGAGCCGCAGATTCCTTCGCGGCAGGAACGGCGAAAGGTCAGCGTCGAGTCGACCTCGTTCTTGATCTTGATGAGTGCATCCAGAACCATCGGCCCGCACGCGTCCATGTCGACTTCGTACTCGTCGATATGCGGATTCTGGCCGTCTTCCTCGTTCCAGCGATAGACGCGAAACGTGCGCACGTTCTTCGTGCCCGCCTTCGCCGGATATTTTTTGCCTTTCAGAACTTTGGAATTTTTCGGAAGGGTGAACTCGGCCATGTCTGCTACCTGTTATCGATTCGACGACCGGCTTGTGCCGGAATGACGAGCAAAAATCAGTAAACGCGCGCCTTCGGCGGCACCGTCTTCACTTCGTCCGTGAGCGTGTTCATGTGCACCGGGCGATAGTCGAATCCGCACTTGCCCTTGGCGTCGACCTTGACCAGCGTGTGCTTCTGCCAGTTGACGTCGTCGCGATTGGGGAAATCCTCGTGCGCGTGCGCGCCGCGCGATTCGTGGCGCTGCTCGGCGGAGTTGATCGTCGCCACGGCGTTGTACAGCAGGTTTTGCAACTCGTAGGTTTCAATCAAGTCCGAGTTCCACACCAGCGAGCGATCGGCAATGCGCACCTCATCGAACGAGGTGAACACCTTGTCCATCTTCTCGCAGCCTTCCTTGAGCGTTTTCGAGGTGCGGAACACGGCCGCATCGCTCTGCATCGTGCGCTGCATGTCGAGGCGAATTTCGGCGGTCGAGCGCGAACCTTTGGCGTTGCGCAGCTTGTCGAGATTGGCCAACGCCGCATCGGTCGCGTCCGCAGGCAAGGTCTTGTGCGATGTGCCCGAGGCAATCGTCTGTGCCGCGCGCTCGGCGACGGCACGACCGAACACGACCAGATCGAGCAGCGAGTTGGAGCCGAGGCGATTGGCGCCATGCACCGACACGCAAGCCGCTTCGCCGATCGCGTACAGGCCTTCGATGACCTTGTTCGGATCGTCGCCGACCTTCTGCACCACTTCGCCGTGGTAGTTGGTGGGGATGCCACCCATGTTGTAATGCACGGTCGGCAGCACCGGGATCGGCTGCTTGCTCACGTCGACGCCGGCGAAGATGCGCGCGCTCTCGGCGATGCCGGGCAGCTTCTCGTGGATCACTTCGGGGCCGAGGTGGGTCAGGTCGAGCAGGATGTGGTCCTTGTGTTCGCCGACGCCGCGGCCTTCGCGAATCTCGATCGTCATCGAGCGACTGACGACATCGCGCGAAGCCAAATCCTTGTAGTGCGGCGCGTAGCGCTCCATGAAACGCTCGCCACTCGAGTTGCGCAGGATGCCGCCCTCACCGCGCACGCCTTCGGTGATCAGGCAGCCCGCGCCGTAGATGCCGGTCGGGTGGAACTGCACGAATTCCATGTCCTGCAAGGCGAGCCCGGCGCGTGCGACGAGCCCGCCGCCGTCGCCGGTGCAGGTGTGCGCCGAGGTCGCGCTGAAATAAGCGCGACCATAACCGCCGGTGGCGAGCACGACGCCGTGTGCGCGGAACAGATGCAGCGTGCCTTCGGCCATGTCCAGCGCAAGCACGCCGCGGCAGGCGCCGTCGGCATCGAAAATCAGATCGAGCGCGAAGTACTCGATCATGAACTGCGCATCGTGCGCGAGCGACTGTTGGTAGAGCGTGTGCAACATCGCGTGACCGGTGCGGTCGGCCGCGGCACAGGTGCGCTGCGCGGGCGGGCCCTCGCCGTATTCGGTGGTCATGCCGCCGAACGGACGCTGGTAGATCTTGCCCGCGTCGGTGCGCGAGAACGGCACGCCGTAGTGTTCGAGCTCGATCACCGCCGCCGGCGCGTTCTGGCACATGTACTGGATCGCGTCCTGATCGCCGAGCCAATCCGAGCCTTTGACCGTGTCATAGAAATGGTAGCGCCAGTCGTCGTTACCCATATTGCCGAGCGCCGCGGAAATGCCACCTTGCGCCGCCACGGTGTGCGAGCGCGTGGGAAACACCTTGGTCAGACAGACGGTCTTCAGCCCCTTGGCGGCAAGGCCGAACGTCGCGCGCAAGCCCGCGCCGCCCGCGCCGACGACGACGACATCGTATTTGTGTTCGGTGATTTTGTAAGCAGACATTGTTGTGTTGTATCCGTTGATTCGATCACGCGCCAATGGCGATGCGGATGACAGCGACGACGCCGGTCAGCGCCGCGCCGGCACAGACGAACTTCACCGCAATCTGCGACAGCATCTCAAGCCATGACGTATGCACGTAGTCCTCGATCACGACTTGCAGCCCCAACTGCGCGTGCCAGAACGCCATGACGATGAATGCGATCAGCCACACCGCCGCGAACGTATGGCGCAGAAGCTCGCGCGCGTGCAGGTAATCGCCCGCATGCACGAGGGTGAGAACGAAACCCACGATCCAGATCGTCAACAACGCCAAGGCAATGCCCGTCACGCGCTGAACGATGAAATGCCGTGTCCCGCTTTTTGCGCTTCCAAGGCCGCGGACTTCCTTCAGCGGTGTGCGCAAATTCGCGCGATCCATCCCCGGTGTGCTCATGCCACACCTCCCTGCGCGATCACGCAAATCCAGACGAGTGCGGTCAGCAACAGGCTCGCGGCGACCACGACGAACGCGCTGCGCTGCGCCTGCGCTTTGGCGAATCCCGCGCCGACATCCCAAAACAAATGGCGCACGCCGTTACACAAATGGAAGAACAAGGCCCAGCTCCAAGCAAACAACAGGGCGAGGCCGAGCCATGAGGCGCAGAATGCACGTGCGACCGCATAGGATTCCGGCCCGCTCGCGAGACTCAGAAGCAACCACACGACCAGCAACAGGCCGATCGCCAGTGCGATGCCGGTCGCGCGGTGCAGGATCGACAGCGCCATCGACAGCGGCCAGCGATAGACTTGCAAATGGGGTGAAAGCGGGCGTGCATTTTGCGGCATACGAAAACCCTGTCTGTGGCTATGACTCGTTGCAAGTGAGAGCTTGATGACTGTGCTGCGATCAGAAGTCGACGCAGCGCCCGTTCTTTTCCCAATCGCCATAGCGCGTGGGCTCAAGTCCGCCGCGCCCGCCGATTTCCTTTCCTGCCGATTCCGGCTCGGGCGGCAAATGCGCGGATGATGGCGTTACGCCTGTCGCATCCCGCACCGAAGGGGTGACAACCATGGCAGCGGATTCGGAAATCTGTGTCGACATGATGCGATGCGGGCCTCGTTCGCTTGACAACCGGCAAGAAATACCCCCTTTTCTCGCGACGCACAATTATAGCGCTTAAGCCGAAAACTGGCACGAACGAACCTTGGCGATCGTCGCGTGCATGCCGACAAACTCCATCACCACTCATTACGTTGCAACCACCATGACCCACACCTCGCTCACCGCTCTGCCTCGTCCGCAAATCGTCGCGATCAGCGGACCCGACGCGATCGCCTTCGCTCAGGCTCAGTTTTCGAGCGATCTTTCCGGACTGGAAAATGGATACTGGCAGTGGTCCGCATGGCTTTCGGCACAAGGCCGCGTACGGGCATTTTTCCACCTGCTGCGCGACGACGATCATCATTTGCGACTCATTCTGCGCGGCGGGCAAGCCAATGTCCTGCGTGATGCACTCGCGCGCTACGTTTTGCGCGCGAAGGTCGTGCTCAGCGTGGACACCAACCGCCGCGCGTTCATCGAACGCGGATCGGGCGACAGTATCGTCGCAATCGCCAACTCGCGGTCGAAACGGGCTGAGTACACGCCGGAGCAAATCGCGATCACCCTCCCCGGAGCGCAGCCGCGTCGCCTTTTATTGAGAGTGAGCGACGCCACGCCGATCGACGCCGACGACAGCGCCGAAGCGCTCCATGAAAATGCCGCCGCAGATATCCATGCCGGGCTGGCCGTCATCGACACGACACTCGAAGACCGGCTGCTGCCGACCTGGCTGGGACTCGACAGCCTCGATGCCACGAGCACGCGCAAGGGTTGCTACCCTGGTCAGGAAGTGGTGGCGCGTCTGCACTTCAGGGGCGGCAACAAACGTTGGCTGCACCGCATCGCTTTCCATGCAGAGCGACTGCCGGCACCCGGTGAAACTCTGGAAATTCGCGGCGGCATGAGTGCGCAGATCGTGCAGTCGACCTGGACGGGAATGCCCTCCGGCATTGCCCTCGCCGTGATCGGCGAAATTCCGCCGTCGACATCAACTTGTTCCGAATCGCCATCTTTCACCGTCGTCTCGATCGAGAAATGCGAGTTTCCTTGCACCTAGAAACAAAATATACTTTTATTCTTTTATATAAATGAATAATGTTATAATTAAGCATAGTGTATTTGTACATCTTGCTTAATTGTTTCTGAACGCGCTCGTTCATCTTTGTATATTTGCCGTATTTTGCGTTGTGCGTTCAGCGCAAATCGATTAGGCTGCACACTACTGAATTGATGCGTGATCTTTCGAGATGCGCACGCATTGGCCCACAGGTAGTGCGCTGATGCGACGGAATCCGAAATGGTTCCTCCGACAAATCCTCCACTTGAGCGCGCGCCCTGAATCGCAGTCGCTCGTGGCGGGAGAAATTCCATCCGAATTACACACGGTCGTGCCTTTGCGCGTCGCGGATTTCGGGCCACGAATTCCCTTTCCAACACGATGTTCCCGCATGAAGTTATCCTTTCTCCTCTGGCTTGCCTCGATTCTGCCGCAACCCGTGGCCGATCGCGCCTGTCTCGCCGGCACGATCTACCTCGAAGCGCGCAGCGAGCCGATCAGCGGTCAGCTTGCGGTCGCGGAGGTCGCGTTGCGCCGGGCCGATAGCGGTCAATGGGGCAATTCCGTATGTTCCGCGCTGACCGCGCCCGGGCAGTTCGCCTTTACCCTGGTGCCGCGGAGTTACGTATTGAACGAAGCCGATGCAATGCGGCGCTCGTGGGCCATCGCCAACTTCGCGATGATGAACTGGTCACTCCCCGAAAATTTGCGCTATTCGGTGGTGCCGAAGGCCGACCATTTCTACGCCTCAAACACCCCGATGCCACCTTGGGCGAAGGGCTATCCTCTTGCCCGTATCGGCGATCACAGTTTCTATCGCGCAGACTGATCTCGATGGAATGCGGCATAAAAAAACCGGGCGTGCGCGAGCATGCCCGGTTTTTTTTTGCTTTGTTCCGCCGTCAGCGCATGAATTCCAGATGGCCATCCCTGCGGCCACCGCGCACGATCACGCGATCGCCGATGCGAAATCCGGGATTGTCGTACTGCCCGACCCACGCTTCATGGCCGTCGTCCAGTTCGACGTAGTAGCGCCATGCATAACCCGACGCAGCTCGCGCATTGTTCTCTTCCACGGAATTGCCGACGATGGAGCCGCCAACGGCGCCCGCCATGGTCGCTGCAGCACGTCCGCCGCCATGGCCGAACTGATTGCCGATCAATCCGCCAATGATGAGGCCAAGGATTGCCCCCCCACCCGTGGTTTGCTGATCAACGCGCACTTGTTCGATTCGACGAATCGTGCCGCATGTGTGGCACACGGCATTGTCGTTCCGGTCGTAATAGCCATTTTGATTGCCGTCGTAGCCGGATGGAGCGCGATAGACCACCCGCTCGCGCGGCGGCGGCGCAACGCAAGCCTGCAAGCCGGTCAATGCGACGACTGACAACACGATGAGTCCGCGATGTTTGAACATGATCGAATTCTCCGATGAGGGGCACACTTCCGTTTTCCGGATATTGCATCGCGATTTTGTCGATCGGCAGGTGAACCGATGCGGAATTCGAAAATGCCGTCATCGCACCTGGCAATCCGTACGAATCTGTTCCCGCCGGATCGTGAAGACATGGCCTTCGTCACGGGATCGAAACGCGCTCCGCGCCAGAACACAACCACGAGGGCAACATCCGCAATTGCGGCAGCGCACGCAAGCCAGCCATGGCGCAAATCGAGGCAGAGCGTGGGCCCCCATTGACGGCAACGGAGCGATCGGCGCCGCTCGCCGGCTATAATCGCGGCGACACCACGAGAATCTTCATGTCCACTGACGCCATGTCCGCCGCCGCCGAAAACCGCCCGCAAACCGGCATCCCCTTTGCCGACATCCAGGCGCTTGCCGCGCCGGGCATGGCGCAAGTCGATGCGCTGATTCGCGCACGGCTCGCCTCCGACGTGGTGTTGATCAACCAGATCGCCGAGCACATCATCGGCGGTGGCGGCAAGCGCCTGCGACCGATGTTGCACCTGCTCGCCGCACAAGCCGCCGGCTACCACGGCCAGAATCAGGTTCAACTCGCCGCGGTGATCGAATTCATCCACACCTCGACTCTGCTGCATGACGACGTGGTGGACGAATCCGACCTGCGCCGCGGGCGCAAGACCGCAAACGCGCTGTGGGGCAATGCGGCCAGCGTGCTGGTCGGCGATTTTCTCTACTCGCGCTCATTCCAACTCATGGTCGAACTCGATTCGATGCCGGTCATGCGCATTCTCGCCGACACCACCAATCGCATCGCCGAGGGCGAGGTGTTGCAACTGCTCAACATCCACAACCCTGACGTCGACGAAGCGGCCTATCTGCGCGTGATCGAGCGCAAGACGGCGGTGTTGTTCGCTGCGGCCACCCGTCTTGGTGGCGTGCTCGGCGGCGTACCTGCCGTGCAGGAGCAAGCGCTGTACGACTATGGCATGCGCCTCGGCTATGCCTTTCAGATCGCCGACGACGTGCTCGACTACGTCAGCGATGCCGTCACGCTCGGCAAGAACATCGGCGACGATCTCGCCGAGGGCAAAGCCACGCTGCCGTTGATATACGCCATCGAGCGCGCACCCGCCGAACAGGCGGCATCCCTGCGTCGCGCGATCGAGAACGGCGGCCTGGATTCACTCGACAACATCATCGCCGCCATCCGCGACACCGGTGCGATCGCGCGCGCGCGCGCGCTGGCGCAAGCCCATGCCGATGCGGCAAAGCAAGCGCTGCTGGACATACCGGCCTCGCCTACTCGCAACGCATTGGCCGCCCTCGCGGACTATGCCGTGCATCGAAACCATTGAGCCATGTACAACAGGGCGGCGCCCTCCAAGACCCTACCGCTGCGCGCTGGTGCTGAAAGCCTCCTCGAAAAACCGCGTCATTTCCGCGTAGGCGCGCCTGGCCACGAGCGGGTCGTACTTGCAGCCCGGCACTTTGCCGTCGGCGCTCGGGATCGCAAAGCAATGCACCGCACCGCCATAGCTGAGGAATTGCCAGTCGGCACCGGCATCGCGCATCTCCTGCTGGAAGGCGGCGATTTGTTCGCTCGATTCGAATTTGTCGTCGGCGCCATGCAACACCAGCACCTTCGCTTTCACCTTGTCCTTGAACGCGGGATCTCCTGCCAGATTGCCGTGGAATGACACCACGCCCGCCACATCGGCGCCGCTACGTGCGAGATCCAGGGTCGTCGCGCCGCCAAAGCAGAACCCGAATGCCCCCCAGTGGCGACCGTCGAGTGGCGCTTTGCCGGTCTGCTCCTTCAATTGCGCAAGGGCGGCATTGATGCGGGTGCGCAAAGCGGCACGATTCGCATACATGGCCTTGGTCGCCACGCTGGCTTCGTCGGGATTCGTCGGTCGCACATCGACACCATAGACATCGGCGAGAAGCACCACGTAGTCCCGGCCCGCGAATTGTTTGGCCAGCGCGATATTGTTCGCGTTGATGCCAAGCCAGTCCGGCGTCATCACCAGCCCCGGTCGTTGCGTCGTCACGGCATCGTCGTAGACCAACACGCTTTGCATTTTCTTGCCGTCGACATCGTAATCGAGGCTTTTTGCCACCATTGCCGCCTGTACGCCGGTGGCGATGAACAAGCACAGAAGAAAAAAGCAGATACGGGATTTCATGGCGCTACTCCGCTGAAAGTTACGAAACTCACGTCACGTCATGGCGTGCGCGAGCGACAAGAAGATTTTCGCACAAGCTTTGCTAAACTCGAATGCCCGCCGACAACGAGACCTAACCTCATGAACAAAACCCGTCTTTGCGTCATGATTTCCGCCCTCGTGCTTTCCACCCTCGCCTTTGCCCAGGACAGCGTGAAGCCCGACGACGCCATCGAATATCGCCAAGGCCTGATGACCGTAATCGGCTGGAATTTCGGCCCGCTCGGCGCCATGGTCAAAGGCAAGCGTTCGTTCGACGCAACCGAATTTGCCAGGCATGCCGAGCGCATCGCCGCGATCAGCGACTCGGTCATCGAAGGTTTTCCGAAAGGCTCGGACAAGGGCAGCAGCGAACGCACAGCCGCCAAAGCCGATATCTGGAACCACTGGGACGATTTTCAGGCCAAGGCCAACGACTTTCACACTCAGGCGCGGTTGCTGGCCGACATCGCCAAGGCGAACGATGAAGCCAAAAACAAGGAACAGTTCAAGAAAGTGGCGGAGACGTGCAAAGCCTGCCACGACAAGTACAAACAAAAAATGTAATTCCTCAGCCTCCCAGCCGACTCAGCGCTGCGGCGGCCATGGCAAGCAGCACGAGTACAGCCAAAGCCAACCAAGCGCTGACGAAGCGGGGCGTCGGCGCATCGACGCGCTTGCCCCCGGTGAGCATCGGCACGACCAGATCGTCGCGCTTGAGCCATCGGTGCAGCACGATGGCCACTACATGCAGGGCAATCAAAACGAGCAGTGCCGTTTCGCCGAGATGATGCACCCACGAGGCCAGTTTGATCGTGGCGTTCGATACCGCACCGACGAAAGGCCCCTCTGCGTCGATATCGTCGCTCGTGAACAGGCCGCTCACCGCCTGCACCAGAATGCAGGCGAGCATGATCACGACGGACCAACCACCCAACGGATTGTGCCCGACCGGCTTCGCTCGATCCGAAGGCGCTGACGTTTTTCCGACCGGCAACCATTCGCATCGCACATAACGCCAGACCGCGACCGGGCTGCGCACGAAATCGACGAACCGGCTCGTCTGCGAGCCGATGAAACCCCACACGATGCGAAACGCTATCAACACCAGCGTTGCCCAACCGAATCGGTAATGCCAATCCATCGACAGAAAACCGAATTTCGCCGTGGCGAACTGCAAGACGACCAGCACGACCAACGCCCAATGGAACAGGCGCGTCGGCCTATCCCAGACGCGCACGTATTTCTCTTCAACAGTCATTGGATCTCTCAATTCAGGTAGGCCGGGAACGTCGGCAGTGCGGCGAAGTCGGCGGGATCGTGCTGGATAACCAAACGTGCGTGCAGGTTCTTGATAAGGGTTTCGATACGATCCATGTAAGCCAGCGTATCGGCGCGGCTGTCGTTGAACGCAGGCACGCGGCGGAACTGACGGTTTTCGCGCGAGTGGTACAGATCGCCGGACAATATCACGCTGCCGGCCTTCTTCAGGCGCAGCAGCAACACCTGATGGCCGGGTGTGTGGCCGGGCGCACGCAGAATCAGCACGCGACCGTCGCCGAACACGTCATGATCGCGCTCGATCACCTGCTTGTTCGCGGATTCGTAAACGCCGAAGGTGGCCGGATCGACCCCGAGCGGGGGTGGCGTCGCGCTTGCCCACGCGATCTCCTTCGCATTCATCAGAAAGGTCGAATGGCCGAACAGGTTGGCGTTGCCGGTGTGATCGGCATGCAGGTGCGAGAACGCGACGTAATCGATTCCGCCCGGCGTCAAACCGATCGCCTGCAACTGATCGACAAGACGCACGCGCACGCTCAGATGCGTGCCGTCCTCGTCGACGCCGCCTTTGATTGCGGCAAATTTATCGCCGAGCCCCGTATCCCAAAGCAGCACGCCGCGCGGATGACGGATCACGAAGCACGGCGCGCTCATCGTGCGCGGCTTGCCATCGTATTCGCCGGTATCGGAATAACCGCCGAAACTGCTTTCATCGATGCGCCCGCAGTCGAGTGCGTACAGCCGCACCTCATCGGCTGCCAGCGTGTCGGCGGCTTTCGCTTTCGGCAATGCCGGAAGATCCGCCGCGTTGCCCGTGCGCGGCATGGCGGCGACAACGCTGACCGAAAACGCGAACATCGCCGAGATCGAAATTTTCCGCCAGCCCGTCATTGCGCAGAACTCCCGTAGTGAAATCCGCCCCATGCCATATCTGCGGTGCCACACTCCCGCTTCCGCGACTGCGACCCGAATCGGGCCGACAAGTTCACGCGATGCCCATACCCTCGATCTGCGCGATCGCCGCAGGATCGAAACCTGCGAGACGGGCGAACTCGCGGCCACGCTCGGCGTAATCCCTGAATTGATCGAAACTCGGCGCGCCGGGCGACAGCAGGATCGCGCCGCCCGCATCCGTAAGCGCCCGCGCTTGTGTCAGCGCGCCGGCCACGTCGCGCGCTGACACAAGCGCGAATCGGCGTGCCTCGATCGTCGCCAGCGCTGCGGCGATGGCATCGCCATTTGCACCCATCGTGACGATCGCCCGCGGCGGGTGTTGCTCGACGAAGTCGACGAAAGGCTTCCAGTCGACGCCGCGATCGAACCCGCCGACCAGGATGGTGGCCTGCCGAGCGGACACACTGCGCAAGGCCTCGATCGCGGCATAGGGCGTCGTGGCGATGCTGTCGTTGATGTACTCGACGCCATCACGCACGCCGAGAGATTGCAAGCGGTGCGGCAACGCCTTGAACGAAGTCACCTGTGCGGCGAGCGCCACCGCATCCTCACCCACCGCTTCGATGGCCGCGAGCGCGGCACAGACATTGAGCGCGTTGTGCTCGCCGGGCAGCGGCAGGATTGCGAGCGGCAACACGCGCTCGGTGCCGCGCCAAATCGCATCGGCTTGCGCATGCCAGCCTGCGACCTGATTGAACGCAAGCCGCACACTCTGCACGACGGGCGACACAAACGGCGACTGAACTGCGTTGATCACGATGCGTTCTGCCCGCGCGGCAATGCGCAATTTGTCGGCCACATAGTTTTCGCGCGTCACATGCCAGTCGAGGTGCTCTTCATAGACATTGTTGATGATGGCAACCGTCGGCGCCCCACCAAAATCGCGCGCCTGAAAACTCGACAACTCGATCACCCACCAATCCGGCTCGACTTCGGGCGCAAGCAATTCGAGCAACGGCAAGCCGATATTGCCCGCCAGCGCGACGCGACGCCCTCCCGCGCGCAACAGATGCGCGATCAACGCCGCAACCGTGCTTTTGCCCTTGGTGCCGGTGACGCAGAGCGTCTTCGCCTGCGGATTTTCCGCAAACCAGATCGCCGTGCCAGAGACGAATCGCACGCCGGCCTTCTCGGCCTCGACGATCTGCGATTTGTAAGCGCTGATGCCGGGGGATTTGATGACGATGTCGAATTTTTTGAGCATCGCCGCGTCGGGTTCGCAGGCCATCGATTCGAGTCGAGCGGGCGTCGCGGATTTTCCTTCGGCCCGTTCTGCAGAAAGGACACTTGCTTCGGCTTCGCTGCAAAACAACGTGAACGTCTGTGCAGGCAAACGCGTGCGCAAAACCGCGAGCGTCGCCCGGCCCTCGCGTCCAACGCCCCAGATGGCGACGCGCCGACCTTCGAGTTCAGCGAGACGCATTCGCCACGAATCCGAAGCGCGCTGGCAGAAAATGGTCGTCTGCCGGCGCAAGCAGCGGATCGAGTGCGAGCTGGCTGCGGTCGAGTTGCGGCAGAATTTGCTTGATGAATCGCGCGACCAGCGCATCCTCGCGCCACTCCGCGCGCTGGCTCAACGCGTACATTGCCGCACGCGATTCCCGGCCTTCGCCGACGCACTCGAACGGCTTGTGATCGCGATATTCGAGCAACGCATCGAACCCGGGCGCGAGTGCGGTTTCATCGAGCAGATTGCGGCCGAAAATTTTCAACAGTCGCGGCTTGGCCACGAACGGCGCCAGCGCAAGAAACACGAAATGGCATTTCGGGCACTGCCCACACCAGCGATTCGAGGGGTGCTCGCCGAGAATGCGAAAGTTGCGATTGCAGCTGGAGAACACGGCGTCGTACCGCGTGCAGCGTGCGAATTCGCGCGCAACGGCCAATTCCGACCAGGGCCGCAACAACGAGAAATAATCGAGGTCGGTCGCGACATGTGCGTGGATCTGCGCACGCAAAAACCGTTCGAAATCGATCGACTTGCTCCATTGGTGATTGATCTGGCGCCCCAGATATTCGAGCGTCGCGCTCGACGCGGAACGCTCGTTGGAAAAAACGATCGCATCGTATCCGTACAGAATCGCCGCGCAGACGAGAATCGCCGAATTGATCGCAGTGACCGGCACGTGGCCGTTCCAGGCGCCAAGCCGGTTGTATTGGAACAATTCTGGGGCGATGCGACGCTGAATGTTCAGCCGTGGCAAACCCGTGCGCTCCGCGCAAGCGGCGATAAGCGGCGAATCGCCGATCCAGACGGCCGTTGCGGGCTCGTGGATACTTTTACACAATTCCACACTTACCAGCGAATCCTTGCCGCCACCGATCGGCAACAAACTGCGGCGCGGAAGGTCAAGGGATTCCCCTCCCTGCGTCGAGAGAAGCGCCGGCGCATCCGTATTCGCCCTTGCGGAACCTTCTGCAGATGCAAGAATGGACGACAGACGTTCGCTCAAATCGAGCTTGTTCTGATAGGCGAATTCGGCCAATCCGTGGAAATAGACTTCGTGCAAGAACGTCGCCGTATCTACGGCAATCGCACCGGTTTCGATGCGTAACCCGGGCGGAATTCCGGCCTTGTAGTAACTGACGCCGGCGACCAGGTGCAGTAGACGAAGCGCTCCGGCGAAGGCCGCCTTGCGTTCGTTCGGCAATGCCGGTGCATCGGGAAAAACAATGCGTTCGATGAGCAACGGGCCTTCGTCGAAGGCATACGACAGGCTTGCCGTACCGCTGATCGCATCGAAGTCGCAGGCGACGAAGCGAAACGTCTTGGCCTTGCGCGGGTCGGCGATTTCATCGGCCATCGTCGCATTCACAGAATGGTCTCCAGCGCGCGCCCGCGCAAGTTGTAGGTCGGAGGACATGGCCGCGCCGTAAGCGCCAGCTTGCGCGACCAGCACGGTATCGCCTTCGCGAGCGAGCGCAAGTCGACGGTTTTTTCCGAGCACATCGCCGGACTCGCAGATCGGGCCGACCACCTGCACCAGATCGGTGGCAGACTCGTCGATGCGCGAAAGGTTGACGATCTCGTGATACGCCTCGTACAGCACGGGACGAATCAGCGTGTGCATGCCGGCATCGACACCGACGTAACGGAAATCGCCCTTGCGCTTGAGTTGGGTCACGCGCGCGAGCAACACCCCTGCCTCGGCGACGAGATAGCGGCCCGGCTCGCTCCACAATTCGAACTGCGGATACGCTGCTTTGACTTCAGCGAGCCCTGCGCCCACGGCGGCAAGGTCGAGCGGCGCCTCATCGGCGCGCGCCGGAACGCCATAGCCGCCGCCGACATTGAGCGAGCGCACCGTGCCGATCTTTTCCGCGATGCTCGCATGCTGCGCATGCACTTCTTTCCAGTGCTTGGCATCGAGAATACCCGAGCCCAGGTGCGCGTGCAGACCAACGACATGGACCTTGTGCCTGTCGGCGAGCCGCAGGAATTCATCGAGTTCGCCGAGTGCGAGACCGAATTTCGAGGCTGCCCCACCGGTCTTGACCTTGTCGTGGTGCCCTCGCGAAAAATCGAGGTCGAGACGCAACTCGATTTCGCTGCCGGCGAACAGATCGCCCCAATGCTCAAGCGGATGCAGGTTGTCGAGCGTCATGCGTGCGCCGGCGGCGATGCCGGCAGCGTAATCTTCGCGCGAAGCAAAGTTCGGTGTGTACAGGATATCGACGGCTTTGCCGCCCATCGCCTCACGCACGCGCGCCAGCTCGCCCGGCGAGACGCATTCCAAACCGAAACCCTGTGCGGCGATTTCGCGCAGAATCGCCGGATGCGAGTTCGCCTTGATCGCATAAAACCAGCGGTCTACGGCCTTGAGCGTGCCGCGCAACGCCTGCGCTTGCGCACGCACCGTGGCAAGGTCGTAGACATAATGCGGCGTCGCCTTCGCGGCCAGCGCCAGCAATTCCTCCCGCCGCGCGCGCCACCACGGCAATGTGCGTTTCTGCGCGGGCTTGTACAAGTCGACCCAGCTCGGGCCGAACACGGCGGCGTCTTCCACCCGCATCGCTTCGGCCTTGATCAGCAAATCGTGCAGTTGCGGCACCAGGTTGGCGGCAACGCTTTCGTCGATGACGAAGGTCAGGTTGAGATTATTCGAGGATTGCGAAATCAGATGCACGCGCAACGAACCGAATTCGGCCAATACCGAAGAAAATTTGTGCAGCATCGAACGCATGCCGCGACCGACCAGCGTGATCGCCGCACAGGGTGCGATGACCTTGACTCGGCAAATCGCGGCGAGATCGGTGCACAGCGCATTGAGCACGTCGGTATCGACCAAATTTTCCGAAGGATCGAGCGAGACCGTCACGTTCGTCTCGGCCGTTCCCACCAGATCGATCGACAGCCCATGCCGTTTGAAAATCTCGAACACGTCGGCGAGGAAGCCGACCTGCTGCCACATGCCGATCGACTCCATCGAGATCAGCGTGATGCCGGTGCGCTGCGAAATCGCCTTGACGCTGGGCAGCGCATCGGCGACCGTAGCGCCGATCTCGGTGCCGGCAAATTCCGGATAGTTCGTGTCCTTGATCGCCAGCGGCACACCGGCCTCGCGTACCGGGTTGATGCAACGCGGATGCAGCACCTTGGCGCCGGTCGTGGCGATTTCCTGCGCCTCCTCGTAATCGAGCTTCGACAACAGGCGTGCATTCGGCACGCTGCGCGGATTGGCGCTGAACATGCCAGCCACATCCGTCCAAATTTCGACGATTTCGGCATCGAGCAACGCACCGAAATAACTCGCCGAAGTGTCCGAACCGCCACGCCCCAGGATCACCGTCTCACCTGCGGTATTGCGCGCCATGAAACCCTGGGTGATGAAGCATGCGCCCAATGCCGGCAGTTTTTCGAGCAAGGCCGCATCGCGCGCGGCGGGCACCTGGGCGGACAGATAGCGACTCCATGCGCTCTGATTCGGCAACGCCTCGGCGAGGAGGTGCGCGCGCGCGTCGAGCCAGTGCGTCGACAGGCCGGCTGCGGAAAGATAGGCCGCACCGAGGGTCGACGACATCATTTCGCCCAACGCGAGGACTTCGGCCTGCCAATCCAGCGCACCCGATGCGCGGCGCGGATCGGTGAGCAGGACGTCGAGCTTCGACAACCAAGCATCAAGCCCTTTAGCGTCGCGCAATTCCAGTTCGGCGAACATCGCACGATGACGCACGCGAATGTCCTCGGCCACGTTGCGGCATTTTTCCGCGTCGGCATGGCCGTCGCAGATCGCCTTGAGTTTGTCGGTCGTGCCCGACAACGCGGAAACCACGATGAGAACATGTTTGCCTTGCGCCCGTTTTCCCCGCGCGATCGATGCGATCTTGTCCCAACGCGGCCGCGTCGAGACGCTGGTACCGCCGAATTTGAGCACGACCCACTGTGCGCCGTTGGACGGCGCGGCATCCACATTCACGATGACTCCCGTTGGATTCTAAGGAAAGGCGACCGCCCGATCCGGGCGATAGCCAATAGTACGAGGAAATGCTGCGTTCGCACAGAAGCCATTCTGCGCACATGGCCGCGCTGGCAGAAATGGTCTTTCGTCATACCGGCATCACAATTTTCTAACATTTGCATGCATAATTCGCGGCACTTCCACATCGGACGTCTCCCATGACTCGCTTCTCTCGCGGCAAAGCGCTTCCGGTCGCCATCGCGACGCTGCTCGCTTTCTCCTCCGTTCACGCACAAAACATCACAACTTCCGGCATCAACGGGCGCGTGCTCGATGCCGCCGGCAAGCCGGTCGCTGGCGCAACGGTAACGATCGTGCACGTTCCTTCGGGCACATCCAAGGAGGCAACGACCGATGCCGAAGGCCGCTATTCCGCACAGGGTTTGCGCGTCGGCGGCCCGTTCGATGTGCGCGCGAACGAGGGCGGTAAGACCATCTCCGAGCAGCACAACGTGTATCTGCAGCTCGGTCAGTTTTCCTCGATCAACCTTGCCGGTTCGGCCTCGAACACCACCCTTGCCGGCGTGACGGTGACCGCCTCCTCGTTGGCTTCGACGTTCGCCACCGACAACAAGGGATTGTCCACGACCATCACCCAGGCACAGTTGCAAGCGACGCCGCAAGGCAATCGCTCGATCGACGACGTGGTGCGCCTCGACCCGCGCGTCAACGTCATGGATCAGGGCACGGGCGCCATGTCGGCGCTCGGCATGAACAACCGCTACAACAACATCGCGGTGGACGGCGTCAGCCAAGGCGATCCGTTCGGCCTCAATGCCAATGGCCTGCCGTACCTCAAATCGCCGATCTCGCCGGAGACGATCGCCGAGTACAACGTGTCCACGGCCAACTACGACGTCATCAGCGACGTGGTCGGTGCCGACGTCAATGCCGTGACCAAATCCGGCACGAACGATTTCCACGGTTCAACCTACTACAGCTACCGCAACGCCAGCCATCTTGTCGGCGATGCCGGCTGGTTGCCTTCGTCCAACCCGGGTTACAGCTACAAGGGCTACAAGGTCGACTCGACTTACGGCTTCACCCTCGGCGGCCCGATCATCAAAGACAAACTGTTCTTCTTCCTCTCTGCGGAAAAAGAAAAAACCAGCGGAATCGGCGCGGATTCGGCCAACGGTCTCGACTACAGCCTCGGCAACGGCGCATCGACATCGACCAAAATTTCGCCAGGCGACGTACAGAAAATCATCGACATCGCGACCAAGCTCGGCATGAAACCGGGAACCTTCGGCGGTTCTTCGGCACTGACCTATGACGACAAGCGCTATCTCGCCAAGATCGACTGGAACATTTCCGATCGACACCGCGCCAGCTTCACCTACCAAAGCAGCAAGGAAGCGCAGCCTGCGGTCGGCGGCAACACGCCGACCAGCATCGGCCTGTCGAGCTACGTCTGGACCAAAGCGATCACCACCACCAATTACGTCGCCCAACTGTTCGACGATTGGACCGACAACTTCTCGACCGAGCTGAAAATCGGCCAGCAGAAATTCGTGCAGGACACGAGCGCCCCGTTCAAGCAGCCGCAGGTCTCGGTCAATCTGGATCCGGCCGGCAAGGGCCCGACCGTCTTTCTCGGCGAAGAACAGTTCCGCCACTACAACCATATCGACACGAAGAAAACCTCGTTGTTCTTCGCCGGCACCTACACGCTCGGCGAGCATGCGATCAAGGGTGGCATCGACGTCACCGAAAACAAGATCAACAATCTGTTCGGCCAGTCCGAATTCGGCGTCTACACGTTCTGGGGCATCGATAATTTCGCCAAGGCCAACTACAACCGCTACAGCCTGTTCCACCCGGCGCCGGGTTACACCCTGCCCGACATCGCCGGCCAGTGGACCTACACGCAGTACAGCCCGTTCATTCAAGATACCTGGCAAGCCACCGATGCGCTGTCGTTGCAATTCGGCGTGCGTTGGGCGATCCCCGAAGCCGACAAAGCGCCACCGTACAACGCGAATTTCGCAGCGGCCTTCGGTTATCCGAACAACTACACGATCCAGTCGAAAAACGGTTTGATCGAGCCGCGCGTATCGTTCAATTACACCTTCGACAGCGAGTACAAGACCCAATTGCGCGGCGGCGTTGGCGTGTTCCAAACCACACCGCCGGCGGTGTGGCTGACCAACCCCTACCAGAACAACGGCGTGACCCTGCTTTCGTACACCAGTTTCGATCCCTCGAAGGCGCCGTTCAGCCCGGATCCGCTCAATCAGCCCATCCCCGTTGGTGGTGGTGCGGGTTCGGTCGACACCGTGGCCAAAGATTTCAAGTTGCCGAGCGTACTCAAGGCCAGTCTCGCCCTGGATCGCGAACTGCCGTGGTGGGGTCTCGTCGCCTCAGCCGAGTACGCCCACATCCAGGTGCAGAACGCGATCCTCTATCAGGCGATCAACTTCGGCGCGCCGACCGGCACCCTGCCGGACGGTCGCCTGCAGTATTGGAAGAAACCGGGTGAGGCGCCGGTCAGTGCGGATGCGCTCGCCAATCAGAATCGGGCGTTCGCCACGTCCTCGACGCTATTGACCAACACGAATGAAGGCAAATCCGACAGCTTCACCGTCAGCGTTTCCAAACCGTTCGCCGATGGTTTCTCGGGCGATCTCGCGATCACTCTAAATCATGCGACCGACGTCGATCCCGGGTCGGACACGATCGCCTACAGTGGCTATCAGCGTGTCGCCCGCCTCAACCCGAACGCCAATCTTCCGGCCACCTCGAACTACAACATCGCGCGCAGTTTCAAGGCCGCATTGAATTGGCAGCATGCGTTCTTCGGCAACTACAAGTCGCAAGTGTCGATGTTCTATACCGGCCGTACCGGCAACCCGTACACCTGGGTGTTCTCCAACGATGCCAACGGCGACAGCATCTCCGGTTGGGATCCGGTCTACATCCCGACGGCGAACGACCCCAAGGTCGCGTTTGCGCCGGGCACCAGTGCTGCCGTGATCCAGCAGTTCAACGACTATCTGGGCCACGACAAGTATCTGAGCGGCCATCGTGGCCAGATCGCCGGACGCAATGGCGCGCGTACCCCGTGGTCGAACACCCTCAACCTGAGCGCGCAGCAGGAAATCCCGGGGATATTCAACGGCAACAAAGGCATCGTGCGTCTGGATATCTTCAACTTCCTCAACATGCTCAACAAGCATTGGGGGGAGACGCAAAACGTCGGCATCTATCCGACGCGCACGCTGGCTTCGTATTCTGGCGTCAACTCGCAAGGGCAGTACGTGTACTCGTTGCCGACCGACAAAAACGGCAATTACGCACCGCAAGCCTTGCAGGTGTACGACGGCGGTTTCTACGATCCGAGCCGCGTGGTTTCGCGCTGGTCGGTGATGGCGACGCTGAAATACACGTTCTGAAGCATCGCTCTTGTCGTGCGCAACGAAACGGCCCGCCAACTCGCGGGCCGTTTTTTTACCACGCCGGCGCCACTCGACAGCCGCACGCGAGTTCGCCATGCTCCCCCTTCTCGCTCGGAGCCGCGCGCATGACGGAACAAGCACGAATTGAAATCCACTCTTCCACTTCAAGCTCCGGCTATCTGCGCCGTCTCGGCGTCTGGGATGCCAGCATGATCGTGGTCGGCGGCGTGATCGGCTCGGGCATTTTCCGCGTACCGGCAACCGTTGCCCGACAAACCGGTTCGGCGAGCGAACAAATGCTGGCTTGGGCGATCGGCGGCGTCATTGCCCTGATCGGTGCGTTGTCCTATGCCGAACTCGGCGCACGGCGGCCCAGTGCCGGCGGTGGCTATGTCTATCTGCGCGAGGCGTTCGGGCTCATCGTCGCCTTTGTCTATGGCTGGAATCTTCTGATCGTCAATCATTCCGGCTCGATCGCCGCTGTGTCGACCGTATTCGTCGAGTACCTCGGTGCCGCGCTCGGCATCAAAGTCTCCAATCCGGCGCCCTGGGCGGTCGGCACGATCGTCTTTCTCGCCGGCGTGAATTGGTTCGGCATCCGTGCCGGCGCCTGGACGCAAAACCTACTGACCGTACTGAAATTGCTGGCGCTCGCCGTGCTGATTGCCGTCGGCCTCAGCCTCGGCGGTGCCCCTGCACCCGCCGCCCCGGCGCGACCGGTCGCGCCGTTCGTTTTTCTCGGCGCGCTAATGCCGGTGCTGTTTTCCTATGGCGGCTGGTACTACGTCAACGATATCGCCGGGGAAATCCGAAATCCGCAGCGCAACCTGCCGCGTTCGCTCGTGCTTGGCATGTTGCTCGTGGCCACCTTCTACCTGTTGGCAAATGCCGCTTATCTGTCGGTACTCGGTCACGCCGGACTGGCAGCAAGTCAAGCACCGGCGGCCGATGTCATGCGTCAGGCATTCGGCGAACCCGGCGCACGCCTGATTGCGCTCGGCGTCGCCATTTCCACCCTCGGTTTCGTCAACATCTCGCTGATCGGCGCCGCCCGCGTGTTCCAGGTCATGGCCGCCGACGGGGTGTTCTTCCGTTCCGCGGCAGCCTTGCACCCGCGCTGGCGCTCGCCGAACGTTGCCTTGCTGATGCTGGCGGGCTGGGCCTGCGTGCTGGCGCTGACCGGCACGTTCGATCAGCTTCTGAACTATTCGACGGTCGGCGATTGGCTTGGCATTGCCGCCGTGATCGCCACTCTGTTCTGGTATCGCCGTGGATCCAACGTCGAGACGTTAGCGTCGTTTCGTACCCCGCTCTACCCGTGGCTGCCGATCTTTTTCCTGCTCGTCGTCGTCTGGGTCGTGGGGGCAACCGTCTGGCAGAATCCGCACGATGCCGGCATGGGGGTGCTGATTACGCTTGCCGGCATTCCCGTGTATGCCTACTGGACACGCACCCAACGCACGCGCGATGACCATTGATCGCGCGTCGAGATCGCGCGACACAACCAAGACGACAGAGCCTGACCGCTCGAATCCCGCCAGCCAGAACGACCGTTCGGCCTTACATGGGATGCACATCCCCCCATCCCGTGCCATAATCGGCGGCCGTTTTTCCGGCCGTTCGCTGTTCCGGCACGGCTTTCGACACCAAGGATTCCATGATGGATTTTTTCATTTCCAGCGCTTATGCGCAGGCGGCAGGTGCCGCAGGGCAGCCAAGCCCGTGGCCGAGCCTGATCATGTTCGGCGCCGTCTTCGTCGCGATGTACTTCTTCATGCTGCGCCCGCAGATGAAGCGCGCCAAGGAGCAGCGCACGATGATCGACGCCCTTGCCAAGGGCGACGAAGTAGTGACCAACGGCGGCATCGCTGGTCGCATCACCGACATCGGCGACAGCTTCCTCGGCATCGAGATCACGCAAGGCGTGACGGTAAAAGTGCAGAAGCAGGCCGTAAGCATGGTGCTGCCCAAGGGCACGTTGAAATCGTCCTGAGTCCCCCAGGTCCGTAGTCAGGCTCACCCGCTATCCGGGCGCGGCCTCTCCCCACAACGATGACGGTCGCGCGCAGTCGCGGCCAAGAGCGAAACCGATGAATGATTTTGCCAAATGGCGCTATGCCCTGATCGCGGTCGTGCTGATTCTCGGCACGATTTTCGCCTTGCCCAATTTCTTCTTGCCGCAACCAGCAGTTCAGATTTCCGCCAACCGCGGCGGCACCATCGACTCGACATTGAAGGAGAAGGTCGAATCCGCACTGGGCAAGGACAAGCTCGCGATCAAGAGCAGCGAATTGAGCAAAGACAGTTTGCTCATCGAGTTCAACGACTCGGACACGCAGAACAAGGCGCAGGCCGCCCTCAACCGCGAGCTCGGCGATCAGTACAACGTTGCCCTCAACATGGCCTCGACCGTTCCAGGCTGGCTGCGCGCGATCGGCGCCAACGCCATGCCGCTCGGCCTCGACTTGCAAGGTGGCGTGCACTTCCTGCTCGAAGTCGATCAGAAAGCCGCGCTCGACAAAATGCAGCAACGCTACCGCGACGATATCGTCGGCGCGCTGCGCGAAGCAAAAATCCGGTACGAGTCGATCAACTCCACGCCAAATGGCATCGTCGCCAGCTTCAAAACCGAAGCCGATCGCAACACTGCCGGTAACGTGCTCACCAAACAGGTCAATCAGCCGGAGAAGCTCGGCGACCCACCGCCGCTCGAACTCACCGATGCCGCGGCGGCCGGCGACAGCTTCCCGCTCGTCGTCAAGGTGCGCGAATCCACCGCCATCGCCGCGTCCCGCAACACGATTTCGAGCAACCTGACCACGCTGCGCAATCGCGTCAACCAACTTGGCGTGTCCGAGCCGATCATCCAGCAGCAAGGCGCAAACCGCATCGTGGTCGAACTGGCCGGCGTGCACGACACGGCCGAGGCGAAGAAAATTCTCGGCGCGCAGGCCACGCTGGAGTGGCATGCCGTGGACGAAAACGCCACCGGTGCCGCCAACCTCGGCAACCCGGGCGCCTATGAAATCGCCAAGAATGGCAACGTGCCCCCCGAGTCGCGGTTGTACTCGATGAAGCAACTCGGCCCCGATGGCAAACCGATGCCGATCATCCTGTCGAAAAAAATCATCGCCAGCGGCAACGAACTCGTCAACGCCACGGCGATTCCCGATCCGCAAAGCGGCACCCCGGCCGTGTCGATCCAGTTGAATGCCAAGGGCGGCGCGAAGATGCTGGAATTCACCCAGCAGAGCGTCGGCAAGCGCATGGGCGTGGTTTACATCGAACGCGTGCCGCAAACGCAGATCGTCAACGGCAAAGAAGTGCGTACCTTCAAGGAAACCCAGGAGGTCATCAATGCCGCCACGATCCAGGGTGTATTCGGCCCGCGCTTTCAGACCACCGGTCTTGGCCAGAAGGAAGCCAGCGATCTGGCTTTGTTGTTGCGTGCCGGCTCGCTCGCCGCGCCCGTGGACATCGTCGAAGAACGCGTGATCGGCGCCAGTCTGGGGCAAGACAACATCGACAAGGGCTTCAAGGCGGTGCTGATCGGACTCCTCGCCGTGCTCATCGCGGCGGCGATCTACTATCACCTGTTTGGCCTGATCGCCGACATCGCCCTCATTTTCAACCTGATCTTGCTCGTTGCCGTGCTGTCACTGTTCCAGGCCACGCTGACCATGCCTGGCATCGCCGGTATCGTGCTCACGCTCGGCATGGCCATCGATGCGAACGTGCTGATTTGCGAGCGCATCCGCGAGGAGCAACGCAATGGCGCCACGCCACTCGCCGCGATCAAGGCCGGCTACGAAAAAGCCTGGGCGACGATTCTCGATGCCAACGTCACTCACTTGCTCGCCGCCGTCGCCTTGCTGTTTTTCGGCTCCGGCCCGATCAAGGGCTTCGGCATGACCCTGCTCATCGGCATTCTCACCTCGATGTTCACCTCGGTCACGGTGACGCATGCGATCGTGAATCTCGTCCACGACGGACGCAAACTGAAATCGCTGTCCGTCTGAGGGTAAGCACATGGAAATTTTCAACCACGACAGCAAGATCGACTTCCTGCGCCTGCGCACGATCAGCATTGTGATCTCCGCGATCCTGTTGCTGCTCTCGATCGGCGCCATTGCCTCACGCGGGCTCAACTACGCACTGGACTTCACCGGCGGCGTGCTGGTCGAGGCCTCGTATCCGGCCCAACCCGATGTCGAAGTCATCCGCGGCGCGCTTGAAACCGGCGGTTTCCGCAACGCACAGGTTGTGCCGTTCGTCGGCACCAACGATGTCGCCATCCGCCTCCAACTCGGTGGCGGCGGCACAACCGATGACGTCAAGAAGATGAACGAAATCGCGGACCAGGTCATCGCCGCGCTCAAACTCAAAACACCTGATGTGAGCAAGAAGAGCGCCAGTTTCGTCAGCGCCTCGGTCGGCGAAGAACTCAAGAGCGACGGCATCGTCGCGGTGATTTTCGTCATTCTCGGCATCATGGTCTACATCGGCATCCGCTTCGAGTGGCGCTTCGCCATCGCCGCGATCGCCAGCGAATTCCACGATACGATTCTCGTGCTCGGCTTCTACGCCCTGACCCAACACGAATTCGATGTCACCGTGCTCGCATCCGTGCTCGCCGTGGTCGGTTACTCAATCAACGACAAAGTCGTCGTGTTCGATCGCGTGCGCGAACTGTTCCGTTCCGCACGTCGCGCGGAACCGGTCGAAATTCTCAACAAATCGATCAACAGCACTCTGTCGCGGACTATCATCACGTCGTTGTTTACCGGCATCACGATGATTGCCTTGTACCTGCTCGGCGGCTCTGCCGTACATGGTTTCGCCCTGACCATGATCATCGGCATCGTAATCGGTACGTTGTCGTCGATCTTCTTCGCCAGCCCCATTCTGTATTGGCTCGGCGTGTCGAAGAAAGACCTGATGCCGACCGCGCGCGACAATTCCGAACTGATGCGCCGCCCGTAATCGCAGCGTCGCTTCTATGCTCGACGCGATCGGCCATTTTCTCGATGCCACCGCGTTCAGCGCGTTTTCCGCACCGGTGTCGAATGCCGAACTGATCGGCTTCGTCGCCGGCGCGGGTTGCGTCTGGCTGGCCGCCCGCCAGAACCCGCTCAATTTTCCGCTCGCGTTGCTCAACGCGCTCACCTTCGGCCTGCTCTTCGTCGACAAGAAACTCTATGGCGACGCCGGATTGCAGGCGATGTTCTTCGCCCTCAACCTGCATGGTTGGTGGCGCTGGTGGCGTGGTGACGGCGAGCATCATCCCTTGCGCGTCTCGCGGCTCTCGACGCAAGGCTGGATCGTGGTCGGCGCCGCGTTGGTCGTCTTCGTGCCAGCACTGCGTCAAGCCTTGATCGCCATCAGCGGCGCCGCACCGTTTCTGGATGCCCTCATCACCACGCTGTCGGTCGTCGCCCAGGTGCTGCTCAATCGCAAGATTCTGGAAAACTGGTGGCTCTGGATCGTCGTCGATCTGATTTCGATTCCGCTCTATGTCAGCAAGACGCTCTATCTCACCGCCCTGCTCTATGCCGCCTTTTTGCTGATGTGCGTCGGCGCGTTGAGTGCGTGGCGGCATTCGCTGCGTCACACCGAGCCGGTGCAGCCGAGTGGCTGCCCGTCTTGAAACGGATTCGGAAGTCCAAACGATCGCGCGCAAGGCGCCCCGATGCCATCATCACGGCACCGGATTTTCCGCCTCGATGAGGCGCCAAAACGTTTTACCCGCATCGCAATGCGTAGAACTCCGCGACGAAATCCGTCAGTCGCCGCGCGGCGATCGCTTCGCGCAGCGCACGCATCAAGTCCTGGTAATAATGCAGATTGTGGATCGTCGCCAGCATCGGCCCGAGCATTTCGCCGCATTTGTCGAGATGGCGCAGGTATGCGCGCGAAAAACCGTTCGCGCAGGTGTAGCAGGCGCACGCCTCGTCGAGCGGGCGCGCATCGTGCGCGAACTGCGCGTTGCGGATGCGCAGCACGCCGGTACGCGTGAAAATATGCGCGTTGCGCGCGTTGCGCGTCGGCATCACGCAGTCGAACATGTCGATGCCGCGCGTAACCGCTTCGACGATGTCCTCGGGTCGCCCCACGCCCATCAGATAGCGCGGCTTGTCGACCGGCAGCAATGGCACGGTATCTTCCAGCGTCCGATTGCGCTCGGCTTCCGGCTCGCCCACGGCAAGGCCGCCGACCGCATAGCCATCGAAACCGATTTGTAGCAGCCCTTCCGCC
>JAFEFR010000399.1 GCA_018240485.1 Pseudomonadota bacterium
ACGCCAAACGCCTGCGCGTCGGCGGCAGCGTGCAGATTCCGCAGATGCTGGTCGACCTGGCCAAGCTGCCCGGCGGCGGCGCGGCGGTCGTGCCCTCGCCCGACATCGTCGTCACCGACGAGCAGGCGCCGCCCGCCGCGGCCGCGCTGCCGGTCGAAGTCGAAGTCACGGTCAAGCTCGGTGCGGGCGAAAAGCTCGCGATGGACCTGCGTCAGGGCACCGAAGTACATCTGATCGGCTTCGGCCTCAACGCCAATCTCGGCGGCCAGCTCACGGTCGCGCAGCAACCCGGCAAGACGCCGATCGGGCGCGGCCAAATTCAACTGGACGGCACGTTCAAGGCCTACGGCCAGGACCTCAAGATCGAACAGGGCCGCCTGCTGTTCGCCGGCACGCCCGTGGAAAACCCCGGCCTCGACATCCGCGCCACGCGCGCCTTCCCCGATCAGAGCATCACCGTAGGCCTGCAGGTGCGCGGCACCGCGATCGCGCCGCGCCTGACCGTGTTCTCGACCCCGGCGATGGAACAGTCCGACGCCTTGAGCTACCTCGTCGCCGGCAAACCGCTGTCGCAATTGAAAGGCGGCGAAGGCAACGCGGTCGGCAGCGCCGCCTCCGCGCTCGGCACCGCCGGCGGCGATCTGCTCGCGAAAAGCGTCGGCGCGAAGATGGGCCTCGACGACGTCGGCGTCGCCGACAACTCCTCGGTCGGCGGCGCCGCGCTCACCGTCGGCAAGTATCTTTCGCCGCGCCTGTACATGAGCTACGGCGTCGGCCTGTTCACCCCGGGCCAGGTCGTCACCCTGCGCTACAAACTCACGCGCCTGTTCAACTTCGAGATGCAGAACGGGACGTTGTCGAGTCGGGCGGGGATCAATTATCGACTTGAGAAATGAGTTTGTGCGCGGGTGCCAGCAGTTGCAACGTGACCCCACTGTTCGTGCGCAAGCACGATGTTTCCAACCCGCACAAGCGAGTGCCGTATCCGGTTAGGCCCTGATGAACGCTATCGACATCATCGTTGCCAATGAAAGCGAAATGCCGGCGGCACAACGGTTCTACGAATCGCTTGGATACGGCGGCGCTGCCATCGCGCCATCGGATTTTGTAGTGCTTGCAAAAGCCCACGACAAGATCGTTGGCATCGGTCGCCTGAGCCAGGAGCAGAATCTGCTTTGGTTGCGCGGCATGCAGGTTGCGCTGCAGTTTCAGCGACAGGGCATCGGTACGAATATCCTGCGTCGACTGGATCAAGAAATCGGTGATCGCTGGTGTTGTTGCCTGCCTCACGATTACTTGGTCAGCTTTTACCGCCAAGCCGGGTTTGAGCCTGTGACCACGAATCTGCAAGTGGCCCTTCACGCGCGTTTGGCAGGCTACCGGTCGCGCGGGCTCACGGTCGTGGCGATGGTTCGCGAGGCGCGATCATTGGGCGCAGGTCAACCGTAGCACTGCGGCAACCAATGACGACGCGAGTCATCCAAACATCCCACGGCACATTCACTCGGCGTGCTTCGCCGCCTGGCTCCACGTTTGGTGTCCGCTAAAAATACGGGGATTACCAGCTGATCGCGCTTGTCGGGCAGGTCGGGCAGCCAGCCGTACCAGGCGGAATTGCGCAGCGTGGTGGGCTTTTTGCTCATGGTTCAACTCCTTGAGCATGCGAGTAAGATAGGCACAGATTGCCTACCTCACGGGAAAGCGAAACCATGAATACGCAGGAGCGAATCGTTATCGACCCCGCCATTGCGCACGGCAGGCCCGTCGTCGCCGGGACGCGCATTCCCGTGGCCGTCGTGGTCGGCAGCCTTGCGGGCGGGATGAACTTCGAGGACGTGCAGCGCGAATACGATCTGTCGCTCGAGGACATCCGCGCGGCGCTGGCGTTTGCCGGGGCGCAACTCGACGAGGAATCGTTCCACCTGTTGCCGGCGGCGTGAACTTTTTGCTCGACGCGAACATGCCGCGTGCGGCGCTGTCCGCACTGGTCACGCACGGGCATGGCGCGCAACTCGCACGCGACATCGGTTTGGGCACCGCGCCTGACGAGCAAATTGCGCAGCTCGCACGCGCGCATGCCGCGGTGCTCGTCACGCGCGATCTCGATTTCGCCGATGTGCGCCGCTACCCGCCGGGCCGCCATTTCGGCTTGCTGGTTTTGCGCCTGCCGGACACGGCCACCGCAATGCAGATTGCGGGAGTGCTCGACCGGTTTCTCAAGTCGCCGCGACTCGTTGCGCACCTGCCGGGGCGTTTGGCCGTAGTCGATCCGGTGCGCGTGCGATTCCGTCCACCATTGGAAAACCCATAGCCAGGACGAGAAAAGCGGCGTTGAGACGTTCACTATGCAAATTTGCATAATGCGGCATTATGCAAATTTGCATAACAGCCAGCCCTGATCGGGACAGACTTCAGGCACGCTGTTCGGGCCGCGCGCAGCGTGCCAATTGCGCCCGCCTTTACGCCACCGGCCACAGCCACACAAACGTGGCCGCCGTGATGAGCGTGTAAACGAGCCCATCAATCGCGTATTTGATCGACACGATCCACGGCTGCATGCGCCAGATCGAGTTGGTCACTTCGCCGAACGAATACCCGAGCAATGCCGCGAGGCCGACAGTGTGGAAGATCGCATGCGTGCCGGCATGCGGCGGCAGCGCGTGCACGGTGAGCCCGGCGCAGGCAACCGAGACAAGCAGACAGAGCACGAACCATGCACCGAGAAACTTGCCGAGGTTGGGCATGCCGTTGGCGCTCAGGTTGATCTTTGCAATCGGCCCGAGGCGAAATTTTTCCTGTATGGCCGGGTCTTTGAAATTTGCGTGGCTGCAAAACGGCATGGCGTATACGCCGGGCGCCGGATTGCCCCTGCGGATCGCGGCGGCGACTTCGTCCTCGTTCGAGAACCCACGATAGTCCGGCGCGTGCCAGAATTTCAGCGCCATGTTGATCACGGAGCTGGCGACAAAAACGAAGACGGCGGAAAGAAAAATCGGCAACCACAGCGACATCAGCGACATGGCACTCTCCTTTTCATGGCTGGCGCGGATCAGTCTATCGCGATGCGCGGCGCATGGGTGCCGGCATGGCGAAAAAGCCCTGCACCTTGGCGGTTCACTCCGCCGCAGTCGCCGCCGCCAACGCATGCGCCATCTTGCTGCGCGAGCCGTCGGCCCCCAGCGCGGCATCGAGCCGTATCGCCGCGCTCTGCGCCAACGCATGAGCCTGAGCGCGTTCGCCTTCGATATCGGCTACGCGGGCAAGTACGAGATCGCACGCCGCCGTGTACCAACCGTCGGCGTCGGCCATCGCGGCATAGATGGCGCGGGCTTCGCCGGCCTTGTTCGCGGCAATCTCCACATTCTTGCTCCGGGCCGCCAGTTCCGCCTGCGCCAGCAACACGCGCGGCAACAGCACGCGACCGGATTTTCCGAGCGCACGCAGGCGCGCCTCCGCCGCAACCAACGATTGCATCTTCGCTTCGTTCTCGTCGTCCGACATCGCCTGCGCGCGCGCAAAGCGCAAGCCTTCGTGCATCGGATGCTGCGCCGGCAGCAGCTTCGCGTAGAGGGCTTCGGTTTTGGCGAACTGCGACTCGGCGCCGGCACGGTCGCCCTGCAACGCGAGCGCACGCGCGCGCACCAGGGCGGACTGCGCATAGTGCATGCTTTGCGGGCCGACGAAGTCGCGCTGCATCGCCTCGGCGCGATCGATCAGCGCCAGCGCGCCGCGCGCATCTTCGAGCACGATGCGATCCAGCGCTTGATTGATGAGCTGCTGCGCCAACCCTGCCGACGGGCCGCCGACCGAGAAGCGCAACGCGTTCGCGCGCCCGAGTTCCGCTTCGGCCCGCAAGGCGAAGCCGCTATCGCGATCGCAGCCCGCCAGATTGGCCATGGCCATCGCCGCGTCAGCGGTGCGATCACGTCCAAGCGCATTCAACAGGTCGAGTTCGTGCCGATGCTGCGCGCGCGCCTCAGGCAAGCGGCCGAGATGGCGCAGGACTTCGCCATAGTTGTCGTACAGTGAGACGACTTCGTCGCTGACGACATCGCCGCCGGGATCGGCCTCCTTCAATGCCGCCTGCAACTGCTGCAACGCGATATCGAGCTCGCCGCGATCGGCGTGATACATGGCGAGCTGCGAGCGACATAGTCCGCGCACGTAGGGCGCATCGATCGCCTCGGCTCGGGCCATGCCGGCTTCGATGTGCCGGCGCGCATCGTCGAATTTTCCCAAGGTGCGCTGTGCCTCGCCGAGTCGGCACGATACCCGCGACCAAGCCGGCGCATACGCTTTCAACGTCGCGGCGTCGACCAGCGGCAACAACAGCTTTTCGGTTCCAGCCGGATCGCGGCGTTGCGCGTAAATGTTTTCGAGCACGGCAAGAAAGGACAAACGCTGATCGATCGAAAGCTGCTCGTCCTCGACCAATCGCGTGCCCGCCTGTTCGAGCAAATCGTCGATTCTGATCGGCTGATTGTTCGGTGAAGCGCGCCCCAGCGCGGAAACGAGAAAATCGATCGTCGCCGATTTTGCCGTGGCTTCCTTGTGCGCCACGCCGCGCTGGAACTCGGCTTGCGCCGCTTGCTCGTTCGCGATGCGCGCTTCGCGCCAGCTCCACGCGGTCGCCGCAATCAGAATCAGGATGATGGTTGCCGCCGCTGCCGTCGCGATGCGATTGCGCAAGACGAACTTGCGCATCCGATACGCCGCGCTCGCACCTTGGGCGGCGATCGCGCGGCCATCGAGATAACGACGCACGTCGTCCGCCAACGCTTCGGCCGACACATAACGCTGCGCCGGGCGGGCGGCGAGCGCGGTCACGACGATGCGGTCGAGATCGCCGCGCAGCGCATTCCGGCGGGCGCGATCCCCGCGGGTCGCCGTCCCGACGCAGTGGCTTGGTGGCTTGGCGTCGCCCGGAATCGCAATGCCGTTCGCTGCCACGTGGCCCGTGATTTCGCGTCGCGGCCGTTTGCCGATCAACAACTCGTGCAGCACGACACCGAGCGCGTGGACGTCGATCGCCGTCGTGATCGCGCCGCCGGCGAACTGCTCGGGCGCCGCGTAGTCGGGCGTGAGCAGGCGCGTTGCGGTCGCGTTGTTTGCCGTCGCATCGAGCACCTTGGCAATGCCGAAATCGAGCAGTTTCGGGGTACCGTCTGCCGTGACAAAAATGTTGGATGGCTTCAGGTCGCGGTGCACGATCAGGTTGCGATGCGCGAACTGCACGGCGTCGCAGACTTCGACGAACAGGGTCAGGCGCGCACGCAGATCGAGTCCGCGCGCCTCGGCATAGGCGGTGATCGGTACGCCGTCGACGTATTCCATCGCCAGATACGGCGCGCCTCGCGCGTCCACACCGCCGTCGATCAAGCGCGCGATGTTCGGATGTTCAAGCCGCGCGAGAATTTGCCGTTCCTGACGGAAGCGCTGCACGAGGCCCGGCGTCGGATACGCGACCTGCTTGATCGCAACGCGTTGCTCGAACTCGCCATCGTCGCGCACCGCAAGCCACACTTCGCCCATGCCGCCGACACCGAGCGGGCGCAGCACGCGGAAGCGACCAAACGCCGTCGGCGTTTCCCGGCGCAGGCTCGCCGCGTGCGTGTCGGCAGCAAGCGTGGCCGGAGCGCCGAGAAAATCCATCTGCGCCTCGAACGCGGCAGCCAACTGCCGCAAGCTGGCCTGCGCCGCGTCGTCCCCGGCGCAATGCGCATGCAGCCACTCCTCGCGCTGTGCCGGCGCGATCTCGACGAAGGACTCGAACAACTCGGCGATACGCTGGCGGTCCATCGACTCAATCCTGCGTATTCATCAACGCGAACAGGCGCGCCCTTGCACGCTGCCAGTCGCGATTCAAGGTGCGCTCGCTCACCGATTGCAGCGCGCTGATTTCGGCCAGTTCGAGCCCGGCAAACACACGCAATTCGATCAGGCTCAGCAGTCGCGGTTCGTTGTTGGCGACGATCTCGATCGCATCGTTCAAGCGCAATAGCTCTTCCGGACTCATGCTTTCGCCGGCAAGGTCTGCCGCGCCATCGAGCGTGACCATCGCCGCGCCTGCGCCGCGTTTCTCCGCGCTGCGCGCACGCGCGCGGTCGATCAGGATTTCGCGCATCGCCTTGCCGGCGATCGCGAGCACATGGGCGCGATTGTTCAGTGCCACCTCGTCGGCACCGACCAGCTTCAGATAGGCTTCGTGCACGAGGCTGGTCGTGTCGAGCGTTGCCGCTCCCGCTTGCGCCAGCTGCCGCCGCGCCAATTGCTTCAGTTCTTCGTACACGCGCGCGAACAAACGCTGACGCGAATCCAGGTCGCCGGCATTCGCTGCTGCGATCAATTCCGCAATGCCGCCTTGCATGCCTTCGAGCCCCCGCAAAACGCGATCGGCGGCCAGCTTAACCGCATTTCTGTCCGATCGAGAAATGGCTGCGGTGGCGGGCGATGTCGTTTTTGCCACTGGAATTTCGATCAATTGCTGTGAGGTACCCAAAAAGCGATGCGCCTTTCACCCATAAATCGAAAATCAATCCCGGAAAACGACATGAAACGCCTGCCTGCCCTGATGCTCGCGCTGACCGCACTGCCCTGCGCTTCTCTGCATGCCACCACCTACTCGGCGACCAGCGCCAACTACAACTTTATTCAAGGCAGCATCTACACGACCGCGATGCGCATCTCGGGTACATTCACCCTCGATCATGCACTGGCGCCGAATCTCGCCAGCTACAATCTTGCTGCAACCGCAAGCAACAACACCCTTCTGGATTGGAATTTCAACGACGGGGCGTATACCTACACGCCGGCGAACTCGACGCTGGTTTCCACCCAATTCATCGTCAGCACGGATGCCTCCGGCAATCCAACCGCACTGGGTTTCGGGTTGCTCAGCCCACGCACATTCAGCACGGCCGGCCAGCTCGTCAACGACGTCGGCATCACCACAGGCGACGGCGTCGGCGCGGATGCCGGCCAGGTCTGCACCGCCGTGAATGCCGGCCAATGCACAAGTCTCGACGCCAGCCATGCTTCGCACAGCGGCGTTACGCCACCGACGGTGACGATCGCAAAGCTGCCGGATCCATCCACCGTCAGCGCCCCCGCAGGCAGCCTCCCCACCTGGCTCGCCCTTGCCGTCGCCATGATGGGGCTGGCATGGCGCCTGAGCGCGCGCCGCGAGAGCGCATCGCCCGCGTGAGCGAAAACCAACCATGCCTGCCGCGGCGTGCGCTCAATGCCTCGCTGTCGATCTTTCCTTCCGCGGAGCTTGTCCTCTCATGAATCGCCCCGTTTGCGTACGCCGGCTTCACCCTCTCCTGCACAGCCTCGTCGCGCTTGGTCTGCTCTCCTCGCCGATGTTCGCCAGCGCCCAAAATCTGCTTGCCAACGGAACATTCGACACGAATATCGCCGGCTGGACCGCGACCTACGCCAACTGGGACAGCACCCACGATGCCAACAACAACCCACACTCCGGCGCGCTCCAAATCGTCGCCACAAGCCAGAGCAGCAATGGCGGGCTATCGAGCTCCCAATGCGTGCCGGTGACGGCAGGGCAGAGTTATACGCTATCGGCACAAATCATCCTGCCTGCGGCATTCAGCACCGTCCCCGGAAACGCCAGCCTGACCGTATTCTGGAGCGCCAACCCGACCTGCGCGCCCAGCTATACCGGTCAGTTTTCGACCACTCCCGTCGTCTGGCCAGGCCCAGTCGGCAACCTCAACGGCCTCGATACCTGGTACGGCGTCAGCGCGTCCCAAATGGCGCCGCCGGGAACGCAGTCGGCACTGGTCGATCTGATTTCCTATGCGCAGACCACGGGTGGCGCCTTCACTGCCGATTTCGACAACGTCGTGTTCCAACCCGCCACGACGGCAGTGCCTGCGCCAGCAATGGGGCCATTCGCACTCGCGCTGTGTGCGCTGCTGATGCTCGCCGGCGCAATTGGTTACCGGATGCGTACGCGGCAACGACCGTAGCGAGCGCTATTCATTGCGCCGCGCGGTGCGCGAAAAAACGTTTGAGCGGCGCGACACGATCGACCAGCGCGAGGCCAGCACCGCGCACGGCGGCGACCGCGCCGACATCGCTGCCGAAGCCGCGCTGGATGGCATCGAACGCCTGCGCGGAAATCGTGTTGTCGCTGCGTCGGCGGCGCGCGTAGCGGCGCAACGCAACCTCGGAGGCAAAATCTTCCTTGCGTCGTCGCGCGTCGTCGAGCACGTTGGCGAATTCCGCCACATCGCGGAAGCCGAGGTTGACGCCCTGCCCCGCGAGCGGATGCACGGCATGCGCGGCGTCGCCGACGAGGGCGAAGCGCGGCGCGAGGTAACGTTCGGCGAGGCGCAGGCGCAGCGGAAACGCGGCACGCGGCGTCGTCGCCATGATCGCGCCGAGGCGGAAGTCGAATGCGGCACCGAGTTCGGCGCGGAACGCCGCGTCGTCGAGCGCGAGCAGGCGTTCGGCTTCGGCGTTCGGCACCGACCAGACGATGGAACTGCGCCCGTCGGCGAGCGGCAGGAACGCGAGCGTGGCGCCGGGCAGGAAGCGCTGCCACGCGGTCGCCTCGTGCGCGCGCTCGTGCGCGACGTGGGCGACGATGCCGCGCTGGGCGTAGTCGCGGTCGCGCGTTTCGATGCCGAGCAGACCGCGCAGTGCCGAGTCCGCGCCGTCGGCGGCGACGACGAGACGCGCCTTGAGCTGGCTGCCGTCGTCGAAGCTCAGCAGCCGTGATTCCGGACTTGCGCTGCGGGATTCGCCTGCGCCGCCGGCAACGAGTTCTGTTGCGACCACGCGCGCGGGACAGCGCAGCTCGATGCCGGATTGCTGCTCGATGGCCTGCCACAACACCGACTGAATCAGCTTGTTCTCGACGATGTAGCCAAGCGCGGCGACACCCTCGTCGGCGGCATCGAAGCCGAGCGCGCCGGGGGCGAGTGCGTCCCACACGCGCATGCGCCGATACGCGCTCGCGCGCGCGGACGCGATGGCCGTCCAGACGTCCAGACGTTGCAGCAGGACGACCGACGAGGCGGCGAGCGCAACCACGCGCAGATCGACGTCGTCCTGCGCGCGCCACGGCGCGGGCGCGCGCGATTCGATGAGCGCGACCTCGAAGCCGCGCCGCGCGAGATCCAGCGCCAGCGCCGCACCGACCATGCCTGCGCCGACGATGGCGACATCGCGAATGCCGCGCCGCCCCCCTCGCCCCTGAGCGGCTGCATCGTTCGGGGGAGAGGCTCGGGGTGAGGGGGGCTCTTGATCGTGGTTTCGCTCTGAGGCGGCAGGCGCCCCCTCACCCAAATCTCTCCCCCGCGGAGAGCTTGCGGGGGAGAGGGCTTGCGTCAGTGCGAGCGTGGGCGTCGTGCCGCGAAAACCCATGCCACGCGCGACGAGGGCTTGCTTCAGCGGCGCGATCCGGTCGATGGCAACGAAACCGAGTGAACGCAGCGCCTTCAGCGGCAGCGCTTCGTTTGCACTCCAGCGCGCGAGGGCATCGCTCGTCGCCGCCGTGCCTTCGCGATCCTCGCGGCGCCGTTCGACATAGCGCCGCAGCAGCGCGACGTCGCCGACGTCGCCGCCCGCGCGCGCCTGCGCGACCAGCAACTCGGCCAGGGTCAGCGCATCGCGCAGGCCGAGGTTGAATCCCTGTGCGCCGATCGGATGGATCGTCTGCGCCGCATTGCCGACGAGCACGGCGCGCGGCGCCGTCGTGCGCTGCGCGAACACGCGCGCGAGCGGGTGCGACACGCGTTTGCCGAGGCGCGAGAATTTTCCGAGCCGATAACCGAAGCGCTCGTGCAACTCGGCGATGAAGCCCGCATCATCAAGCGCAGCCACGCGCGCCGCGTCCGTGCTCGGCACGGTCATGACCACGCCGGCGCGACGCTCGGCCAGCGGCAGCAGGGCCACCGGGCCGGTTGCGGTGAAGCGCTCATAGGCGCAGCCGTCCATCGCGCGCTCGGGTTGCACGCTGGCGACGAAGGCGGTCTGCGCGTAGTCGAATGTATCGATGCCGATGCCCAGCGCCGAGCGCACGAACGATGCGCTGCCGTCGGCGCCGACGAGCAGGCGGGCGCGCAGGCGCTTCTCGCCGTCGGCGGTCTCGAGCGTGGCGAGGATGCCCTCGTCGTCGTGCGCGATCGCGGTCAGCTTCGTCGGTGCGTGACGCACGAGATTCGCGCAGCGTTCCAGCCGTCGCAACAAACCATTGCCCAGTTCGCGCGCCGGGCAGGTCGCACCGAACGCATCGAGGCCGTGTTCGCTCGCCGCGAGCCGCAGCGCGCCGAATTCGCCGCGACGGCTGACATGCACGCGCCGGATCGGCATCGTTTTCGCTTCGATCAGCGGCCACACGCCGAGCGCGATCAGCGCGTTGACGCTCGCGCGCGCGAGCGCGAGGCTGCGCTCGTCCGGGTTCGCCTGCGGGTCGATCTGCTGTGCCACGGCTTCGATCTGGGCGACGCGCAGGCCGCTGCCGTCGAGCGCGATGGCGAGGCTGGCGCCGACCAAACCACCGCCGGCGATGAGAATGTCTACGGACTCCATGCGCCGATGATACCGCGACTGTGCTAGCGTATTTGCACCCAGCGCAACGCGGAGACGTCATGAGCCATCACGCCGCCACGATCGAACATCTCTACGCCGCGTTTGCCCGCGGCGACGTGCCCACGGTACTCGGCGCTCTGGCGCCGGATATCCGCTGGACGGAAGCGGAAGGCTTTCCCTACGGCGGTACATATGTCGGCCCGGACGCCGTGCTGCAAAATGTGTTCATGAAACTCGGCACCGAATGGGACGGCTACGCCGCCGTACCGCACGAATTGATCGCCAGCGGCAATACCGTCGTCGCGCTGGGCGAATACAGCGGAACCTTCAAGGCGACAGGCAAGTTTTTTCGCGCGCCCTTCGTCCATGTCTGGAAATTCGCCGGCGATCGCGTGCAGACTTTCCAGCAACACACCGACACCGCCGTCGTGCAGCGCGCATTGCGCTAGCGCTCGGCTCGCGCCGGAACGGCGGCAGCCCGCACCGCACCGCAGCGCTGCTCGATCTGATTCAGGCGCGCCGTTTCGTCGAGCGTCGCGATGGCAGGAGGTCGTCGCGACGGCATCTTTCGCGCATGCGCCATGTGCGTCGTTTCATGCCGTGACAGTGGCGCATGCGAAGAGGCATACTCGACGCATTCGTCGTTTGCCGGATCGCCGCCATGAAAGCCCGCACTGCCCACGGTCAGCACACGCTCGGTCGCGAGTATTTCGTTTCCGACGATATCTGGCGCGCGGAAAACGAAACCATTTTCCATCGTTCGTGGTTGCTCAGCGGACATATTTCGCAATTGGAAAAGCCCGGCAGCTATTACCTGTTCGAGATCGGCGGCGAGAGCGCGATCGTGCTGCGCGACGACGACGGCAACGTACGCGCGTTCCACAACCATTGCCGCCATCGCGGCAGCCGCTTGTGCCACGAAACGCACGGCACGCTGGGCAAGACCATTCAATGCCCGTATCACGCCTGGGCCTACGACCTCGACGGCAGCTTGCGCAACGTGCCGGCGATGAGCGACGTCGCCGGATTCGATCGCGCAAACTACCCGTTGCACGCCGTCGCGCTGACCGACTGGGAAGGCTTTCTCTTCGTCAATCTGGCGCCCGATCCGCCGCCGTTCGATGAAGCGCTGCCCGGCCTCGCCGGCCGCTTTCAACAATGGCGCGCACGCGAACTGCGCTCGGTGGGGCGCAAGGAATACGAGGTCGAGGCGAACTGGAAACTCATCGTCCACAACTTCAGCGAGTGCTATCACTGCCCGATCGCGCACCCGCAACTCAACAAGCTCACTCCCTTCCGCAACTCGCAGAACGATCTCGAAGAAGGCCCCGTGCTTGGCGGCCCGATGTGGATGAACAACCCCGACGGCAGCATGACCACGAGCGGCGAGCGTTGCGCGCCGCTGCTGCCCGGTCTCGACGATGCGCAACGCGGCCACGTTTTCTACTACAGCCTGTTCGGTACAGGCTTTTTGTCGTTCCACCCCGACTACGTGATGATGCATCGTCTGTTGCCGACCTCGAAAAACACGACGCGCGTGGTGTGCGAGTGGCTGTTCCATCCCGACGCCATTGCCGCGGCGAATTTCGACCCTTCGCCGGCCATCGACTTCTGGGACACGACCAATCGTCAGGACTGGATTCTCTGCGCGAACGCGCATCGTGGCGTGACCTCGCAGGCGTGGACGCCCGGCCCCTACTCGGAACTGGAAAGCCAACTCGCCGCGTTCGACCGCCAATATCGAACACGGCTCGGCGAACCGATCCTCGCCCGTTGTCGCGCCGACTGAGCGTTCGGCGCCATCCAATGTAACGAGGGCGACATACTTCCTGCTTGGCGTGACGCAGGTCGCGCGCTACTCTCGCCTCCCCAGCACCGCTGCACAGACAGCGGCAAGCCCTTTTTCCTTCACGCCATGCCCTCCCTGCTCGACGACACCGCACCGCAGCGCGACATTTTCTCGCCGAGCCAACTCGTGCGCCTTGCACGCGACCTGCTCGAAGACACGTTTCCGCTGATCTGGGTCGAAGGCGAAGTGTCGAATTTTTCGCGCCCCGCCTCGGGGCATTGCTATTTCAGCCTGAAAGATGCGCACGCGCAGATTCGCTGCGCCATGTTCAAGAATCGCGCGATGCTGCTGCGCTTCAAGCCGGGCGACGGCACGCGTGTGCTGGCGCGCGCACGCGTCAGCCTGTATGAAGCACGCGGCGAGTTCCAGCTCATCGTCGAGCACCTGGAAGAAGCCGGTGAAGGCGCGCTGCTGCGCGCGTTCGAGCAGCTGAAAACCCGGCTGGCCGCAGAAGGCCTATTCGAGGCGGCGAGGAAACGCGCGCTGCCGGCGTTGCCGCGCCGCATCGGTGTGATCACGTCGGCGACGGGCGCGGCGATTCGCGATGTGCTCAGCGTGCTCGCACGGCGATTCCCGTTGACTTGCGTCGACATCCTGCCCGTGCCCGTGCAGGGCAAGGAAGCGCCGCCGGCGATCATTGCTGCGTTGAATGCGGCCTCGAAGGCGCAGCGGCACGACGTCATCCTGCTCACCCGCGGCGGCGGCTCGCTCGAAGATCTGTGGGCGTTCAACGACGAGGGCGTGGCGCGCGCGATCCGCGCCTGCGCGATCCCCGTCGTCAGCGCGATCGGCCACGAAGTCGATTTCACCATCGCCGATTTCGCCGCCGACCTGCGCGCGCCAACACCTTCGGCCGCGGCGGAGTTGATCGTGCCCGATGCGACGACGATTCTGCGTGCCCTGCAACGCGAAGAAACGCGTCTGGATCACGCACTGCAACGGCGCTTGCACAATGCCGCGCAGCGGCTCGACCATACCGCGACGCGCCTGCGCGCGCAGCATCCGCGCCTGCGCTTGCAACGCGGCGACGAGCGGCTCGCGCAGTTGCACGCGCGCTTGCAGGCGCAGCATCCGGCGACCCGGCTCGCCACCCGACGCGAACGTCTCGCCAGCTTGCAGTTGCGCCTGCGTGCAGCGATCGATCGCCATCAGGATCGGCGCACGCAGCAGCTCGGCGAACTCGCACGCACGCTGCATGCGGTCAGTCCGCTGGCAACGCTGCAACGCGGCTATGCGATCCTGCTCGACCACGACAGCGGCGCCGTGTTGCGCAACGTGGCGCAAGCGCGCAAGGCGACGCAATTGCACGCACGCCTCGTCGATGGCGAGATTGCGCTGCGCCACATCGGGCGCCCGCGGCGCACCCCGGGCTCCGCCCGCGACTGAGTCGCGCCGACGCGCGCGACAAGCGCATCCGGTTGTTGCACACTGCGCCGATTCCTCCCCGGCGCAACACCATCGACATGACTCCGAAAAGCTGGCTTCTACTCGCGATTCTGACCTTGGCCGTTTGCGCCCAGGCGCACGCCGAGGCATGGCCGGCGCCAAGCGAAGGCGACTTCGTGGTCGCGAATTTCCGCTTCGGCAGTGGCGAGACGCTGCCCGAGCTGCGCCTGCATTACCGCACGCTTGGCCGAATCCACAAGGATGGGCACGGCCGCGTGGACAACGCCGTACTGATTCTGCACGGCACCGGCGGTGCCGGCACGCAGTTCCTCAACGACCGTTTTGCCGGGCAGTTGTTCGGCCCCGGGCAACCGCTCGATGCCGCGAAATATTTCATCGTGCTGCCCGACGGCATCGGCCACGGCAAGTCGAGCAAGCCGAGCGACGGGCTGCGCATGACATTTCCGCACTACGACTACGACGACATGCTGCGCGCCCAATACCGGCTGTTGACCGAAAAACTCGGCATCGATCATCTGCGCCTGGTCATGGGCACGTCGATGGGTGGCATGCACACCTGGATGTGGGGCGAGGCTCACCCCGAGTTCATGGATACACTGCTGCCGCTCGCCTCGCTGCCGGTCGAAATCGCCGGGCGCAATCGCATGTTCCGGCGCATGTACATGGATGCGATCCGCAACGACCCCGAATGGAATGGCGGCAACTACACGGCACAGCCGCGCGGCCTCGCCGATGCGTTGCACATCCTCGTCATCATGGGCTCGGTGCCGCTGCAATGGCAGAAGGAGTACCCGACACGCGAGGCGGCGGACAAGTACCTCGAAGACCGCATCGCTTCGCTGATGAAAGAAGACGATGCCAACGATGGTTTGTATCAGGTCGATGCCTCGCGCAACTACAACCCGCAGCCGCAGCTCGGCGCGATCACAGCCCCTTTGCTCGCGATCAACTCCGCCGACGATCAGATCAACCCGCCGGAGCTGGGTATTCTCGAACGCGAAATCCGGCATGTCGCGCACGGTCGCGCCGTGGTCGTTCCCATCAGTGCTGCGACCCACGGCCACAGCACGCACACCTGGGCCGCGGTATGGAAAAACCATCTGAGCGCATTGCTGGCGCAAAGTGCCAGGCGGCCCTGACGCCCACGCTCGCCGCGGTGGAATTCCGGCGCACGAGCGGATTGTGCGGGCAGGCCGTCAACCCCGGCGCGGGCTTTTCTGCGTTGCAGTGGGCATGCCCGCCTCGTCTCGCCTCGTTGCCGACGCCCGCCCGCAAAGGGAGGCTGCCGTGCGCCGCCGATTTGGCGTACCCTGCGCGCCGATGGACGCTACGCGCAGTGACGAAGACTTGATGCTCGCCTACGCGCGCGGCGATGCGCTTGCGTTCGATGCGTTGTACGCGCGCACCCGCAGCCTGCTGTACCGTTTCATTCTGCGCAGCGTGCCCGATCGCGCCGTGGCCGATGAGTTGTTTCAGGAAACCTGGGGCCGCGCCATCGATGCGCGTGCGCGCTATCGCGTCGAGGCGAAATTCAGCACCTGGCTGTTGCAGATCGCGCACAACCTCATCGTCGATCATCTGCGCCGCACGCGGCCGCAGGCCGACGCCGCCGAAGCCGAGCGCGTTTTCGCCCAACTCGATGCACCCGAGCACGAACGCCCCGAAGCGGCGTTGAGCGAGTTCGAGCAGCGCCGTCGCCTTCAACTCGCGCTGGCCGTGCTGCCGGATGAGCAACGCATCGCCTTCGTTTTGCGCATGGAGTCGGGACTGGGCTTGGAAGACATCGCGCGCCTGACCGGCACAGGGCACGAAACGGTGAAGTCGCGTCTGCGTTACGCCTTCGCCAGCATCCGCCAGAGGTTGGCCGAATGAGCGACATCCGCACACCGCAGCAAGTACACGACGCCGAGTTCGACGCCTTGGTGCGCGAACACGAAGCGCGCCTCGCGCCGTTGTATCGCAAGCTGCCGCAGGCCGAACCCGGCGCGGCGCTGGATGCCCGCATTCGCGAGCAGGCACGGCACGCGTTGCACGGCGCGTCGAGCCCGCCCCAGCGCGCTGCCGTCGCACCCGTGCGCGCGCGACGCTGGCTGCCCGGGTTCAGTGCGGTGGCGACGATGCTGCTCGTCGCTGGCCTTGCGTGGCGCCTGCTGCCGCAGCGCGCGCAGCCCGAGACTGCCGCGTTGCCGTCTGCGGCTGAACCGACAGCCACGCCCACGCCGGCGTTGGAATCGGCCGCGACCGGCACGCCGACGCTCGCCGCAAAATCCGCACCCGCCTCGGCGGATCGCCGCGAGCTGGCTGCGAGCGCACCAACGCCTGCCAGCGGGCACGATGCGGCGATGCCCGCACCAAAAGCCGCAGCGCCAAGGCCGACAACCCGTGTGATGGATCGCGCACCGCAACTCGCACGCACGGCATCCGCAGGCGAGGAATCCGCGCGCGCAGAATCCGATGCGTTTCCGGCAACGCCGCCGCGCGCGCGCGCAGTGTCGCCTGCACAAACCGAGGCGATCCCTGCGCCGACTTCCGCCCTGGCAGAGTCGGCGTCGGCCCTCGTCGCGCCGCAAGTCGCACCCGCAAGTCCTGCCCTGAATAGCGAATCGGCGCTTGCTCGTCGCCCGCCAACGCCCGCCGTCGCGCAGCGCGCAGCGCATATCCACCGCGATGCGGACCAGCCGCAACGCTACCGCTGGAGCCTCGACGCATCGTCGCCCTCCCCGGCGAGCGATGCCAGCGGCATCTATCCACCCGATGCACCGCCGGTCGATATCTGGTTTTCCATCGTGCGCGCGATGCACGCAGACGGCCAGGATGCCGCCGCCAAACGCGCCCTGCTCGACCTGCGCCGCCAGCATCCGGATGTCTCCATTCCCGCCGACCTGCGCGACCTGCAATGAGCGAACCGCGTTTCAGCCTCGACGGCGCGACCCGTCTGCGTCAGGAAGTGAAAAAAAGCCTGTTCATCGCCAACGCGGCCCCCATCGCAACCCCCGATGCGGCGCTCGCGTTCGTCGCGGCGGTGGCGCAATCCGACGCCACCCACCACTGTTGGGCGTATCGCATCGGCCAGCAATACCGTTTTCACGACGACGGCGAACCCGGCGGCACCGCCGGACGACCGATCCTGCAAGCCATCGACGGGCAACGCATGGATCGCACCGTCGTCGTCGTCGCGCGCTGGTACGGCGGCATCAAACTCGGCGCCGGCGGTCTCGCGCGCGCTTATGGCGGGTGCGCGGCAGAGTGCTTGCGCCTCGCCGCGAAAACCGAAATCGTCGCCTTGACCTGCGTGGAATTCGCGCTGCCGTACACGACGTTGCCGCTGCTGCATGCGCGTCTGGCCGAGCTGCAAGCCGACTTGCTCAATGAAAACTTCAGCGCCGACGGCGCAACGCTGCGCCTGGCGCTGCCCTCCACGCAGGTTGCGGCACTGCGTCGACTTCTTGCCGATGCGACGCGCGGGCGTTGCGAGGTAACCGTTCTCGCATAACCGCATCACTGGATTGAAATCGGGCCGATGCGGCACCATAGCGTTTCGCGATCTCCTGCGCATTCTCCCCATGTCTACTCAATCTTCCACCGCGCCGGTGGCCAAGCGGCGATTTTCCGCACTGCCGCTGATCTGGCCGCATGTCCGCCCGTATCGCGGCTTGTTCGTCGGCTGGCTCGGCTTTCTCGCCTTGTCTTCGCTGGCCACGCTGACCTTGCCGGTTGCCGTGCGCCTGATGATCGATCACGGCTTCGCGCATGCCGATCCGCGCATGATCGACTCAAGTTTTCTCGGCTTGTTCGCCGTCGCCATCGTGCTCGCGCTCGCGACTGCCGGGCGCTATTACTGCGTCACCGTACTCGGCGAGCGCACCGTCGCCGATTTGCGCCGCGGTCTGTACGCGCATTTGATCGCGCTGGATCAACCATTTTACGAGCGCACCCGCGTCGGCGAATTGACCTCGCGCCTGTCCGCCGACTGCGAGCTGGTGCAAACCGTGCTGACCTCGTCGTTGTCGGTCGCATTGCGCAGCCTGCTCACCGCGCTCGGCGGCACGCTCATGCTGGTGGCGACCAGCCCGCGGCTCGCCGGTTATGCCGCGCTGGTCATTCCGCTCGTGATCGCACCCATCGTGCTGATGGGCCGGCGCCAGCAACGCCTGTCGCGCGCGAGCCAGGATCGCGTCGCCGACGCCGCCGCCGTCGCCAACGAAACCCTCAACGCGACCTATGCGGTGCAAGCCTATGCCCGCGAGAAGTACGAGATCGCGCGCTACGATGCGGCCATCCTGCGCGCCGTCGCCACGGCGAAAAAACGCATTCGTCAGCGCGCCCTGCTCACCGCCCTCGTCATCGTGCTGATCTTCGGCGCGATCACGCTGGTGTTGTGGAGCGGCGCGCGCAGCGTCATGGCCGGGCAACTCGATGTCGGCGTGCTCAGTCAATTCGTGTTCTACGCCATCATCGCTGCCGGCTCCATCGGCGGCTTGAGCGAAGTGTGGAGCGAAATCGCACGCGCCTCGGGGGCGATGGAGCGCATCGACGAACTGATGAAAACCCAATCCACGATCCGCGAACCGGTCGCGCCCACGGCGCTGGCGCAACCGCCGCAGGGCCGCATTCGGTTCGATCGGGTCGAATTCCGCTATCCCTCGCGGCCCGACACGCCCGCGCTGCACGACTTCACACTCGACGTGAACTCCGGCGAGACGGTCGCCCTCGTCGGCCCTTCCGGCGCGGGCAAGAGCACCGTGTTTCATCTGTTGCTGCGCTTCCATGATCCGCAGCGCGGCAGCGTGAGCATCGACGGCGTCGATCTGCCTCAACTCGCGCTTGCCGACCTGCGCGGCGCGATCGCGCTGGTGCCGCAGGACACGGTCATGTTCGGCGCCAGCGCGCGCGACAACATCCGCTTCGGGCGCGTCGACGCCAACGACGTCGACGTGATCGCCGCCGCCAAAACCGCCGCCGCGCACGACTTCATCGCCGCGCAGCCGCAGGGCTACGATACCCATCTCGGCGAACGCGGCATGCGCCTGTCCGGCGGCCAGCAACAGCGCATCTCAATCGCGCGCGCACTGCTCAAGAACGCGCCGATTTTGTTGCTCGACGAGGCAACGAGCAATCTGGACGCGCAATCCGAAGCGGCCATCCAGCAAGGGCTGGAGCACCTGATGCGCGGTCGCACCACGTTGATCATCGCGCACCGGCTGGCCACCGTGCTCAAGGCCGACCGCATCGTCGTCATGGACGCAGGCCGCATCGTCGCCCAAGGCACGCATGCCGAGCTGCTTCGCGCAGGCGGCTTGTACGCGGAACTCGCACGCCTGCAATTTGCCGCGTAGCGTCGGCCTGATCTGGCGCACGCACGGCGCTGTGTGTGCGCACGAGGCGCGACACAGCACAGCACTTGTGCGTCAGTGCATTTGCGGGCAAGGTAACGGAATTGAAACAACCGTTTGATTCCATGCCCACACTCACCACCTCGCCGTCCGATTCGACCGCCACGCCCTACCCGCACCTGTTCGCCCCGCTCGATCTGGGCTTCACCACCCTCGCCAATCGCGTGCTGATGGGCTCGATGCACACGGGGCTTGAAGATCATGCGCGCGACTTCGACCGGCTCGCTGCGTATTTCGCCGAACGCGCTCGCGGTGGCGTTGGCCTCATGGTCACCGGCGGCATTGCGCCCAACATCGCGGGCTGGCTCAAACCCTTCGGCGGGCGCTTGTCGATGCCCTGGCATGTGGCTCGCCACCGCAAAGTCACCGCGGCCGTGCACGACGCCGGCGGAAAAATCTGCCTGCAAATCCTGCACGCCGGTCGCTATGCGTTTCATCCGCTGTCGGTGGCGCCGTCGCGATTGAAATCGCCGATCACGCCGTTTACGCCGCGCGCCCTGTCCAGCCGCGGCGTCGAGCGCACCATCGACGACTTCGTCGGCTGCTCCAAACTCGCCCAGGATGCGGGTTACGACGGCGTCGAGATCATGGGCAGCGAAGGCTATCTGATCAACCAGTTTCTCGCCGCGCGCACCAACCAGCGCAGCGACGAATGGGGCGGCAGCGTCGAAAACCGGCAACGTCTCCCGATCGAGATCGTGCGCCGCACACGCGCCGCGGTGGGCGCGCGTTTCATCATCGTCTATCGCCTGTCCATGCTCGATCTGGTCGAGGATGCGCAGAGTTGGGACGACATCGTGCAGCTCGCGAAGCGCATCGAAACCGCCGGTGCGTCGATCATCAACACCGGCATCGGCTGGCACGAAGCGCGTGTGCCGACCATCGTCACCAGCGTGCCGCGTGCGTCGTTCGCCTGGGTCACGCGCAAGCTGAAACCCGACGTGCGCATTCCGCTGATTGCCACCAACCGCATCAACATGCCCGATGTCGCCGAGAAAATTCTTGCCGACGGCGCGGCAGACATGGTGTCGATGGCGCGCCCGTTGCTCGCCGACCCGGCCTGGGCGAACAAGGCGCGCGCCGGCCGCGCCTCGCGCATCAATACCTGCATCGCCTGCAATCAGGCCTGTCTGGATCACGTCTTCGAGAACCGCCGCGCTTCGTGCCTGCTCAACCCGCGCGCCTGCGCAGAAACCGAACTCGTGATCGCCAAAACCGCCGCACCGAAACGCATCGCCGTGGTTGGCGCAGGCCCCGCCGGCCTCGCTTGCGCAACCACGTTGGCCGAGCGCGGTCATGCCGTCGTGTTGTTCGACGCCGCCGCGGAAATAGGCGGCCAATTCAATCTCGCCAAACGCATTCCGGGCAAAGAGGAATTCGCCGAATCGTTGCGCTACTTCGCTAACCGCATCGTGGATACCGGCGTCGAGTTGCGCCTGAACACGACGGCCTCGGTCGAGAAGCTCGTCGGCTTCGATGCCGTGGTGCTCGCGACCGGCATCGTGCCGCGGCGTCTTGCGCTTCCCGGTGCCGATCACCCGAAGGTAGTGAGCTACGTCGACGTGGTGCTCGCACGCAAACCGGTCGGCAAACGCGTTGCCATCATCGGTGCCGGCGGCATCGGCTTCGACGTCGCCGAATTTTTGACCCAGGCCGCACCCTCGCCAACCACTGATGTCGCGCGCTGGTCGCGCGAGTGGGGCGTCGATCTCGCCTACACTCAGCGGGGCGGCCTCGCCCGCCCCGAGCCCGAACCCGCCGAGCGCCAGGTGTGGCTGCTGCAACGCACGCCCGGCGCGCCCGGCAAGCGCCTCAACAAAACCAGCGGTTGGGTGCATCGCGCGGCGTTGAAGATGAAGCGCACGACCATGCTCGGCGGCGTCGAATACCAGCGCATCGACGACGACGGCCTGCATGTGCGCATCGACGGCAAGGTGCAATGCCTGCCCGTGGACACCATCGTCGTCTGCGCCGGCCAGGAACCGCAGCGCGAACTTCAGGAAGGACTCAAGGCTGCCGGCATCGACGCACACTTGATCGGCGGCGCGGATGTCGCCACCGAGCTCGACGCCAAGCGCGCGATCGCCCAAGGCACGCACCTCGCCGCCGGCCTGTAGCGAGCGGCCCGGCAGCTACACCGCATCGGACGGACCACCGCCACGCCACGCCACGCCACGCTCAGTCGCCGGGCGCGCGTTGCGCGTGCTCGGTTTCGACAAAAGCGCGCAAACGTGCCAGCGCTTCGCTCTGAATCTGGCGCACACGCTCGCGCGTCAAACCGAGTTCGGCGGCGATTTCGGCCAGCGATTGCGTGGCGTGATCGTCAAGGCCATAGCGCTTCTGCAACACCAACTGCTGGCGCTCCGGCAGGCGCCGCAAACACGACTCGATGCACGCGTCGCGCGGATCGCCCGCGTTGCGCATCATTGCCGCGTCCGCGTCATCGACGATGAGTTGCGCGAACAGGCTGCGGTCATCGTTCGCCGACATCGGTGCATCGAGCGAGGAAATGCGATCGGTCAAGGCGAACAATCCACCCACCTCCGCATGGCTTTTGCCCATCGCCCGCGCCAGTTCGTCCATGCTCGGCGTACGCCCGATTTCCTGCGCGAGCTGGCGGCGCGCGCGCAGTGCCTGCGCGAATTCACGCCACACATGCACCGGCACGCGTACGGTGCGGCCCTGGTGCATCAGCGCGTGTTGCACGGCTTCGCGAATCCACCACACCGCATAGGTGGAAAAGCGCAGGCCGCGCGCCGGCTCGAATTTTTCCACCGCGCGAATGAGGCCCAGGTTGCCTTCCGCGATCAAATCCAGCAACGGCACGCCACGACCGACATAATCGCGCGCGACAGACACCACCAAGCGCAGATTCGCCTCGATCATCGCCTGCCGCGCTGCCTCATCGCCCTCTTGTGCGCGCGTCGCGAGCGCACGCTCGCCCGCGGCGTCGAGCAGCGCAATCAAGCCGATTTCGTTCAGATACGCGCTGGTCGAATCGCGCGCTGCGTCGTCGTGCGGCTCTGTGGCATCGATCAACCCGAGCAGTTCCTCGGTGTCGATCTCCTCGTCGGCAGGTGCGGTCATGACGCGAGGATACTACCGCCGGCATTGCGGCGTCGCGCCATCTTGCCCGCACACGCCGCTTTTCGGCGACGCTTGCCGCCAACCACGGGCAACGCAAAGCAACCGAAGCCAGCAGCGAAATCCGGGCACCGATAGCGCAATTGCCCGCCAACGGCGCTTCTGCTTGTCCATGGTACGGCGACCAAAGAACCCTCTGAACAATTGCGATTTTCATCAATCTCGTCAATCCAGCGAAAGCTGGAATCCAACCTTTATGCGCATCCGGTAAAAAACTGGACCCCAGCTTTCGCTGGATGACGAATAAATCAGAGGTTCCCAATGGCAACTCAGCCGCACTCAGCGAAACCCTTCTGCGCAGCAATTCAATGGCCGCCAGAGCAAAGGGGCCGCATCGAGAACGCACAGGTCGTGCGTGACCTGGCCGGGCCGTTGTGCCGGGCCGTTGTGCTTGCCAGACGCGCATGCGGCGTTGAGAGTCCCCGTGGACCATGGCGATGCCCAACGCGGCCGTTGTCACCGTACTCACCAGAACTGAATCCGGACGAGTATCTCAACGGCGATCTCAAGCACGCAGTGCATCAGAACGTGTCCCGCGCGATGCGTATGAGTTGCGTTTGACCGCTTTCAAACACCTGCGAACCATCCAGCGATCACGGCATCGGGTGAAACGCTACTTTGCTCACCCTGCGCGGCCTCAATGCACCGAACGAACTGCAACGGCAGCTCTTCGCCACACTCGACACTCAAGTCCCGCCGATACACTAGCGCGCAATCGAATCAACATGTTACGGGCGCAACTGCGAAACTTGGGAGGCGTGCAGCGGCGCGGCTCACTCCAACGTCACGCGGCCTTGGTCTACCGATGCATGAGGTGATTCCAGCAAGCCTGGGGATCGTAGTCGACATCGTGCGCGAGCATCGCCCAGATGTGCCGCGCGTGTTTGTTGGCAATGGCGACCAGCATCTTGCCGACCGGCAAGCAGCGGGCCAATGCGCGGATCCATTTTCATCATCCGGCGTCTTGCGCCTGTCGCCTTTCGAGGTACGTATCCGCCATATTTGACAAAAAAGCCGCTTGCGCGGCTTTTTTGTTGTCCCACTCGATTGCCTGAGCGCTTACTCTCCGTGCGCCTCGCCGACGAACTCGGTCACGCCGCCACGCAGCGTTTCGAAGTCGGCATCCGACAACGCGCCGGCCTTCTTGCGACGCTGCTTGTGGTAGGCAAGGCCAGTCCCCGCCGGAATCAGGCGGCCGACGATCACGTTCTCCTTCAAGCCACGCAGCGTGTCGCGCGTGCCGCGCACGGCCGCTTCGGTGAGCACGCGCGTGGTTTCCTGGAACGAGGCCGCCGAGATGAACGACTCCGTGGCAAGCGAGGCCTTGGTGATGCCCAGCAGCATCGGATCGAACTCGGCCGGACGTTCGTCGCGACTCTTGGCACGGGCGTTTTCTTCCGCCACGCGCTTGCGGTCGCTCTGCTCGCCCTTGAGGTAGCGCGTGTCGCCCGGCACGGTGATTTCGACCTTGCGCAGCATCTGGCGAATGATCGCTTCGATGTGCTTGTCGTTGATGCGCACGCCTTGCAGGCGATACACGTCCTGGATTTCCTTGACGAGGTACGCCGCCAGCGGCTCAACGCCGAGCAGACGCAGGATGTCGTGCGGATTCGGCTCGCCGTCGACGACGGTTTCGCCCTTCTCCACGTGCTCGCCCTCGAACACGATGACCTGACGCCACTTCGGAATCAGCTCTTCGTGATCGTTGCCATCGGCATCCTTGATAACGAGGCGCTGCTTGCCCTTGGTGTCCTTGCCGAATGAGACCACACCGGAGACTTCGGCGAGGATCGCCGGTTCCTTCGGTTTGCGCGCTTCAAACAGATCGGCCACGCGCGGCAGACCGCCGGTGATGTCGCGGGTCTTGGAGGTTTCTTGCGGGATACGTGCGACGACGTCGCCGACGCCCACTTCCGCACCGTCCTGCAAGCTGATGATCGCGCCGGCCGGCAGGAAGTACTGCGCGGAAATGTCGGTGCCCGGCAGACGCAGTTCCTTGCCCTTTTTGTCTTCCAGGCGCACGATCGGGCGCAGGTCTTTGGCCTGTGTGCCGCGGCGCTTCGGATCGGTGACGACGGCGGATTCCAAGCCGGTCAGCTCGTCGGTCTGCGCCTGCACGGTGACGCCGTCGATGAAGTCGATGAAGCGCACCTTGCCCGCCACTTCGGTGACGATCGGGTGGGTGTGCGGATCCCAGTTCGCAATGGTCTGGCCGGCCTTGACGGGCGCACCGTCCTTGGCCGAGATCGTCGCGCCATAGGGCACCTTGTAGCGCTCGCGCTCGCGACCGTGCGCGTCCATCACGGACAATTCGCCCGAACGCGACACGGCGACGAGATGGCCCGCGCTGTGCTGCACGGTCTTCAAATTGTTGAACTTGACCGAGCCGGTGGTCTTGACCGACACGTTGTCCACCGCCGCCGCACGCGAGGCCGCGCCGCCGATGTGGAAGGTACGCATGGTCAACTGCGTACCCGGCTCGCCGATGGATTGCGCGGCGATGACGCCGACCGCCTCACCCATGTTGACGAGGTGGCCGCGCGCGAGATCGCGCCCGTAGCAGTTTGCGCAGATACCGAAGCTCGACTCGCAGGTGATGGGCGAGCGCACGAGGATGCTTTGCACGCCGGCGGTTTCGAGCTTCTCCACCCACTTTTCGTTGAGGATCGTGTTGCGCGTGACGATCGGCTCATCGTCATTGCCCGGCGCGAACGTGTCCGCCGCGACCACGCGACCGAGGACGCGATCCTTCAACGGTTCGACCACATCGCCGCCTTCGACGATCGCGGTCAGGGTCAGCCCGTTGAGCGTGCCGCAATCCGGCTCGGTGACGACCACATCCTGCGCCACGTCGACCAGGCGGCGCGTGAGATAACCCGAGTTCGCCGTCTTCAACGCCGTGTCGGCCAAGCCTTTGCGGGCGCCGTGGGTCGAGTTGAAGTACTGCAACACGTCGAGACCTTCGCGGAAGTTGGCCTTGATCGGCGTCTCGATGATCGAGCCGTCCGGTTTGGCCATCAGGCCGCGCATGCCAGCGAGCTGGCGAATCTGTGCTTGCGAGCCGCGCGCGCCGGAGTCGGCCATGATGTAGAGCGAGTTCATCGATTTCTGATCGACATCCTTGCCTTCGGCGGTCTTCACCTTGTCGAAGCCGATGCCTTTCATCATCGCCGCGGCGATTTTTTCGTTGGTGCGCGACCAGATGTCGACGACCTTGTTGTAGCGCTCGCCGGCGGTGACGAGACCGGAAGCGAACTGCTCCTGGATTTCCGTCACTTCGGTTTCGGCTTCTTCGAGGATGCCGGCCTTCTCCGCCGGAATCTTCATGTCGTCGATGCCGATCGAGATGCCCGCACGCGTGGCATAGCTGAACCCGGTGTACATCAGCTTGTCCGCGAACACGACCGTGTCTTTCAGGCCGAGGCGGCGGTAGCACTGGTTGATCAAACGGCTGATCGCTTTCTTCGTCAACTCGACATTGGCGAGCTCGAACGGCAGACCTTCCGGCAGAATGTCGGCCAGCAGCGCGCGACCGACGGTGGTGTCGACGATGACCGACTTCTTCGTGCGCTCGCCATCTTCACCGACTTGAGTCTGGGCCAAACGCACCTTGATGCGCGCGTGCAATTCCACGGCGCGGTTGTCGTAGGCGCGCTTCACTTCCAACGTGTTGGCGAAGATCATGCCTTCGCCCTTGGCATTGGTCAGCTCGCGCGTCATGTAGTACAGGCCGAGCACGACGTCCTGCGACGGCACGATGATCGGATCGCCGTTGGCAGGCGACAGGATGTTGTTGGACGACATCATCAGCGCGCGCGCTTCGAGCTGCGCTTCCAGCGACAACGGGACGTGCACGGCCATCTGGTCGCCGTCGAAGTCGGCGTTGAACGCGGTACACACCAGCGGATGCAACTGGATCGCCTTGCCTTCCACCAGCACCGGCTCGAACGCCTGGATGCCCAGACGATGCAGCGTCGGCGCGCGGTTCAGCAGCACCGGATGCTCGCGGATCACCTCTTCGAGGATATCCCACACCTCGGCTTCTTCGCGCTCGACCAGCTTCTTCGCCGCTTTGATCGTGGTGGCGAGGCCGCGGCGTTGCAGCTTGGAGAAGATGAACGGCTTGAACAGTTCCAGTGCCATCTTCTTCGGCAGGCCGCACTCGTGCAACTTCAGCGTCGGGCCGACCACGATGACCGAACGGCCGGAGTAGTCCACGCGCTTGCCGAGCAGGTTCTGGCGGAAGCGGCCCTGCTTGCCCTTGATCATGTCGGCCAGCGACTTGAGGGCACGCTTGTTCGTACCCGTGATCGCGCGACCGCGACGGCCATTGTCCATCAGCGCATCGACCGCTTCCTGCAGCATGCGCTTCTCGTTGCGCACGATGATGTCGGGCGCGTTGAGTTCGAGCAGCCGCTTCAGGCGGTTGTTGCGGTTAATGACGCGGCGGTACAGGTCGTTCAAGTCCGACGTGGCGAAGCGCCCGCCATCGAGCGGCACCAGCGGGCGCAGATCGGGCGGCAGTACCGGCAACACGGTCATGACCATGTATTCGGGACGGTTGCCCGATTCCAGGAAGGCTTCGACCAGCTTGATGCGCTTGGACAAGCGTTTCAGTTTGGTTTCGGAATTCGTGCTCGCGATTTCCTCGCGCAACTGGATCAATTCCGCATTGAGGTCGATGGTTTTGAGCAATTCGTAGACGGCCTCGGCACCCATGCGCGCGTCGAACTCGTCGCCGTGCTCTTCGACCGCCTGCAGGTACTGCTCTTCGTTGAGCAACTGGCAACGCGTGAGCGCAGTCATGCCCGGATCGACCACGACGTAGGCTTCGAAGTACAAAATACGCTCGATGTCACGCAAGGTCATGTCGAGCATCAAGCCGATGCGCGACGGCAGTGATTTCAAGAACCAGATGTGCGCGGTCGGCGAAGCCAGTTCGATGTGCCCCATGCGCTCGCGACGCACCTTGGTCAGAGTGACTTCGGTGCCGCACTTCTCACAGACGACACCGCGATGCTTCATGCGCTTGTACTTGCCGCACAGACACTCGTAATCCTTGATCGGGCCGAAGATGGCGGCACAGAACAAGCCATCGCGCTCCGGTTTGAAGGTACGGTAGTTGATCGTCTCGGGTTTTTTCACTTCACCAAACGACCACGAGCGGATCAGTTCCGGCGAGGCCAGCGCGATCTTGATCGAGTCGAAATCGAGCGTCTGGCGGGATTGGTTGAAGAGATTCAGCAGGTCTTTCATGGTGTACTCCGGGGAGGAGGAATTTTTTCGTGGGGGCGCCATTCATGGCGCCCACTTGGCTTCAGGCGAAAGGGCCGGGCGCGACGAATCGCGCGCCTGCCTCAGTGCTCTTCGAGCTCCATGTTGATCGCAAGAGAACGAATCTCCTTGACCAGCACGTTGAACGACTCGGGCATGCCCGCCGCCATTTCGTGGTTGCCGTCGACGATGTTTTTGTACATCTGGTTGCGCCCGGGCACGTCGTCCGACTTGACCGTCAGCATCTCCTGCAACGTGTACGCCGCACCGTAGGCTTCCAGCGCCCAGACTTCCATTTCGCCGAAGCGCTGGCCACCGAACTGCGCCTTGCCGCCGAGCGGTTGCTGGGTAACGAGCGAGTACGGGCCGGTCGAACGCGCGTGCATCTTGTCGTCGACCAAGTGGTTGAGCTTGAGCATGTGCATGTAGCCGACCGTGACTTTGCGATCGAACGCCTCGCCCGTGCGACCGTCGAACAGCGTGGTCTGACCCGACTCCGGCAATTCGGCAAGCTTGAGCATGGCCTTGATCTCGCTCTCCGCGGCACCGTCAAACACCGGTGTCGACATCGGCACGCCCGACTGCAAGTTCTTCGCCAACGTGAGAATTTCCTCATCCGTCAGCGACTTCAGATTGACGCGCTGGCCGAACGAATCCTTGTCGTGGTTGTAGATCTCATCGAGGTATTTGCGCAGCTCTGTCACCTTGACCTGCGCTTCGAGCATGCGCTGGATTTTTTCGCCAAGCCCCTTGGCGGCCCAGCCCAGATGCACTTCGAGAATCTGGCCGATGTTCATGCGCGACGGCACGCCGAGCGGGTTCAGCACGATGTCGATCGACTGGCCATTGGCCATGTAGGGCATGTCCTCGACCGGACGAATCATCGACACGACACCCTTGTTGCCGTGACGGCCGGCCATCTTGTCGCCCGGCTGGATGCGGCGCTTCACGGCCAGGTAGACCTTGACCATCTTGAGCACGCCCGGGGCGAGATCATCGCCGGCGGTGATCTTGGCCTGCTTGATCTTGAACCGCTTGTCAAACTCGGCACGGTGCGAATCGACCTGCGCCTTGGCTTTTTCGAGAAGATCGGCGGCATCTTCGTCTTTCATGCGCAACGAAAACCACTCGTCTTTCTTCAGGCCATCGAGAATCTCGGCGGTCAGCTTGGTGCCTTTTTTGACATCGGCGGCGCCACCGTTGGCGATCTGACCGATGAGCTGACCGCGCAAGCGCGCGTAGATCGCGCCTTCGAGGATGCGGAACTGATCGTCGAAGTCCTTCTTGACGCGCTTGATTTCCATCTGCTCGATCTGCAGCGCGCGCTTGTCTTTCTCGATGCCGTCACGGGTGAAGACGGTGACGTCGATGACGGTGCCGTCCATGCCCGGCGGCACGCGCAGCGAGGAGTCCTTCACGTCCGAGGCTTTCTCGCCGAAGATCGCGCGCAGGAGTTTTTCTTCCGGCGTGAGCTGGCTTTCGCCCTTGGGCGTGACCTTGCCGACGAGAATGTCGCCCGCTTTCACCTCGGCACCGATGTAGACGACGCCGGATTCGTCCAGACGCGACAGCGCCTGTTCGCCGACGTTGGGGATGTCCGCGGTGATCTCTTCCGGCCCCAATTTCGTGTCGCGCGCCTGAATGGTCAGCTCTTCGATGTGGATCGTGGTGTAGCGATCTTCCTCGACCACGCGCTCGGAGAGCAGGATCGAGTCCTCGAAGTTGTAGCCGTTCCACGGCATGAACGCGACCAGCATGTTCTGACCGAGGGCGAGCTCGCCCAGATCAGTCGACGAACCGTCGGCCAGCACATCGCCCTTGGCGACGATATCGCCGACGTTGACTAGCGGACGCTGATTGAGATCGGTGTTCTGGTTCGAGCGCGTGTATTTGGTCAGCGTGTAGATATCGACACCGGCATCGTTCTCGCCGATTTCGTTTTCGTTGACGCGCACCACGATGCGGCCCGCGTCGACTTGATCGATCACGCCACCACGAAGGGCCGCGGCGGTCACGCCCGAATCGCGCGCCACCGGACGCTCGATGCCGGTGCCGACCAGCGGCGTCTGTGAGCGCAGCGTCGGCACGGCCTGACGTTGCATGTTCGCGCCCATCAATGCGCGGTTGGCATCGTCGTGCTCGAGGAACGGCACCAGCGCCGCCGCCACCGACACGGTTTGCATGGTCGAGACGTCCATGTACTGGATGTCGGCGCCGTGACGCATTTCCGACTCGCCCTTGTAACGGCAGGCGACGAAATCTTCGCCAAAGCTGCCGTCCTTGTTGAGGATGGAGTTCGCCTGTGCGATGACGAATTCGCCTTCCTCGATCGCCGAGAGGTATTCGGTTTTGTCGGTGACCTTGCCGTTGACGACTTTACGGTACGGGGTTTCGAGGAATCCGTACGAGTTGGTGCGCGCGTAGACCGCGAGCGAGTTGATCAGGCCGATGTTCGGGCCTTCCGGCGTTTCGATGGTGCAGACGCGACCGTAGTGGGTCGGATGCACGTCGCGCACTTCGAAGCCGGCACGCTCACGCGTCAAACCACCCGGCCCAAGCGCCGACACGCGACGCTTGTGGGTGACTTCCGAGAGCGGGTTGTTCTGATCCATGAACTGCGAGAGCTGCGAGGAGCCGAAGAATTCCTTGATCGCGGCGCCCACGGGTTTCGCATTGATCAAATCCTGCGGCGTCAAACCTTCCGCTTCGGCCAGCGACAGGCGTTCGCGCACCGCACGCTCGACGCGAACGAGGCCGATACGGAACACGTTTTCGGCCATCTCGCCGACCGAACGCACGCGACGGTTGCCGAGGTGATCGATATCGTCGACCGTACCGCGACCGTTGCGGATGTCGACGAGCACCTTGAGTGCATCGAGAATGTCCGAACCCTGGCCGTACTTGGCGACCAGCGATTTCGCTTCGGCATCGTTGCGATGCGAGAAGTATTTGTGATCGTAGAGCACGCCGGTACCGGTCACTTCCTTGCGACCGACGCGGCGGTTGAACTTCATGCGGCCGACGCCCGACAAGTCGTAGCGCTCGAACGTGAAGAACAAATTGAAAAACAGGTTCTGCGCGGCCTCCTTGGTCGGCGGCTCGCCCGGGCGCATCATGCGATAGATTTCGACCAGCGCTTCGAGCGGCGTTTTGGTCGCATCGATGCGCAGCGTGTTGGAGATGTACGGACCGCGATCGAGATCGTTGACGTAGAGCGTGCCGATCTTGTCGATACCGGCCTTGCGGAAGTTGGCAAGATGCGTCGCGTCGATCTCGGCATTGGCCGCCGCGAGCAGCTCACCGGTCTTCGCATCGACGATGTCGTGCGCGAGAATGCGACCGATCAAGTATTCGTCCGGCACTTCCAGCGACTTGAGCTTGGCCTCCTGCAACAGGCGAACGTGGCGTGCGGTAATGCGCTTGCCGGTTTCGACGATGACCTTGTCGCCGGCCTTGACGTCGAAATTCAGCGTTTCGCCGCGCAAACGCTCGGCGACGAGCTCGAGCTTCGCGCCCTCTTTCTTGCCGAGGTGGAACACGTTTTTCTCGAAGAAGATGTCGAGAATTTCCTCGTTGTTGTAACCCAACGCGCGCAGCAACTGCGTCACCGGCAGCTTGCGGCGGCGATCGATGCGCGTGAACAGAGCGTCCTTCGGGTCGAACTCGAAGTCGAGCCACGAACCGCGGTAGGGAATGATGCGCGCGCTGTACAGCAGCTTGCCGGACGAATGCGTCTTGCCGCGATCATGATCGAAGAACACGCCGGGCGAGCGGTGCAACTGCGAGACGATGACGCGCTCGGTGCCGTTGATGATGAAGGTGCCGGTGTCGGTCATGAGCGGCAACTCGCCCATGTAGACTTCCTGCTCCTTGACGTACTTGATCGCCTTGTTCGACGCCGGCGATTCCTTGTCGTAGATGACCAGACGCACGAGCACGCGCAGCGGCGCGCCGTAGCTCATGCCACGCGACCTGCACTCGCGTTCATCAAAAGCCGGTTCTCCGAGGCGGTAGCTGACGTATTCGAGCGCGGCGTTACCCGAATAGCTGACGATCGGGAACACCGACTTGAGCGCGGCGTGCAGCCCATGCTCCGCACGCGCCTTGACGTCGACGCCTTCCTGCAGAAATTCGCGATACGAATCGGTCTGGATCGCGAGCAGCGGCGGCACACCGAGCACGACCGGCAATTTTCCGAAGCCTTTGCGGATGCGCTTCTTTTCGGTGAAGGAATAGGTTGTCGACATGGCGGGCACCACCTTGGAGTGTGTATGCGCCGATCCGAAAACGGATCGACTGGGGGAGAGAAGGCGTCAGACAGAAGACGTGAAGCAAGATCGAAACACGGGTTTCACGATGAATCGTTTCGTATCTTTCAGCTTCACATCTTCCGTCTGCCGTCTTGTGCGCACTTCAACGAACAAAGCCCGGGGGCGAAACCGCCCCCAGGCTCATTGCCGTCATTCCGGCAAGAGCCGGAATCCAGCGACTTTGTTTTTCAACGGCATTCAAAGACGCTGGACCGCAGTGCAGCGCACGTCCGTACGCTGTCCGGGATGACGACATCCTTTGCTTACTTGATTTCGACGGTCGCACCGGCGGCTTCGAGTTCCTTCTTGAACTTGGCCGAATCGTCCTTTGACACGCCTTCCTTGAGAACGCCACCGGCTTCGGTGAGGTCCTTGGCTTCCTTCAGGCCCAGACCCGTGATCGCGCGCACGGCCTTGATCACGTCGACCTTCTTCTCGCCGGCGCTCTTCAGAACGACGGTGAATTCGGTCTTCTCTTCGGCCGGTGCGGCAGCGGCGGCGCCACCGCCAGCGGCCGCGACAGCCACCGGAGCGGCAGCGGAAACGCCGAACTTTTCTTCGAACGCCTTGACGAGATCCATCACTTCGATCAGCGGCTTGGCAGCGATCGCGTCGAGGATTTGTTCATTGGTAAGCGACATGTGTATTTACTCCTGAGAATTTATCGAACAGCTAATTGAGTTGCCTTTGGCGTACCGATCAAGCGGCTTGCTTCTTTTCCCCGATCTGATTGAGCACGCGCGCGACTTGCGACGCAGGCTCCGCCAGAACGCGGGCAAGCATGGTTGCGGGCTGCGCGAGCAGACCGGCAAGCATCGACAAGGCCTGCTCACGGGTCGGCAGCGACGCGAGCTTCTCGACATGAGAGCCCGGGAACATCTGCCCACCGATCGCAACGACCTTGGGGATCAGTTTTTCGTTCGCCTTGGAAAACTCCTTGACCAACCGACCTGCGGCACCCGGGTCTTCCTCAGAGAAGGCATACAGCATCGGGCCGACCAACGCGTCTTTGACGACGGCATAGTCGGTACCTTCCACTGCGCGCCGCGCCAAGGTGTTTTTCGCGACTTTCACGAAAACCTTGGCCTGACGAGCCTTCTGACGCAACTCGGTGAGTTGCGCCACGGTAAGACCTGTGTACTCGGCGGCGACCAACGAGTGAGCCTTGGCGGCCACATTCGCCAGTTCGGCAACGACGACTTTCTTTTGCGTAAGATTCAGCGCCATTGCGTTACCTTTCTTCAGTGGAACGGGTTTTGCTTCTCGCAAGCGCCGTTCCGCCATTCACTCAAGCCCGAATCCATGCGGACTTGCTGGCATCGTGTGATGCCGAACTGGTGGCCGTTCGATATCTCTCACGGGCTACACCATCTACGCAGGCTGTCTTCCATTCGCGATTAAGGTCCGATGCCGCCCGTCACAATCCGCGCCTCCTGCGCCCGACGAGAACTTCCTTGCGCGACACCGCAACCACCTGCGGTCTTTGACGGCTCCGGTTCATTCGCACGAACCGGTGCCCTCAAAATCTGTTGCTCCCCTCGCCCGATGGGCAAAGGAAAAATCAAGCCGACAACGACGCCTGATCGACCGGAATACCCAGCCCCATCGTCGTCGAAACGTAAACCTTCTGCAGGTACACACCCTTGGCCGTGGACGGCTTGGACTTGTTCAAGTCGGCAATCAGCGCGTTGAGGTTGTCCTTGAGCGCAGCGACTTCGAAGTTCACCTTGCCGATCGAGGCGTGCACGATGCCCGCCTTGTCGTTGCGGAACTTCACCTGGCCGGCCTTCGCATTCTTCACCGCGGTGACGACGTCGGCGGTGACCGAACCATCCTTCGGATTCGGCATCAGGCCACGCGGACCGAGCAACTGGCCCAATTTGCCGACGACGCGCATGGCATCCGGTGTGGCGATGATACGACCGTAATTCAAGTCGCCGCCCTGCATCTTCTCGGCGAGATCGTCCATGCCCACGGCGTCGGCCCCGGCGGCCTTGGCCGCTTCCGCCTTCTCGCCAGCCGGGCAGAACACTGCCACGCGCACGGTTTTGCCGGTGCCATGCGGCAACAGCACGGAGCCACGCACGCCCTGATCGGACTTCTTCGCATCGATGCCGAGGCGGATCGCCACGTCGACCGATTCGACGAACTTCGTCTTGGAATTGTCTTTCAAAATTTTGAAGGCTTCATCGATCGCGTAGATCTTGCCTTCGGCGACCTTGCCCTGCATCGCCTTGATGCGTTTCGTCATGTTTGCCATGGTCAGATCTCCGTGTTGAGGCCCATGCTGCGCGCGCTGCCCGCAATGGTGCGCACGGCGGCATCCAGATCGGCGGCGGTGAGATCCGCCTGCTTGACCTTGACGATTTCTTCGAGCTGCTTGCGCGTCACCTTGCCCACCTTCTCGGTGTTGGGACGCTTGCTGCCCGAAGTGATGCCCGCGGCCTTCTTCAACAGGATCGTCGCCGGCGGCGACTTCATGATGAAGGTGAAGCTGCGGTCCGAATAGGCGGTGATGATTACCGGGATCGGCAGACCGGGCTCCATCTTCTGCGTCGCGGCGTTGAACGCCTTGCAGAATTCCATGATGTTCAAACCGCGCTGGCCGAGCGCGGGGCCGACCGGCGGCGATGGGTTGGCCTGACCGGCCTTCACCTGCAGCTTGATGTAGCCAACTACTTTCTTTGCCATTTGTATGTCTCCTCGAGTTCAAGCGCCTTACTTGATTCAGGCTCCTCGTCTGTGAACCATCCTTGGTGCATTGCCGTTCGGCATCCTGCCGAACCCTTCGCCGCTGTCGCGGCGTATTTTTCGACTTACGCCTTCTCCACCTGGCCGAACTCGAGTTCGACCGGCGTGGAACGCCCGAAAATCAGCACCGCCACGCGCAGACGACTCTTCTCGTAATTCACTTCTTCGACCACGCCATTGAAGTCGTTGAACGGGCCTTCGGTGACGCGCACCATTTCACCCGGCTCGAACAGCACCTTCGGCCGCGGCTTCTCGACGCCATCCTGCACGCGCTGCAGAATCGCATCGGCCTCGGAATCCTTGATCGGCAACGGGCGATCGGCGGTGCCACCGATGAAACCCATGACCTTCGGCGTTTCCTTGATCAAATGCCAGGACTCGTCGTCGATCTTGATCGCTTTGTTGTCGGTGTTCGTTTCGATCTGCACGAGCACGTAGCCCGGGAAGAACTTGCGCTCGCTGCGACGCTTTTGGCCGCCGCGCATTTCGATGACTTCCTCGGTCGGCACGAGTACTTCGCCAAACTTGTCCTGCATGCCGGCGCGCGCGACGCGCTCCCGCAGGGTGCGCGCAACCTGATGCTCGAACCCCGAGTAGGCGTGAACCACATACCAACGCTTAGCCATAATCACCTCAACGCTCATCCATGATCGCGAAATTCAGAAATCGGCCACTGGGGCCGAAATTTCGATGAGTTTTCAACCGCCCTTCAACAATCCATCCAGAATCGCCCACTTCAGCAGCAGATCGATTAACCCGAGGATCAAGCTCAACGCGACAACGACGGCAAAGATCACCAGCGTCGTCTGAACCGTTTCTTGACGCGTCGGCCACACGACCTTGCGCAACTCGAACAACGATTCGTCGAGGAATCCCTTGGCTCGCTGGCCCGCATTCGTGAAATACGCCAGCGTACCGGCAACGGCAAAGCCGCCGAGCAGGATCAGCAACCGCTGCCAACTCTGAAAATTGTTGTACCAGTAGTACGCAAAAATCGCCGCGCACAACACCACCAGCGCGACCACGAGTTTTGCGATATCGACCGCGGAATTTTCGCCAACCTGTTCGGCTTTCGTATTCATGAATTTCTCAACCACCATTCTCGCCGAACAAAGTTCAAGTCGATCCATCAGGCCCCGACCCCGCTTCCCTACCTCGACAGCGGGAACGGCACTCCGATCAGACCCTGCGGCATCGATTGGCACGCCAGGAGGGACTCGAACCCCCAACCTGCGGTTTTGGAGACCGCTGCTCTGCCAATTGAGCTACTGGCGTAATCTGTGCTCACATCCTATTTGCGAAGATCAGGAACCGGCCATCCATGGCCAGATTTCTCAACAACAGCCGTTTTTAACTTGCGTCGTTGTCGTTACTTGACGATCTTCGCCACCACGCCCGCGCCGACGGTACGACCGCCTTCGCGAATCGCGAAGCGCAGACCTTCGTCCATCGCGATCGGGTGGATCAGGCTCACCACCATCTTGATGTTGTCGCC
>JAFEFR010000039.1 GCA_018240485.1 Pseudomonadota bacterium
AGTACGCTGCGATACAACTCTGCCGCATTGGCGTGGTCGCCGAGGTTTTGGCACTCCTCGGCGAGCGCGCGGCGGTTGTCGACCGTGTCGGCGAGGTCGAGACGCTGCTGGATCTGCTTGCGTCGACGCTCGGGTGCCACCGTGTCGAGCACCTTGCTTGCCGTCTTGCGCGCGCGCGGGTCGTGGCGCAAGTCGGGCAGCACGTTGGCGATCACATAGATGGCCACGCCAAGAAACGAGCCGATCAGGATGATCCATATCCAGTACATTTCGCGCCGCGTGCGCACGGCATGCACGGCGCAAGCGATCTGCAGGGCCAGCGAAAGAAGAACGAGTAGCGGCATGCGAAATCCGGTGCGCCAAAGGGGCACGATTTTCCGTCACGCCGGCGAGAGCGACAAGCGCCGGCTTCGATCGTTCTTCGATGGCAGGCAAGTCGCGCTTACTGTGGCGGCTGCTCGCCGGAAAACTTCTGCGCCGTCGCGCCTTCGATCGGGCCGATGGTCGCGCTGTCGCTGACCCACAACTCAACCTCGCGCTTGAATTTCAGCGTGCCCTGCACCACCGCATGCGGCCCGATGACGATGCGCGGCTTGCGCGATCCGAAATTGAACCAACTGCGGTTTTCCTCGACCAGAATGCCGCCCTCGACGCGCGAATTCGCGCCGATGGTGATATCGCCGTTGACCGTGTCGATGCCACCGCCGACGTGCGCGGCGTCGAGCTGGATGTTGCCGTTGACGTTCGACGCCTTGCCGCCGATATCGGCACCCCGACCGAGCGTGATCGAACCGTTGACGACATCGACGGTGCTGGCAACTTTCGCGTTGTCGCCGAGTTTGATGCCGCCGTTGACCGACTCGGCGGCATCGAGTGCGCTGCCCGCGCCGAGATGGATGCCGCCATTGACGGTTTCCGCCCGTTTCGCGTGGGCGTTGGCGCCGAGACGAATGCTGCCGTTGACCGTGGTCAACTTGCCGGCATTGCTGCCGTCGTCGACGGTGATGGCGCCGTTGACCTTGTCGATATCGCCCTGCCCTCCCGCAAACGCGGGGGCAATAAAGCCGAGGGCGAGAACAAGGGCGAAAGCGGGCGTGCTGCGAACCATGGAAATCTCCCGTGAGAGTGAGTACGACGAGTTGCCGACTTTCTGATGCAGACAAGGTGGAAAAGGGTTTACCGGACTGCGGCCTGCGGGGGAATTCCGTTACCATTGCCATGATATCGACG
>JAFEFR010000003.1 GCA_018240485.1 Pseudomonadota bacterium
AACAAGAAACCGCTTGATCGCGCGCGAAATACGCTCCAGAGTGCGCCACCCGGCAGTCTGTCAAACGTTGCGCGCGCAAACCTGACCTTTGCGCTGCGGTTACCCGCTCACTCGTCGCCCGGCAGCGGCAGCCAGTCCGCCGCACTGCCGATCAGCGTACGTGCGTCTGGACGGCCCGAGCCTAGATCGCAAGCTTTTTGTCGAGCAGACTTGGATCGAACAACTGGCGAGAGAGTCTCATCGCTGCAACCACACCAAATCAGCATGCCGTCATGGCCTGGCACGGCAACGTTGCGAATGGAACGATGTGCGCTTTCGTACTGACGCGCGGCGCAAGCTTTACGGGGTTCGATGACGCAGGGCATCGACCAGCAACGTGAATGCGGGCGATGCCTGGCGGCGGCTCGGGTAGTACAGGTGATGGCCCGAAAACGGCGGGCACCAGTCCTGCAGGACGCGTTGCAGACGGCCGCGTTCGATATGCGGTTTGGCGACGTCTTCGAGCACATACGCGAGGCCCACGCCCGCCAGCGCCGCGTTGAGCATCGCGCCCGGATGATTGGAGGCAAACTGGCCGTCGACGCGCACGTTCAACTTGCGCCGACCTTTTTCGAACTCCCACGCGTACAGGCTGCCGCGTGTGGGCAGGCGCAGGTTGATGCAGTTGTGCGCGGTCAGGTCCTGCGGCTTCTTCGGTCGTGCGTGCTTCGCAAAATACGCGGGCGCGCCGACCACGGCCATGCGCAGATCCGGGCCGATGCGCACCGCGATCATGTCTTTGGCCACTTGTTCGCCATCGCGCACACCGGCATCGAAGCCTTCGGCGACGATATCCACCAGCCGGTTGTCGATGTCGATCTCGACCTTGATGTCCGGATAGCGCCGTAGCAACACCGCGAGCTTGGGGAGCAGGATCACATTGGCCGCGTAATCGGTGGCCGAGATGCGGATCGTACCGGCAGGTTTCGCGCGCAATTCGCCCAACGCCGCCAGCTCCGCATCGATGCCGTCGAAGTGCGGCCCCATCGATTGCTGCAGGCGCTCACCGGCTTCGGTCGGCGCGACGCTGCGGGTCGTACGGTTGAGCAGGCGCACGCCGAGCCGCGACTCCAGTCCGCGCAGACTGTGGCTGAGCGCGGATTGCGACACGCCCAGCTTCGCCGCGGCTTTGGTGAAGCTGCGCGCGCGTGCAACGGCAAGGAAGGCCAGCAAGTCGTTGATGTCGGTCCGTGGCATTCATGAATCCAATTCATGGGTTCATGCGCTTTATACCACTTAATCGCAGCGCGGCGGAGTGTCAGGATACACAGCGAGGCAAGACGACATCCGGCAACGAGAGGGTTTTCCATGCACATCCAGCGCAATGGTTCGCACCCTTCCAGC
>JAFEFR010000400.1 GCA_018240485.1 Pseudomonadota bacterium
CCGGGTTGTCGCGCAAGGCCATGATTGGCGCGTTGACCGGGCGCGAAGGCGGTGCGGCGCGTGCGGTGGGTTCCGCCGCCGCGGCGCTGATTGCGGTGCAGCGCGGCGCGAAGATTGTGCGCGTGCATGACGTAGCTGCCACGCGCGATGCGCTGGCGGTGTGGCAGGCCGTGGCGCAAGGCGTGGCGTCGACGAAGAAAGCGGCGCAGCCATTCGGCTCGCAGCGCTTCGGCGACGACGACTGACGCGGTGCTATGCGTCGTGTGCGGGCACGACGGTGGTGCGGTCGAGCAGATGCGCCAAGGCATCGAGCGCATCGGCGATGCGATCACACGCATCGGCGGTGGCGATGGCGACGGTGTGCGCGGTGTTGTCGGGCGGCACTGCCGCCAGCGTTTTCGCCAGCGCGCGTTCGTCGCCGCGCAAGCCGCCGATGTCGACCGAGTGCGCGTGCCGCAGGCCGTCGGCGATGTTGCCAAGCGCCGCATCGACGCGCTGGGCGAAGGCGAGCACGCCGTCGCGTTCGGGCCGCTCGGCGCTGTCCTGCAGCACGGCTTCCAGCGCCATGCCGGCGCGTACGAGGCGGTTGGCATTGGCGAACACGCCCTCGCCGAGAGCGACAGCTGTGGGGTTGGATCGGGGTTCGCCACGCAGGCGATCGAGTGAGGCTTGGGCATTGGTGCGCGCGGTACGCGCGGCGACGCGGGCATCCCGACGCATGTCGGCATCGTCGGCAAGCAGCGTGGAAAAGTATACGCGATATGCTTCGATCATCGTCGCCAGCGCCGGCTGCAAGTGCTCCCAGGTCGGCCACAACGCGTAGGCAAGCAGCGCAAACGCGCTGCCGACGACGGTGGCGACGGCGCGTGCGGCCATCGTCTCTCCGGGCGGCGTACCATAGAAGGCAAGCAGGATGACGATCAAGCCGGTCAACATGGTCACGCCGATCCCGTAGTTGACCGTCGCCAGCATGCGAAAGCCGATGCCGAGCAGAGCGAGCAGGGCAAGCCGCGTCCATGGATCATCGAAGGCATAGTGCAGCAGGATGGAGGTGAGCACCAGCCCGAGCAGGGTGCCGGCCACGCGCAGCAGGCCGAAGGTGAAGGTGCCGGCGAAGTCCGGCTTGAGCACGATTGCCACCGTCATCGGTACCCAATAGGCATGACTGCCGCCGCCGACGTGGCCGTAGAGGCGTTCGCCGACGATGGCGAGGCACACGCACACGCCCAGGCGCAGGGCATGACGGAATGCGACCGACTGCAAGTGGACGTTGGCGCGTAGCGTGGCGATGGGGCTCGCCGGGCGCAGCGGGGCGGGCAGGCTCGCTTCCTGCGCTTCGGCGGCGCGCTCGCCGTGCGCACCAGCGAACGCGGCGTTGCGGATCGCTGCGCGCAATTGTCCGCCCAGCGACTGCGCGCGCACGAGTGCAACGGTGAGCGTGCGTTGTCGCGCAGTGGCCGTGTCGCGATCAAGGGATTCAAGCGCAGTGAGTGCGGCGTCGTAGCCTTCGATGGCGCCACTCGTGGCCTCGGCGCTGGTCGCGTGTTCGAGCGCTTCGCCCACGCCATTGAGGGTACGCGAGGCGTATTCGCGCAGGCGCAGCAGGGTGCGGCGCGCATCGTCCTCGGGCAGGGTGCTGGTCAAATCGGCCAGTGCAAGGAGTTCCAGGCGGATGCGCTCGACGATGCGTGCGAGCACGCGGAAGCGTTCCATCTCGGCACCGCGAGCGCGATGCGCGCCGTTGAGCAAAAGTTCGATGTCGAGCAGACCTTGGGTGACGGGCGGTGCGCATTCGAGCCGATTCGGCGCGAGCGGGCGATGGGTGATCGTTGCCAGCTCACGAAACACGCGCGCGATGGCAAGTCGCTCGGGCCGATAGCGTTGCAGCGGCCAGGCCGCGAGTGCGAGCAAGGTTTGCAGCAGGCCACCGATGAAGATCAGCGCGCCAGCGCTTGCGGCAGTACGCAAATCCAGCGGCTGCGAGCCCATGACGATGAGCAGAATCACGCACGTCAGACCGGCGCGACCGGCGTTCGGGCCGAGCGCAACCAGCATGCCGGCCGCCACGCCGCAGATCAGCGCAGCGAGGGTCATGGCGAGTGTGTGCGCACCCAGCAGGCCGCCAACGAAGGCCGACATTCCCGCGCCAAGCGAACCGAGCAACATGCGTTGCATGCGCAGCCGATACGGCCCGGGTTGATCCAGAAACATCGTGTTGAGCGCGCCCGAGGCGATGCCCAAGCCAATCGACGTGTGCCCCGTCGCAAGACCGACACCCAGCGGCAACACCATGCCAACGACGTTGCGCAAGGCCACGCGCAGCGGTACGTCGCGCGGTTTCAGTTGAGTGAGGTTGCTCAGCATCGGCGAAGTTTACGGCATGCCGGTGCCGCCTCGGCAGGCTCGTTTCGCCGTGGCGTGGCGGTCACCGCGCGGTAGAGTGGCGTGCGTGGGCGAGCAGCAACTCGGTCACCAGCACGCCGTTGATCGTCATGCCCGCCAGGTTGGCATCGACGATGGCGACGCGGCTCAAGTTCACATCGCAAAACTTCGCGCCGATCAGCGACACATCGCGGAACGCCGCATCGGCCAGGTTCACGTCGATGAATTGCGCGGCCGCAAGGTTCACATCCTCGAAACAGGCGTTGGCCAACGAAGTGGCGGCGAAGCGAGGTGCGTGGCCAGGCATGGCAGGGGTTCCAGTGGATGAGTGGGTGACGTGTGGCGAGCTGGGGTGACAGGCGTTTTCCACGCGCTGACGTTGGCTGTCGTGCGCTGGCTTTGTGCCGGTTTGGTCGAACCTTTGCCACACCTGGTCGGTGGTGCGCAGTTGTGTGGTAATGCGATTGATCGTCATCGGCGGTCTTCAGGTGGGTGAGAGCGTCTCGATCACCGTTTCACTCGGTATCGTCGCGTCCGAACGAACCCAGCAGTGCCAGCATCCGACGCAACTTGCCAACGCCGGCGTCGCCGATACGCTCGGTCAGCTTGGCATCGATGCGATTGCGCGCATCGGCTTGAACACGGGCTGCGGCGCGGCCGCGAGCGGTGAGGGCGATGACCAGACGACGGCGATCCTGCGCATCTTCGGATCGTTTCAAGTAGCCGCGCGCGACCAGCGTATCGATCAACTGGCCGGCAGATTGCTTGGAGATGCGCAGGTCACGAATCAGTACCGAAAGCGGTGCGTTGCCAGCCTCCAGGGCCAGGCCACCGATGACATACAACCCATTCTTCGGAATGTCGTCGTATCCGGCCTCATCAAGCGCGCGACGCATGGCCGCACCATAGGTGTTGCGCGCGTAACGCAACAGGGCGGGCAGAGAGATGGTGTCGTACCACTGGGGCTCACTTGCCACGGCATATGGTCCAATATCGTTATAGTAAATATATTGGACTAATAATGTACTGTCAATGGCATGTCACACCTTTGGGCGCGTAGCGTCACGAGTCTTGGAAGGCGCGTCGGAGGCGCGGGCGGGATCGTTGAATCTGGCACTTGTACCGACGCACGCATCATCCGGTTCCCATCATTGCGAACCGCGTGAACGAACCGCGTGAACGAACAGAATCAGGGTAGCGGAGCGATTCCCAATACGGTACGCAATTCCTTTTGTGCGGCCACGAAATCGGCTTTGAAATCGGATCGCGTCATCAGTACTGCGGCGATGGCCGATCCGGCAATGCGGCCCATTTCGACATCCGAGCGATAGTGCACGCCGGCGATGACGCGGTTGTCGCCGTATTCCCAGGCGCGGCGCATCAACTCGGCTTTTTTCTCCGGCACCATGTCGGCGAGCACGATGCCCATCAGTGTGCCCAGTGTGGTGTGGCCAGACGGCCAAGCCCCCGAGTTCGACATGCTCGTGCTGGCACGCAGGGGCTCGACGAGGTTGTTGAGCACGTAGGGACGGGGCCGATTGAAACCCTTCTTCGCTGGTTTGACGATGACATCTTCGGTTTTGATCAAACGCTCGGACAGTGCTGCCAGCTTTGGCAAGGACGCAGCCTCGAACTTGACGCCAAGCACGTCGGCGAAACGCCAGATGCTCTCCTCGCTGTCCGCGCGCGCGCGTTCGGCCATGGCGGGTGTGCGTGCGATCTGGATGGTCAGGATTTCGCCGAGTTCCTTGAGGGTCTGTGCCGAGTCGTCAGCCGGAGGCGGAGGCAGGATGTGCAACAGATCGACCTGATGCGCGTCCAGATACGGCCTCACTTCGGCTGCGGTGCCCGTGACGTGGGCAATCAGGAGAGCGACAGCGACGAGGCGTGATTTCATGGTGTGCATTTTTCCTCTATCCGTGGATCCGCGTACACGGGATGTGCAGCGCATGTGTGCATCGTGGGCATGTTTCATGACGATTTCGTTTCAGTGCGTGGTGGTGTGGATTCGGAAACATGAATGTAAGGGCGTTGCAGCAAAACGGAAATGTGCGCGCCGTATCGTGCGCCGCTCCGTTGCTCATTTCTCAAAAGAACCCGAATCATGTCGAACATTCTCTGCGCGCACGTTTCGTCGCGATCGCTGCGCCGCGCGGCTTCTCCTTTGTATCCTGCTGTCTTGCTGCGGCGGCGCCCGCTCGCATTGGCCATGATTTTGGCGATATTTCCAGTCACCGGCCTTGCCGCCGATGCGCTGGCGGACATGGCGGCATCCGCCGAAGGCGCAGAGGCGAGTGCCGTTTCCACGCCGCAGTTGCAGGAAGTCGAGGTCAAAGCCAGTTCGGCGCGCTCAGCGATGACGATGGCACCGGTGCAGAGCGAGCTCGACATCACTCAGCCGACGTCGATCATCGGCCTCGACTGGATCAGCAACCACGAGCCGCCGACCTCGGATTACGCGCAGATCGCGGCGATGGCGCCGTCGGTGACCTCAATCAGCCCCGCGGGCCCCGGTCTCGGCGAAGCCAAGCAGGTGACGATGCGCGGCTTCAACGACAACCAGTACAACGTTACTTACGATGGCATTCCGTTTGGTGATACCAACGATTTTTCGCACCACACATCGAGCTACTTTCCGGCGAAGATGATCGGCCAGGTCGCGGTCGACCGTGGCCCGGGCGGCGCGAGCACCATCGGCGAAGCGACGTTCGGTGGCACGATCGCGCTGCGCTCGAAGGATCCGCTCGATCAGTTCGAGGTGATCCCGACGCAGACTTTCGGCAGCTACTCGACCAGCCTGAGCCATCTCGAAGTCAATTCGGGCCGCATGGACGGCCTGGGCGGCGGCAAACTGATCGCCAGCGCTCAGTATTACGACAGCGATACATTTCGCACCGATTCGGGCGTGCATCGCAAGACGGCATATATCAAGTACGTCCAGCCGGTCGGCGAAGATACCGAAATCACCCTGCTTAGCAACTACAACGACATCAAGTTCAACAATCCGAACAAAGGCACGCTGACGCAAGCGCAGATCGATACGCTCGGGCGCGATTTCGGCCTCAATCACGATCGATTTTCGACCGACTGCACTTGCTATAACCATCAGGTCAAGCAGACCGACATGGAGTATTTCGGCATCAAGAGCACGTTGACGCCGGACTGGACGCTCGACAACAAGCTTTACACCTACTACTACAACAACGACAGCAACGAGTCACCGACGATCGGCACGAATGCGTCGAAGACCAACATGGGCGGTGCCTACAAGGTCAACCGTTATCGCGCCTACGGCGATGTGCTCACGCTGACGCGCGCGCTGGCCAACGGCGAGCTGCGCTTCGGCGGCTGGTACGAAATGCAGAAGAACGAGCGCTATCAGCTTCTGCTCGACTACACGCTCGGCGGCATCCACGACGTCAAGTCGGGTAAACCCGATTCGAGTTCGTACAAGTACACCATGGACGACTGGCTGCGCACCACGCAGATCTACGCCGAATACGCGTGGAAGGCAAACGATGCGCTGACCGTGACGCCGGGCATCAAGGGCCTGCAGTTCCAGCGCGCGATCGAGGCGCCGATCAATCAGACGACGAAGACGCCGCTGTACTACGACCAGACCTGGCGCAAGGCGCTCGGCTACCTCGCCGCGAACTACCTGCTGACTTCGGAATGGAGCGTGTATGGTCAGGCCGCGCAGGGCTTTCTTGCGCCGAACCTCAACCAGTTCTACGTGCCGCATCCCGAGAACAACCAGACTGCGCCGCAGCAGACGATGAATTATCAGTTCGGCACGGTGTACAAGACTGAGCGCTTCAGTGCCGACGCAGACGTGTTCTACATCGACTACAAAAACTTTCCGCTGTCTTCGGTCGATCCGGTCACCAAGGATCCGATCTTCGCACTGGCAAAAGGCGCGCGACTGCACGGCATCGAGGGCACGGCGACGTACTATTTCGGCAGAGGGGTCAGTGCGTTTGCGAACTTCTCGACGATCGACGCACAGTTCAAGCGCTCCAGCCTCGATCTGCCGAATGTGCCGGACGGCACGATGGCGCTCGGCCTTTCCTACGAGGGCGGCGGCCTGTTCGGTTCGATTTCGAGCAAATACGTCGGCGAGCAGAAGGTCTACAACGGCAATTTCAATCCAGACGATGCGACGACGGTGACCGCATTCGGCAAATCGAGTGGGTTCTGGCAGACCGCGTTCAGTCTGGGCTACGGGCGCAACGTCGAGGATTCGTTCATCAAGAGCTACAAGTTCCGCCTGCAGGTCGAGAACGTGTTCAACGCACACCACCAGGTCGCCGACTCGATCAAGAACGGCAATATCTACTACCTCGTGCTGCCGGGGCGCAATTGGTACGCGTCGATGTCGCTCGGGCTTTGGTGATGCGCGAAGGAAGGGGCCCGGTCGCCGGGCCCTACCGATTGGTCAATTGAATTTCGATCCGCCGGTTCTTCGCGTAGGCGACGTCGGTATCCTGCGGGTCGAGCGGTTGGAACTGACCGAAGCCGTTGGCCGAGAGATGGCGCGGCTGGATGCCTTGCACCACGAGTTGTTTGACGATGGCGGTGGCGCGTGCGGTCGATAATTCCCAGTTCGAGGGAAATGCGTCGGTGTGGA
>JAFEFR010000401.1 GCA_018240485.1 Pseudomonadota bacterium
CACAAGATGGGCATCAAGGCCTCGGTCACCTGCGTGATGAACTTCGACGCCGCCGAAGGCTATCTGATTGGCGCGCCGAACAAAGGCCTCAACGCGATGTTCACGATGATGAACACCGCACGCCTCGCGGTCGGCATCCAGGGCCTCGGCATGATCGAACGCGCCTATCAAATCTCGCTCGCCTACGCGCGCGAGCGCCTGCAAGGGCGCGCGCTCAGCGGCGCGAAGTTTCCGGACAAACCGGCCGATCCGCTGATCGTGCACGCCGATATCCGCCGCATGCTGCTGACCCAGAAAGCCTTCGCCGAGGGCACGCGCGCACTCTCCTACTACGCAGCAACGCTGGTCGATCTGGTCGAGCGCTCGCCCGATGACGCCGAGCGCAAACGCGCCGATGAACTGCTCTCGTTCCTGATCCCTATCGTCAAAGGCCTGCTCACCGAGGTCGCGCAGGAATGCACCTATCACGCCGTGCAGATACATGGCGGCCACGGCTACATCCGCGAAACCGGCATCGAGCAATTCGAGCGCGATGCGCGCATCACCACGATCTACGAAGGCACCACGGGTATCCAGGCACTGGATTTGCTCGGACGCAAGATCCTCGCCACGCAAGGCGTCGGCTTGCGTCATTTCCTGGAAGAAATCGGCACGTTCTGCAAGGCGCAAGGCGCGAATGCCGCGCTTGCCGAATTCGTCGGCCCGCTGGCCAAGGCGGCACAGGAATGGGGCGACCTCACGCTTGCGCTCGGCAAGCGCGCGATGGCGAATGCGGACGAAGTCGGTGCCGCCGCAGTCGATTACCTGTTTTATTCCGGCTACGTTGCGCTCGCCTATTTCTGGACACGCAGCGTCGCCACAGCCGAAGCCTCGACGCAATCGGCGGATTTCAAGGCCGCCAAACGCCACACTGCGCGGTTCTTTTTTGCCCGCCTCCTGCCGCGCACGCTGACCCACAAGGCGGCGATCGAAGCCGGTACCGACAGCCTGTTGGCGATGCCCGACGCCTTGTTTGGATAATCGATCGCCCTTCGTGTTGCCATGAACGACCGCGCTTCGGAAATCGACATCCACGTCCGCCTCGCCCATGCGGACGACGACGATTTCATCCTCGCCCTGGCAAGCCGTTTCGCCGAGTTCGAACTGCCGGTCTGGCGTAAACGCAACGAGACGCTCGCCGGCGTGCGCCGCGACATCGAGCACCATCTGCGCACGTTGCCGCCGACGTCGCATTTGTTCGTCTCCGAGGACCAGGATGCGACTTTGCTTGGCTTTCTGCACCTGCAGACGCGCAAGGATTTCTTCACCGGCGCGTTGAACTGCCACATCGCCGACCTCGTCGTCGCCGCCGAATACGAGGGGCGTGGCGTCGCCGGCACGATGCTGCGCTTCGCCGATGCATGGGCGAAGGAACATCGCTGTCGTTTTCTCACCCTCGGCGTATTTCCGAACAACGCGCGTGCGCGCAAGCTGTACGAGCGCCACGGCTTCGGCGTCGAAATCCTGAGCATGGTCAAACCGGTGGCATGAACCCGCAACTGCTGCAATCCATGCAGCGCGCATCCGCGCTGCTGCAAGCCGGCAACTTCGTCGCTGCGCGCGCCACGCTCGAACAAGTGCTCGCTCACGAGCCGCGTTTCGTCGAAGCGCGACGTTTGCTGGCCGGTGCCCTGCTCGGCATCGGCGATCGCGCCGAAGCGGAACGCGAGCTGCGACAGGCCGTTGCGATCGATCCGGCATGGTCGCCCGCGCAATGCGCGCTCGGCGAATTGCTGCTCGGATCCGGGCGCGCCGACGAAGGCGAGCACGCCTTGCGCCGCGCACTCGCCGGCAGTCGCCCGTATCCACGCAGCGCGAACTTGCTCGCCCTCCATCTCAACGCGTCGCGACGTTTCGCGGAAACGCTCGCCATCACGCATCCGCACATCGCAAAGCCGCATGCCGACGCCGAGCTTCTGCGCCAGCATGCGATTGCGCTGAACGCGTTGGGCCGCAGCGACGAAGCCGCCGATATCTGGTGCCGCATCGCCGCCCTGCTTCCCGACGACGCAGACGTGGCATTCCACCTCGCCGCCGCACTCGACGCCGGCGGCCGGCATCGCGATGCCGAAAAGACCATGCGTCGCGCCATCGCACTCGGCGCGGTGTCGCCCGAAGCAAAATACCTGCACGCGCGCACGCTGATCGCCACCGACCGCCACGACGAAGCGGAAGCCTTGCTGCGCGATGTGGTGCGCGAACGACCCGAATTCGCCGACGCGCACCGCAACCTCGCCCAGTTGGTTTGGATGCGGCGTGGCGATGCGGCGGCCGCCACCGCCGCCCTTGATGAGACCTTGCGTCGCCACCCTCACGCACAACCTTTGTATGTGGTGCGTGCCAGCGTGCTCGAAGCGACCGGTGATGCACAGGCCGCCCATCGCTCGTTGGCCGCCTGCGTCGAACTCGAAGACGCTTCCGTCGAAACCCTCGTCGCCGCCAGCCATGCCGCGTTGCGCATCGATCCGGCACTCGCGTTGCGCCTGGTCGAGCGCGCGGCGCGCATCAACCCGGACGATACCGCCACGCGGCACGCGCGCATCGAAGCGCTGTTCGCAACCGGCGATGCCGAAGGCGCCTTGCGGCAAGCCGAAACGATGCTGCACGCCTATCCCGACGACCAACGCCTGCTCGCCGCCCAAGCGGCCGCATGGCGCTTGCTCGGCGATGCGCGCCATGCCCAATACTGCGACTATCCGACCATGGTTGGCGCGTACCCAATCAAAGCGCCACCGGGCTGGCGCGATGTGCAGAGCTACCTGCACGATCTTGCGGCGAGCCTGGATCGCCTGCACACGCTGCGCACGCATCCGCTGCACCAGTCGCTGCGCCACGGCTCGCAGACCGCGCAGAATCTGCTCGATGTCGACGATGCCGCCGTGCGCGCATTTCTGCACGCCATCGACGACCCGATCCGTTGCCATATCGCCGCCATCGGTCGTGGCAGCGACCCCTTGCGCCGACGCAACCGCGGCGACTACCGCGTCGCGGGCATCTGGTCGGCGCGCTTGAACGGCGGCGGTTTCCACACCAACCATGTGCATCCGAAGGGCTGGCTGTCCTCGGCCTGCTACATTCGCCTGCCGCGCACCATGGCCGCCGCATCGATGAGCGCCACCGCCGACGCGCCAGCCGACCGCTCCGGCTGGCTCCAGTTCGGTGAGCCGGGCTATCCCACCGTCCCCGTGCTCGATGCCCAGCATTTCATCCGTCCCGAACCCGGCTTGCTCGCTCTGTTTCCCTCGTATTTCTGGCACGGCACGGTGCCGTTTCAGGGCGACGACACGCGTTTGACGATTGCATTCGACCTCGTCCCCGCCTGAATCCGCGTGCGCGACCCGTCGAGCCGGGCGTCATCCGCCGGTCGCACGCATCGCGTAAATTCCGCTATGCTGCGAACCCGGATACGATCGTTTGGCAGCGAATCGCCCACGCCCGCCCTTGTGGCGCTACTGGTGACACCGGATGCCGAGTCACAGATCTTCGACTGTCCAGACCCAAGCCGCCGCCATCGAACTCGAGCGCCGGGTGCCTTTCGCGCCGCGCAAGGTCAGCGACATCCACGCCACGCGCGTGCTCTCGCTCGATTCCAACGGCCGCATCCTCGACTGGATTTCCTGGCAGGACGCGGTATGCCTGTACGTGCGCGACGCGGTGTCGTGGACGCTCGGTAATCCGTGCCTGACCATCCACGGCGGCACGAGCCGACTGACCGGTGAGCAATCCACGCTCGACCTGCACCCGATCGTCGCCAGCCGCAGCCACGCACGCCTGCGCACCACCGACCCCGCCCCCGCGCTGACCAATGCCGCCCTGTTCGCGCGCGATCGCATGCTTTGCCTGTATTGCGGCGAGCACTTCTCGCGCGGCGGGCTGACCCGCGACCACGTCATGCCCCTGTCCAAGGGCGGGCTCGATCTGTGGGAAAACGTCGTCAGCGCCTGCCTCGCCTGCAATATTCGCAAGGGCAGCCATACGCCGCAACAAGCCGGCATGCCACTGCTCGCGGTGCCCTATCGACCAAGCTGGGTCGAGCACCTCATCTTGTCGAATCGCAACATCCTCGCCGACCAGATGGAATTCCTCATGAACCATCTGCCGAAGAAGCGGCGAATGGCCACCTGACGGCGGCAGCGGGGGCAATTACTTACCAAGCTTGCTGATTTGCAAAAAAAAAAGGAAATCAACTACCTTTCAGGTATTCACGAAAGGGATACCTCGTCCATGAAGTCCAGGGCCATTCGCTTTTTGGCTTTCGCCTGCTTTGTCGGCATGCTGTCGCCGTGCGTGGCGAAGGCGGCCAACTCCGCCGCCTTCACCACCTCGCTTGCGCCCGGCGTGTACTACGACCAACAAGCCCATGCCTATTTGGGCAAAAAAGACGACCGCGCCGCGCTCGAAATGTTCGAGCTGGCCAGCTACTGGGGCAATAAAACCTCGCAGTACAACGTCGGCCTGATGTACTGGAATGGCCGCGGCACCCCCGTGGACAAACTGCGCGCCGTGGCGTGGCTCGGCATCGCGGCCGAGCAACACGACCCACTGGCGGACAAAACCTTGCAATCCGCCTACGCTCAGCTTTCCTCCGACGATCGGACGCGCGCCAACGCCATCTGGCAAGAACTCGACGAAAAATACGGCGACAAGGCAACGGCGTTGCGGGTGAACCGTCGCTTCACGGAGCAAAAGAACGGCATCACCGGCTCGCATTTGGGCGTCGTCGGCAATCTGGATATCTACGATGGTACGTTCACCCGCCTGCTCGGCAATGGCAACGATTTCGCCGCGGGCATGCAACAAGCCCATGACGACTACGTCGGCGCGATGTACGGCAACGTGAACGTGGGCCCGGCGCAAAACGCCTCGCCCGATGCCGCGCCCAAAGATCCGCCGTCGAGCGCCGAGCCACCCCCGCCCGCCAAGCATTGAGCGTCCAAAAAGCGGACAATGCGCGCCGTGCAACCCGCACGGATCATTGTCTACGCTCATGGCCGATACCCCCGCCCCGCCTCCGCGCCCATTACCGAGCGCGGCCGATCCATTGCCGGTATCCCCCGGCCTTGGCGAGGTGATGGCCGCCGCACGCGTGCCGCGCAAATCGGCGCAACTGGACAAGCGCGTGCTGCTGGTTTCGGTGCTCGCGATTCTGCTCGCCAGCGCCTGTGCGCTGATCGCGCAATGGCTGACCGCATTGATCGGCATCGTCACCAATGTCGCGTTCTACGGGCGCTATTCGACCGAACTGACCTCGCCCGCAGGCCATCACCTCGGCCTGTGGGTGATTCTCGTGCCAGTCGTCGGCGGCTTGATCGTCGGCGCGATGGCGCGCTTCGGCTCGGCGGCGATCCGCGGGCACGGCATTCCCGAGGCGATGGAACAGGTGCTGCTCAACCAAAGCCGCATTCCCGCGCGGATCACGTTTTTGAAGCCGGTGTCCTCGGCGATCGCGATCGGTACCGGCGGCCCGTTTGGTGCGGAAGGCCCGATCATCGCCACCGGCGGCGCGTTGGGCTCGCTGATCGGGCAAGTCCTGCGCGTCACCGCCATCGAGCGCAAGACCTTGCTCGCCGCCGGCGCAGCGGCGGGTATGGCCGCGGTATTCGGCTCGCCGATCTCGGCGGTGATTCTCGCCGTCGAATTGTTGCTGTTCGAGCTGCGTCCGCGCTCGCTGATTCCGGTCGCGCTGGCCGCGACCACGGCGACCGGCATCCGCTACGCGATGGTCGGCTCGCACGCGGTATTCGCCATGCCGCCGGTCGACTACCCCGGCGCGGGCGCGCTGCTGTTCTACGTTGCGCTCGGTGCGCTGCTCGGTTTCGTCAGCGTCGGCGTCACCCGCGCGGTGTACGCGGTCGAGGATGCGTTCGATCATCTGCCGATCCACTGGATGTGGTGGCCCGCGCTCGGTGGCCTCGCCGTCGGCATCGTCGGCTATTTCGCGCCGTTGACGCTCGGCGTCGGCTACACGAATATCGAGCAGATCGTTTCCGGCGGCTTTGCGTTGCACGCGCTGGCGTTCCTCGGCGCGATGAAATTCCTGTCGTGGGTGATCGCACTGGGCAGCGGCACCTCGGGCGGCACGTTGGCACCGCTGTTCACCATCGGCGGCGCGCTCGGCGCGATCGCCGGCTTGCTCGCCGCCCCGCTGCTGCCGCACGCGGGCATCGATCCGCGCATCGCCGGTCTGGTCGGCATGGCGGCGATGTTCGCCGGCGCGTCGCGCGCGGTGCTCGCCTCGATCGTGTTCGCGTTCGAGACGACCTTGCAGCCGGCCGGCCTGCTGCCGCTGCTCGGCGGCTGTTCGATGGCCTATCTCGTCTCCTGTCTGTGCATGCGCCAGACGATCATGACCGAGAAGATCGCGCGCCGCGGCGTGCGCGTGCCGAGCGAATACGCCGCCGACTATCTCGATCAGGTGCTGGTGCGCGATTCGTGCTCGCGCGATCTGACCGTGCTCAATGCGAGCGACGATCTCGCCACGATTCGCCGCTGGCTGGCCTCGGGCGAGGCCAAAGCGCAGTTTCTGGGCTATCCGGTACTCGACGACGCCGGCGACTTGCGCGGCATCGTCACCCGTCGGCAACTGCTCGATGTGACGAATGCCGACAGCCGACGCGTCGGCGAATTGCTCGCCGATGCGCCAGTCATCGTGTTCGAGGACAACTCGCTGCGCGAAGCGGCCGATCACATGGTGGAAGAAAAAATCGGCAGCGTCGCCGTGGTCGCGCGCGCGGCACCGAAGAAAATCGTCGGCCTGCTCACGCGCGGCGATCTCGTCACCGCACACACGCGACGCCTGAGCGAGGCGCACGATGCGGACCGGCAAATCCGCATCCGCAAGGCCATTCGCGAGCGCCTGCGCAAGAAACCCCACGGAGCCTGAAGACGTCGCCGCCCGCAGAAATCCTCGCCCCTTCCCCGATTTTTGCAGCGCGCGACTTGCCCGGGCCCGCGCACTGGCCGAAAATAGCGCATTCGCGCGCTCCTTGGCGACCGCGCATTCTCCCGACGGCCCCGCTCGGCCGCGCAGATCAAGTATGAAATGACCGATTCCACTCGCTATCCGCGCCTTTCCCGCATCGATTCGCCAAGCGACTTGCGCAGCTTCAGTGAGGCAGAGTTGCCAGATGTAGCGCGCGAACTGCGCGAATACCTGATCGAGCAGGTCGCCGGTGTCGGCGGGCATTTTGGTGCGGGGCTGGGCGTGGTCGAGCTGACCGTCGCGCTGCACTATGTCTATCACACGCCAGATGATCGCCTCGTCTGGGACGTGGGCCATCAGTGCTACCCGCACAAAATTCTCACCGGTCGGCGCGAGCGCATCCACACGATCAAGCAGGCGGGCGGCCTCGCCCCGTTTCCGCGTCGCGATGAGAGCGAGTACGACACCTTCGGCGTCGGCCATTCCTCCACGTCGATTTCGGCGGCCATCGGCATGGCCATTGCCGCACAGGGCCAGCGCAAGGTCGTCGCCGTGATCGGCGATGGCGGCCTGACCGGCGGCATGGCCTACGAGGCGCTACACCACGGCGGCGCGCTCGATACTGACGTGCTCGTGATCCTCAACGACAACCAGATGTCGATCAGCGAGAACGTCGGCGCGCTGCCGAAGATGCTCGCGCGCCTGATGACCAGCCGCACGCTCAACGCGATGCGCGAGAAGGCGAAAAACAGCATGCGCCCGCACGGCGTGCTGTGGCGTTTCTTCAAGCGTTGGGAAGAACATTTGAAAGGCATGTTCGTGCCTTCGACCCTGTTTGAGGAATTCGGCTTTCATTATTTCGGCCCGATCGACGGCCACGACCTGCCGCAGTTGTTGCAGGCGCTGAAAACGCTGAAAGACTTGAAAGGCCCGCAACTGCTACACGTCATCACCACCAAGGGCAAGGGTTACGCGCCTGCCGAGGCGCAGCAGATCGACTACCACGCCGTCGGCCCGTTCGATCCGATCAAGGGCTTGGTCAAGAAGGCACCCGGCAAACAGACCTATACCGACGTGTTCGGCGATTGGCTGTGCGATCAGGCGCGTGCGGACGCACGCCTGCTCGCGATCACGCCCGCGATGCGCGAAGGTTCGGGTCTCGTGCGCTACTCGAAAGAATTCCCGCAGCGCTATTTCGATGTCGGCATCGCCGAGCAGCATGCGGTCACGCTCGCCGCGGGCATGGCCTGCGAAGGCGCCAAGCCGGTAGTGGCGATCTACTCGACCTTCTTGCAGCGTGCCTACGATCAGGCGATTCACGATGTCGCCTTGCAGAATCTCGACGTCACCTTCGCCATCGATCGTGCCGGTGTGGTCGGTCCCGACGGCGCCACGCACGCAGGCAGCTTCGATCTGACCTATTTGCGCTGCATCCCGAACCTGGCCATCGCCGCACCGAGCGATGAGAACGAGTGCCGACGCTTGCTTACCAGCGCGTTTCTGCATGAGGGTCCCGCCGCCGTGCGTTACCCACGCGGCAGCGGCGCGGGCGCGAAGCTCGAGGCAGAACTCAAACCGCTGCCGATCGGCAAAGCCGAGGTGCGGCAACGCGGTGCGCGTCTCGCCATTCTCGCCTTCGGCAGCCCGCTCGCCGCGGCGCTCGCCGTCGGCGCCGAGCTTGGCGCAACGGTGGTCGACATGCGCTGGGTCAAGCCGCTCGACGAAGCCTTGATTCTCGACCTCGCGCGCACGCACGGCGCCATCGTCACCGTCGAAGACAACGCCATCGCCGGCGGCGCCGGCAGTGCGGTCGCCGAGTATCTTTCCGCGCAAAATATACAAATTCCCATTTTGCCTCTCGGCCTGCCCGACAGTTACCTCGAACATGCCAGCCGCGAGCAACTGCTTGCGGAAGCGGGGATCGATGCCGTGGGCGTCCGCACCGCGATTCTCCAGCGCTGGCCGCAGTACGCGCCGATGCGCACCAGCGAAATTCGCAGCGCCGTTTGATGGCTGCGTCGCATCACCATCGCTCGTTCGTCGACCTGTCGCACACGATCGAACACGGTCTCGTAACCTACAAGGGCCTGCCTGCCCCCCTCGTCTGCGACTACCTGAGCCGCGAGGCATCGCGCACGATGTACGCTGCCGGCACGGAATTCCAGATCGCGCGCATCGACATGGTTGCGAATACCGGCACCTATCTCGACTGCCCGTTCCATCGCTACGCCGACGGCAAGGATCTTTCGCAAATCGCGATCGACGCAACGACCGATCTCGACGCCACCGTCGTGCGCGCGCCGTACACGCAGGCAAGGGCGATCGATGCCTCGACGTTCCGCGACAAGCCAATCCTGGGTCGTGCGGTGCTCGTCCACACCGGATGGGACACGCACTGGAACACGCCGCAGTACTACGAAGGCAGCCCGTTCCTCACCGCCGACGCGGCGATGTACCTGCGCGATCATGGCGTCAAATTGGTCGGCATCGATGCGCACAACATCGATGACACGCGCGGCAACGAGCGCCCGGTGCACAGCACCTTGCTCGGCGCCGATATCCTGATCGTCGAACATCTGTGCAATCTTGGCGCGTTGCCGGACGACGGTTTCACCTTCAGCGCCACGCCACCGAAATTCAAGGGCGTCGGCACCTTCCCAGTTCGCGCGATGGCGAAGCTCGACCGACGTTGAGCGCCCGACACGCGCCGGCAGCGCGTTCCATCCCGTGTTTCGTAGTAAAATTGCGTGAAGCACCCGTTAACGCCCGCGGCGCTACCTTTCCCCGATGATCAAAAACGTCGAATACATCCTGCCCGGCGGTCGCTCCGGCGTGCTGCTGATTCACGGCCTGACTGGTACGCCCGCGGAAATGCGGTTCGTCGCCAAGGGTTTGCAGCGCCATGGATTCACCACCTACGGCATGCAACTCGCCGGCCACTGCGGCAATGAGGCCGACTTGCTTGCGACCGGTCGCAGCGACTGGTTCCAGAGCGTGCGCGATGCGGCCGACAAGCTCGCCGCGCAAGTGGATCACCTGTTCGTCGCCGGCCTGTCGATGGGCTCGTTGCTGGCCCTGCGCCTTGCCGCCGAGAGGCCCGAACAAGTCGCCGGCCTCGGCCTGTACGGAACGACCTTCCGCTACGACGGCTGGACGATTCCCTGGTACGGCAAGCATCTCTCGTTTCTGCTGCCGATGGCGGTCAGCCTCGGCATCGGCAAGCACACCCATTTTCACGAGCAATTTCCCTACGGCATCAAGGACGAACGCATCCGCCAGCGGATCGCTGGCGCCATGCTGAGCGGACACAGCGACGAAGGCGGTCTGCCCGGCAACCCGTGGCCCTCGCTCGCGGAGTTCTATCGGTTGTCCTGGCGCGTGCGCAAGCTGTTGCCGCAGGTCGTCGCGCCCAGCCTGATTTTGCATGCGCGCGAGGACGACGTAGCCAGTCTCGCCAACGTGCGCCATCTCGAGCGCGAACTGCGCGGCCCGCACGAAACGCAGATTCTCGACAAGAGCTACCACATGATCACGGTCGATCAAGAGCGCGACATCGTGATCGAACGCAGTGCCGCCTTCTTCAAACGCCTCGTCGAGAGCAAGGCCGCAACCCGGGCTTAGCCGTTCGATCCGCCGGCGCGCTTGTGCGCTATCATTGCCGCACCCCACGGAGACCTCACATGAGTCAAGTCCAGGATACCGTCTTCGCCATCATCGCCAAGGAAGCCAACATCGACGCGAGCAAGGTCACGCTCGACTCGACCCTGAAAGATCTGGAAATCACCTCGCTCGACGCGGTGCAGATCATTTTCGAGATCGAAGACCACTACAAAATTACGATGCCCGACCGCGACCCGAACTTCGACACCAACTCGGTGCGCGGCTTGGTCGAGGCGGTGGAGAAACTCGTCGCGGAAAAAGCCGCCGGCGATGCCCCCGCCGCGCAGGGCTGAGAGCGGCCACAAGAAAACCACCGTGCATTCGCAACGACGTGTCGCCATCACCGGCATGGGCGCGATCACCGCGCTCGGCCATACCGCCACCGCCACCTGGGCGGCGATGAGAGAAGGCCGCAGCGGTATCGGCCCGATCGAAAACATCGAAACCGATCAGCTCAACGTCAAGATAGCCGCCGAAGTGCGTGGGTTTGACCCCGCCGCGCACATCGACGCAAAGCGCCTGCCGCTGCTCGACCGCGTTTCCCAATTCGCCCTCATCGCCGCACGCGAAGCCGTCGCCCAGTCCGGCCTCGACTTCCGCAGCGACGGTCGCGGCGAGCGCAGCGCCTGCCTCGTCGGCAGCGGTATCGGCGGCGAGAATTCGCACAACGAACAGTCGCGCCGTTTTTTCGCCGAGAAAAATCCGCGCATGCACCCGCTCACGATCATCCGCGTCATGGCCAATGCCCCGGCCTGTCACATCGGCATCGAATTCGGCCTGAGCGGCCCGACGTTCGCCGTGGTCAGCGCCTGCGCCTCGGCCAATCACGCGATGAGCCAGGCCGCGGACATGATCCGCAGCGGCAAGGTCGACTTCGCCGTCACCGGCGGCAGCGAAGCTTGCGTCACCGTCACGGTGATGAAAGCCTGGGAAGCCATGCGCGTCACCGCCGACGATACCTGCCGACCATTCTGCAAGCAGCGTCGAGGCATGGTGCTCGGCGAAGGCGCGGGCATTTTCGTGTTCGAGGAATGGGAGCACGCCAAAGCGCGCGGCGCGACCATCCTCGCCGAATTCGCCGGTAGCGGCATGACTGCGGACGCCGCCGACATGGTGTTCCCCGCTGAGGTCACCGTCGCGCGCGCGATGCAGAACGCGCTTGCCGATGGCGGCCTCAATCCCGAGGACATCGGCTACATCAACGCCCACGGCACGGCGACGCCGGCCAACGATCCGACCGAAACCAAGGCCATCCGGCGCACGTTTGGCACGCATGCCGACGCGCTTGCGGTGTCCTCGACCAAATCCATGCACGGCCACGCGCTCGGCGCCGCCGGAGCGCTCGAAATGGTCGCCGCCATCGGCGCGCTGCGCCACGGCATCCTGCCGCCGACGATGAACTTCCTCGACCCGGACCCCGCCTGCGACCTCGACTATGTGCCGAACGCCGCACGCGAGAAAGCCGTGCGCGCCGTGCTCAGCAATTCGTTCGCCTTCGGCGGCCTGAACTCGGTGGTGGCGCTGAAGAAGGCCGACTGAAGCACCCATGCGGCCGGGCGCAACCCGACAAAAAGGTTGCCCTACCCCGCCCCATCCGGTATTCTTGCGCCCCCTCGAAACGTCCTTTTCGAGCGCCGCAACGACGTTCGATTTGCAGTGGGCAGTTAGCTCAGCGGTAGAGCATCACCTTGACATGGTGGGGGTCACAGGTTCGATCCCTGTACTGCCCACCACTGCAAATCCAACGTCGTGCCGCATGCCAAAAGCCGCGCTCAAGCGCGGTTTTTCTTTTCCGCTGCGCCTCGAAGCTTGGCGGATTCCCCCTCTCCCGCCGTGAGACAAAGCGCTAATCCGGCTTTTTCCGTCGCAGTTCTTGCGCGGCAGCGCAGACCGGCGCGCGAGGGCGCAATGCAAAAATTTGCATATTCATGCCGATGAAGATATCGTGCCGCGCATGAAGCCGCTCGAGTTTCTTGGTACCAGCCAGGCCGATATTCGCGCCATGCCGGCTACCGTTCGTCACCAGCTGGGCCTGGAATTGATGCGGGTGCAATTCGGCGGCGAGCCTACGGACTTCAAACCGATGCCTGTCGTGGGTGGCGGCGCAGTCGAGATTCGCATTCGTGATACGGATGGTACTTTTCGGGCGATCTACGTTGCGAAGTTTGCCGCCGCCGTGTACGTGCTGCACGCCTTTCAGAAGAAAACGCAGAAGACCTCACGCGCTGATCTCGACCTCGCTGCCAAGCGCTACAAATTGATAGGAGCCTGAGCCATGACCAAAACCGATCCTCGCTGGACTGATACCCGCCGCATCAAGAGCAGCGGCAACGTATTCGTGGATCTGGGCTTCGATCCAGCCGAGGCCGAGGTGATGAAGCTGCGCGCCGAGGTCATGATTCGCATGGAACAGCATCTGAAAGCCCAAGGCTGGACCCAAGCCGAAGCCGCGCGTCAGCTTGGCGTGACGCAGCCACGCATCTCCCGCTTGCTGCGTGGCAAATGGGAAGACTTCAGCCTGGACATGCTGCTGACGCTTGCCTCGCGCGCCGGGCTGCATCCGACGTTGAAGCTGGCCGCCTGAGGCATCGGATAAACGCGACTTGTCGGGCCGCGCCCCGAGCATGCCCGCGTGCCAGCCGGTATGATTCGACCTTCGCCGCAGCAACCGGGCATGGCCGCATCGATGTCGAAATACGCCGAATACGACAAGGACACGTTGATCCGCCTGCTCGAACGGCGCGACGCGGAGCGGCAGCTTGGCCTCGTCTGGGAGCGCGAGGAGATCGACGCCGATGCGGCGCTCAACGACGACTACGTCGCTTTCGACCTCGACCCGGCCTTGAGCCACGGTGCGGCGCCGTGGCAAAACCTCATCATCGAGGGCGACAACTACGACGCCCTGCGCGCGCTGCGCATGACCCACGCGGGCAAGATCCGCTGCATCTACATCGACCCGCCGTACAACACCGGCAACCGCGATTTCGTCTACAACGACCGCTTCGTCGACAAGACCCACCGCTTCCGCCACTCGCTGTGGTTGGAGTTCATGTATCGGCGCCTCGTGCTCGCGCGCGACCTGCTTGCCGACGACGGCGTGATCTTTGTTTCCATTGACGACAACGAGTTGTTCCGGCTCGGCATGCTGATGGATCGGGTGTTTGGGGAGGACAACTGGATACAGACGCTGATCTGGAAAAAGTCCTACGGGGGAGGCGCGAAGGCCAAGCATGTTGTCGGCTTGCATGAATACGTTCTGTGCTTCGCGCGGCAGAAAGACCTTATCGAACGCATTGAGTTGCCGCCCGATCCGAAGGTTCTCAAGTACTACAAGTTTCGTGATGAGAAAATTGAGTCGCGCGGCCCGTACCGCTTGCAGCCGTTGGCGACCAACAGCATGGACGCACGCGAAAATCTTCGCTACCCGATTCCGTACCAAGGCGAAGAAGTCTGGCCCACTAAGGAAACTCTGATTTCGCCATGCGGTCGAAGCATGACCTAATTGTGGGGTGCAAATGATGGCACAGCAGATGACCTTGGCAGCTCAGGCCGACGCGGGGTTCGAGCAACACCGCAAGGCGA
>JAFEFR010000402.1 GCA_018240485.1 Pseudomonadota bacterium
ACGCTCGGGGCCGCGAACCCCTCCGACATGGGGCGCAAGGCGACCGTGCTCGATGTGCTTGCGCGCGCGCGCAAGCTGGCGGACAAGGAATTGACCGGCGATCCCGAAACGGCGGCAACCACCCAATTGGTGCTGTCGCAAACCTATCGTGCGCTGGCGGACTTCACTACCGCGCGCGATTGCGCCATCGCGGCGTTGCAAGCCGCGGAGCGTGGCGGCGATCCCGTGCTGGCGATCGATGCACGGCACGATCTGGCGGCCGCGCAATTCAATCTGGGCGATCTGAAAAGTGCGGCGCAGAACGCAACCGCAGCGCGCACCGCTGCGCTCGCGCAGGGCACGGCGCAGCAACGTGGCAACACGGCGGTGCTGTTGGGCCAGCTCGCGAGCGAGAACGGCGACACGCAGGCCGCGTTCGACTGGTTCGACCATGCGCTCGTCGAATTGCCGCCGGACGATGTGAAAAACCGCGCCGCCGCACTCAACAACTATGGCGTCGCCCTGCACGTCAAGGGCGACGACGTGGCCGCGCTGGCGAAATACCGTGAGGCCATCGCGCTGGCTGCTGGCGCGCACATGGATTCGGATCCGGTCGCCATTACCCAATACGGCAATTTCGCCGCCGCCTTGCGTGCCAACGGAAAGCTGGACGAAGCGGTCGACGTGCTGACCGGTAAAGTGCTGCCGAAACAAATCGAACTGCTTGGCGAAAATTCGGCCGATGTCGTCTGGACGCTGAGCAATCTTGCCACCATCGAGTACGAGCGCAAAAATCCGGCAGCGATGCTCGACTACGCGCAGCGCGGGTATCTCGCGGCGGAGCATCTGGCCGACGCGGATGAATGGAAAGCGTTGGGGTTCAAGAAATACGGCTTGAGCCTGATTCGCGCACATCGTGCGCAAGAGGCCGTGCCGATTCTCGAACGCGCACTGGCGTTGAGCCGGCAAGGTCTGCCCGAAGGTCACTACGACATCGGCTCGCTGGAGAGTTGGCTCGGGCTCGCGCGCAGCATGACCGGCGATCGTACCGGCGGCGAAGCGTTGGCGCGCGGTGCTTACGCGCGTCTTCTCGCCAAGTACGGCGAGAAAAACGAGTCCACGCGCATCGCGAAAAAAAATCTGGACGCCATCGCCGCATTGCCGGTGCCGTGAGGTGCGGCGACGTCGATGCCGGCAGCCACAGTGAGCAGCGGCGGAGGCACGAAAGCCGTTTTCCGCGTGCGACGCGGCGACATGCTGCGAGGCTCTTCCATCATCCGCTCTGCGGGCACCTTCTCCCGGCGAGAGAAGGGAAGCAATTACACTTCCACTGCGCTGGCGTGTTCGCGCGTGGCGGCGAAGGTCACGTCGGGCCAGCGCTCTTGGGTCAATTGCAGATTCACGCGTGAGGGGGCGATGTAGACCAGTTCGCCCGCCGCATCCAGAGCGAGGTTGGGAGCGGCTTTCTCGCGGAATTCTTCGAGTTTTTTCGCGTCCGCGCAATGAATCCAGCGTGCTGTGACGACGTTGACGTTCTCGAAGGTGGCTTCGACGCTGTACTCGTCTTTCAAGCGGTAGGCGACGACGTCGAACTGCAACACGCCGACCGCGCCCAAGATCAAATCGTTCGACATCAATGGGCGAAAAAATTGCGTTGCGCCTTCTTCGGACAACTGCGCGAGGCCCTTTTGCAGCGCTTTCATCTTGAGCGGATCACGCAGGCGCGCGCGACGAAACAGTTCCGGTGCGAAATTTGGGATGCCGGTGAAAGCCAGCGCCTCGCCTTCGGTGAAGGTATCGCCGATGGAAATGGTGCCGTGGTTGTGGATGCCGATCACATCGCCCGGATAGGCGCGCTCGACGATGTCGCGCTCGCTGGCCATGAAAGTCAGTGCATTGGCGAGCTTCATTTCTTTCGCCGTACGCACGTGGAACGCTTTCATGCCGGCGCTGAACGTGCCCGAGCAGATGCGCATGAAGGCGACGCGGTCGCGGTGCATCGGATCCATGTTCGCCTGAATCTTGAACACGAAGCCGGTCAGCGCCGCCTCGGTCGCTTCGATCTCGCGCGTCGTCGTCGCATGCGACTTCGGCGCCGGCGCGTGTTCGACGAAAAAGTCGAGCAGCAGCTGCACGCCGAAATTGTTGACCGCCGAGCCGAAGAACACCGGCGTCTGCCGGCCGGCGAGATAGCGTTCGATCTCGAACGGATGCGAGGCGCCCTGCACCAGTTCGAGTTCCTCGCGCAGTTCGCGCAGCATGTCGCTGCCGATCTTGGCTTCGAGCGCGGGGTCGTCGAGCGAGGCGAAGATGGTCGAATCCTGGCGGGTGAAATTGCGCCCCGGCTCGAACACATGCACCTCGCCGGTGATGAGGTGGTATACGCCCTTCAGGCGCGAACCCATGCCGATCGGCCAGGTGATCGGCGCGCAGGGAATTTTCAGCACCGATTCGATTTCATCGAGCAATTCGATCGGCGCGCGGCCTTCGCGGTCGAGCTTGTTGATGAAAGTCATGATCGGCGTGTCGCGCAGGCGGCACACGTCCATCAATTTGATCGTGCGTTCTTCCACGCCCTTGGCGCAGTCGATCACCATCAGCGCCGAGTCGACCGCGGTCAGCACGCGATAGGTGTCCTCGGAAAAATCCGCATGGCCCGGCGTGTCGAGCAGATTGACGACGCGGCCTTCGTAGGGAAACTGCATGACCGAGGAGGTCACCGAAATGCCGCGCTCTTTTTCCAGCGCCATCCAGTCCGATGTCGCATGCTTGGCTGCCTTGCGCGACTTGACGCTGCCCGCCATCTGGATCGCGCCGCCGAACAACAACAGTTTCTCGGTCAACGTGGTCTTGCCCGCGTCCGGGTGCGAAATGATGGCGAAGGTCCGCCGGCGGCGGGTTTCGGTAGCGTGATTCATGCGGGCCGGGGTAGGTGGGCGACAAAGCGCGGGATTATAGCGGGTCGCCTTCGCGCGGCGGTTGCGCCATGGGCGGGCTCCAAAGAAAACTGCTACTGAGGATGGGGCCTCGCATTTACCCCAGCGGCATCGACACGGTTTATGCGAACTCCCCCGGTTCGCTGCGCATACCACTACCGGTGATCGTGCTGGCGCGCAACCCGTTGACGGCGCACTACTCGATGGCCACCGTCGAATTCATGCCTTGTCAGGCCAATGGCGTTTGCGATTGAGCGACAACGCGCGCCAGGCGCGGGCGACCGGCGCACATTCGGCGACTGCGAATACGGCGATTTCGCCGGCGTGCTCGACCACGCGCCACGCGCGCGCGACGACTGGCGCAATATCGAACGGGTTGCGAGGGCAAGGACGCCTGTCGCTCACATCGACGTAACGCCGATATGGCCGACAGGCCGTTGAGCGAGGCTTACTGCGTCATTCGCGCCGTCGACCTCACCCGATTCGCAGGCGGCGAACGAGTGCGCCAGCGCCCAGGGCGAGCAGCAGCGTGGCCAGCATCACGCGCAGGTTGAAGCCGAGCGCGGGCGCCGGTACTGCTGCGGCAGGCGTGCCGTCCATCACCATGGCGGCAAGGAAGGGGCCGCCGTTGCCGAGGCCGTTGCCCTTGAAATCGATGCGCAGCAAGGTGTCGGTGGCGAACGAGCCGGGCAGGGCGATCTGTTGCATGTCCAGGCGATCCGGGCCGAAGTTGGCGGTGCCGGCAGCGCCGCTCACCGTGTTGCAGTACACGCCGTTGTAATGGTCGCGGATGTTGGTGCCTTCGGTGAGCGTGTAGACATAGGTGCTCGATGCGCCGACGAAATCTACCTCGCCGGCGACCTGCCCACAGGTGCCGTTCGCCGAGTTGATCAACGTGTACGCCGTGGTGACGCCGGTGCGATTGATCGGAATGGAGAACGTCTGCGCGGCCGTGTTCGAGGTTTGCACCACCCAGGTGCGGGTGTTGGAGCCGGCGGTCAGATTGAACGTGATCGCACCGACGGCCAGCGAGCCGCCGTTTTGCGGGTAGTTGCCGCCGCCGGTGTAGGTGGTCAGGTCGGAGTTGACCTGGGCAGCGATATTCACCGGCGTCAGGCTGACAGGGGCGGCGAAACTCGCCATCGAGACCAGAGCGAGAAGGGCAAAAGGTGTGCGCAGGAACGGGCGTGCGAAACGATTCATGTCGTTCTCCAGAGTTGACTCGATATCAAGCGCGGCAAATAGAACCTGCACTTCCCTGGATCCCCATCGCACGGAAGCGAGGGGCATCATGGCACGTCGCGCAAACCCGGGCAACACACGTGCCGACCGGTTCGATTTTTGGGGGTGCGAACGACACGAATTGACGCGACATCGGATGGCGGCGAATACGCCTCTGCGCTATGGCGCGCCGAGCGGCATGCCTTCCTTCGGCACGAAGGGTTTGCCGTCCGCGCCGATGAATTGAAACGGCACCGACAACATGGTCATGTTGGCATTGCGCTGGACGACGAAGTGCAGATGCGGGCCGTTGGTGTAACCGGTCTCGCCGGACAAGGCCAGCACCTGCCCCGCATGCACGCGATCGCCCACTTGCACGCGGGCGCTTTCCAGTTGCAGGTGCGCGTAGACGGCCATCGTGCCATCGGCATGCACGATGCGCACGTTGTTCGCCCGATCGCCGTACTTGTCCAGGTCCAGGCCGTTGCCGTAGTAGTCGTTGTCGACGGTCATGACGATGCCGTCGCGCGCAGCGAGCACTGGCGTGCCTTCGGGCATGCCGATATCGACGGCATGGCGGTTCTGCGCTTCGTTGTGGCTGAACGCGCCGTCGAAACCCTGGCTGATGCGAAACCTGCGATCGGCAGGAAAAGGCAACGCATAGCGTGCGTCGGCATCGGGCGTCGCGCGGTAATCGCCGGGCAAATAAGTATACTTGTACCCGTAGCGAAAGCCGGCCGCGATATCGGTCGCCACGATGCGCAACGCGCGGGTTTCGCTGCGTGCCGGCAACACGATGCGTGCCGGCAGCACTTCGGGCTCGGTGCGCACGTTGCGCGGGTCGGTCACGTCGATTTCGATCGTCAGCGGCCCGCCGGCGTTGTTGACGAAGACGACGGTACGTTCTTCATCCGGCCCTTCTTCGCGCGTACGCAAAAGCGGCTGCGCATCGGTGCGCACGAGCGTGGATTGCACCCCGGGCGTGTTGTCTGGCGGTTTCACGTCGGTGAAGTGCACGACGCCTTGCGCATCGGTATAGCGGTACAGATGCTTGGCCTGCGCGAATGGGGTGATGCCGGCAAACGCGACGATAGCAAGCATGCGCATGACGTTGTGCGAAAAATTTGTCGACACGTTTCGGCTCCACGAAATGCGTCAGGGCCTTCCGCACGCGGCCTGCATGTCGTGCCAGAGCACGTCGAGCAACTCGCCTTGCGGATCCTGATCCTGCGACCAGTACATGATGCCACCCAATCGCTGTGTGCGGATGTAGTTCGCCTTCGCGTGCAGCGACTGCGCATCCTCGTAGCTGATGAAACGATGCGTGGTTGCATTCCACAGAAACGGCGCCTTTGCCGCCGCATCCCAATGTCGATGATACCCGTTGCGGTCGATGAAGCCCGCGCGCAGCGACGACCAGCTGCGAAACGCCACGAAATGCGAATAACGTTGATAGAGGCCATCGTGCGCCGGCTCCACGCCGTCGAATTCGCGCCCGTAGAACGCGGCGCCGAGCACGAGTTTTGCCGGTTCCGCACCCGCAGCGAGAAACTGTTCCACGGCGCGTTCACCGGTCCGTGCCGTGGGTGGCGTCAGCGCCGAAGCATACAGCCCGGCGTGATGGCCGGTCGTCGGCGTCATCGCGTTGACGAAGTCGTAAGTCATCAGGTTGAACCAGTCGATTTGTTTGGCGACGGCGGCGATGTCGACGTGATCGACGAACTCCGCATCGGCCACGGCGATGCTGAGCGTGTAGCGATCGGCGTTGTGCCGGTCGTCTTGTTCCGACGCCCGATCCAGCGCCGCGCGCGTCGTCGCGAGCAACGCGGTGAAATTCTCGCGGTCGTGCGCGTTCGCGGCGATCCCGCTTTCGTGGTGGCCGGGATACTCCCAATCCACATCGAGCCCGTCCGCGTGCTGTGCGCGCAGCATCGCCACCGCACTGCGGGCGAAACGCTCGCGACCTTGCGCCGTCGCCGCGGCCTCGGAAAATCCCCCCGCCGCCCAACCACCAATCGAGATGGCCACGCGCAATGTCGGATGGCTGGCCTTCAGCGCAAGCACGGGTTGCAGCCGGCGCCTTGCGACATCGGTCAGCCCGACTTCGCCCTTCGTTATTTCGGCGAAGGCGAAGATCAACGTGTCGACCTTGCCGGCATCCCACGTATCGCCCGAGTTGCGAGCGCCGACGTAGCCGACGATATGACAGGCTTGCGCTTGCCCGTGCGCTGCGAAAACCGACAGCGCTGCGAGAAGAATCCGGCTTGTGAATTTCGGCATGATGTTGTCGACGACCTCATATGACACATGCGCGCGAATGGCATCGCCGCCCGTTCGCGGCTACCCCGGAGAGAATGACTGGAATTCAGGCCGGCTGCCACTTCACGATCGCGGAGTGCGCACGCGCGCGAGTCAGACGGAGGGTGGAAAGAAGGTGATGCGCGGCGATATGGCGAGTTGTTATGACGAGGCGATCTCGATGTGACAACCTGATTAGCCACGACCATCAGCCATGATAATTCGTCCTGATTCGCGTCAATTCTCAGTGGAAGCAAACAAACTCCCCCTCCCCCAACAGATCTATCGTTGGGGGAGAGGGCTGGGGTGAGGGGGGATTTTGATCTTCGGCAATGCAAGAGCGAAAAAACGCCCCCTCACCCAACCCTTTCCTCCGATCAGGCTCGTGGGAGAGGGCTTGCTCCGCGCTGAGATTCAGCACTAATCAGGTGTGACAATGCCCGGAGAAAAAAGCCCGGCACAAAGCCGTAGTTCATGCGGCGATGCCGTGTATACAGTGGCAACCTGACCCCGTTACCGTACAGCCAAACAAAACGGGCGCCTCGCGGCGCCCGTTCCATTTCAAGCTTCGAGAACTACAAGCCGATCAGTAGCGATAGTGCTCCGGCTTGTACGGGCCGTTCACATCGACGCCGAGGTAGGCGGCCTGTTCGGCGGTGAGCTTGGTCAGCACCACGCCAATTTTTTCCAGGTGCAGGCGGGCGACTTCTTCGTCGAGTTTCTTGGGCAGGCGGTAGACGGTCTTTTCGTACTTGTCTTTGTTCGCCCACAGGTCGATCTGCGCCAACGTCTGGTTACTGAACGAGTTCGACATGACGAAGCTCGGGTGGCCGGTGGCGCAGCCGAGGTTCACCAGGCGCCCTTCGGCGAGCAGGAAGAGGCTGTTGCCATTGGCAAAAGTATACTTGTCCACCTGCGGCTTGATGTTGACGTGCTTGACGCCAGCCAGCGCCTTGAGCGCATCGACCTGGATTTCGTTGTCGAAGTGGCCGATGTTGCAGACGATGGCCTGATCCTTCATTTTCTTCATGTGATCGAGGGTGAGCACGTCCTTGTTGCCGGTCGTGGTCACGTAGATGTCGCCCTGACCGAGCGTGGATTCGACGGTGTTGACCTCGAAGCCTTCCATCGCCGCTTGCAGCGCGTTGATCGGATCGATCTCGGTGACGACCACGCGCGCGCCGTACGCGCGCAAGGAATGCGCCGAGCCCTTGCCGACGTCGCCATAACCGCAGACCACGGCGACCTTGCCGGCGAGCATCACGTCCATCGCGCGCTTGAGGCCATCGGCCAGCGACTCGCGGCAACCGTAGAGGTTGTCGAACTTGCTCTTGGTCACCGAGTCGTTGACGTTGATCGCGGGCACCAGCAGTTTGCCGGCCTCGGCGATCTGATACAGGCGATGCACGCCAGTGGTGGTTTCTTCGGAGACGCCGCGCCAATCCTTGACCACGCCGGTCCAGAAGCCCGGGCGCTCTTTGGCGACGCGCTTCAACAGGTTCTTGATCACCTGTTCCTCATGCGAGGATGAGGGCGAATCCACCCACTTGTCGCCTTGTTCGAGCTCGTAGCCCTTGTGGATGAGCAGGGTCACGTCGCCGCCGTCGTCGACGACGAGTTGCGGGCCCTTGTTGCCCGGGAACGTCACCGCATCGAGCGTGCAGTCCCAGTATTCTTCGAGCGTCTCGCCCTTCCATGCGAACACGGGCGTGCCGGTCGCGGCGATCGCGGCGGCGGCCTGATCTTGCGTGGAGAAAATATTGCACGAGGCCCAGCGCACGTCGGCGCCGATGTCTTTCAAGGTTTCGATCAAGACGGCGGTCTGGATCGTCATGTGCAGCGAGCCGGTCACGCGCACGCCCGCGAGCGGCTTGGTTGCGGCGTGTTTTTTGCGGATCGCCATCAGGCCCGGCATCTCGGCTTCCGCGATGTCGATTTCCTTGCGGCCCCAGTCGGCGAGCGACATATCGGCAACTTTGTAGTCGCCGGTGGATTTCAGAACAGCATTCATTAAAGTCTCTCCAGTTTGCACTGGGCGCGGTTCGCAAAGGGAACCCGAAGACCCGCCGAGCCTGATTTCGACTTGCGAAAATGCAGCGCCCCTCGGCGGGGAGGGGCGGGCATTATATCGCTTGTTCGCGATGAAAGGATGAATGGACCGTCAGGGTTGCTCGAAGCGAGCGATTTCGTCCAGCAGGGACTTCGCGTCGCGCAGACCACGAGGGATGTCGCTGCCATCCGGCTTTCCGGTCGAACGTGCATCGCGCCAACGCAGATAGCCAACGGTAACGGCGAATCCGATCGCGCCGATTGCGGCGCTGCTCCAGATGAAGGCTGGGGCGGTCACGAATAGATCGGCACCGAGGTTGGCATTGACCTCCAGCACGAAGATGGCGATCCACAAGAACCACCACGGCAAACCCAGGAAACGATTGCCGATGACGTAGGTGCGCCGCAGGGAGGCGATGCGCTTGGAGATATCCAGCACCGGCGCCGTGTAGTCGATGTTGGAAACTTTGCCAATGGTTACGCCGCCGAAAATCACCGTAAGTAGTCCGTAGGCCAGCATGAACAGACTGCAAGCCAGCAGATGCGGCACGTCGCGGTTGTGTATCGCGGCCATGATGCCGAAATAGATCAGCGCATCGCCGAACAGGATTTGCGCGATATGGCCCCAATACACGCGCCGCAATCCCTTGCGCACCTTGTCGAGTTTCTCTTCGCGAAACCGATGCAAATTCAATGCAGATTGTTGCTGCATGTGTCGATCCAGCATCTGCCACGCGGATTTCATTTCATCCAGTTCCATCATCGTCTCCATCGTCATGCCTCGCTCATGTCATTGCGCAGGCGTTGTTTCAATCGCCCGATCTTGGTGGCCACATTGGTTTCGCTGATGCCGAGAATCTCGGCGATGTCGCGCTGGCTGCGTTCGTCCAGATACAAAATCAACAAGGCGCGGTTGAGAGGGTCGAGCCGCGCGATGCAGCGGTGCAGCTCGCGCACGCGCGCGTCGGCCTGTGCATCTGATGCGCTGTCCGCAGCATCATGCACGGCGATGTCCAGCGGCTCGTGGACGCTGTCGTAACGGCTGCGCTCGCGCAGATGCGAGATCGCCACATTCAGCGCGATGCGGTACATCCAGGTCGAGAAACTGCGCGTGCCGTCGTATTTGGGAAACGCGCGCCACAACTGTGCGGCGATCTCCTGCGCCAAGTCTTCGCTATCCTGCGCGCCGCGCGCGTAGCTCGCAGCCACCTTGAACACGATGCCGCGGTGGTGTTCGAGCAATTCTCGGAATTGTGCTTCCGCATCCACCGTACTCATTGGGAGAGTCTGCTCCATTTCATCGGTTCCGTTGGCGTCTCGAAACCGTGATTCGCGCGACAGGGCAAAAAATCACAGGCAACAACGAACCGGACCGGCGCGAACTCTCGGCACACGACGCAAGCCCTCTCCCCCAACGATGGAGCCGTTGGGGGAGAGGGGGCTTGTTGGGTTGCGCTGAGAATCAACGCCAATGAAGAAAAAAAGCGGCCCGAAGGCCGCTTTCTATCGGGGCGGGCGGCATGGCTGCCGCGACGCGATCAACCGCCGTTGCCGCCGAATTTCACGTTCAAATCCAGATACAGCGCGCGTCCCAGCGGGCTGAACCAACGACGCGTGTAGTACGGATACGAGGTCCAGGTGTTGTCGTGGCCGGGCTTGGAGTCGAACAGGTTGTCCACCGCAACGCCGATGTTGACGTTCTTCGCCAGGCGATAGTTGGCCGTTGCGTTGTACAGCATGGTCGGGCCCATGCGCTGGTCGCCGTTGTAGTTGGGCAGGCCGCCGAGGCGTGCGCCATAGACGGAGGTGGTGAAGTCGCCGTACTCCCAGCTCACCGAATAATTGGCCTTGCTGCGCGGGATCACGTAATCGTAGTAGTCCGACAGCTCGTTGACGAACGGGTCGCCCGCGTAGTTCTGGATGCGGTTGGTGACGACGTAGGTGCCGCCGAGCTTGAACTCGAAATTGCCGAGGCGATCGGTTTCCCACAAGTAGCGGATGTTGAAGTCCACGCCCGAGGTGCGATGCGTGGCAGCATTGATCGGCAGCACCAGCACCGAGGTGATGTCGTTCGTGGCGTTGCGGAAAACCTGGCCGGTAGCGGCCTTGCACAGACCCGAATTCATGTCGAGCTGGCCAAGGCGGCATTGCGCTTCCCAACGCAGGATCGTGTCGCTGTCCTGATATTGGACTTCGTCGCCCAGCTTGATGATGTAGTAGTCGGCGTTGATGTCGAGGTTGTGCAGCGGCGAGAACACGAAGCCGTAACTGAGCGATTTGCTGGTTTCGTTCTTCAGGTTGATGCTGCCGTTGCTGCGCCCGTTGAAGCTGACGCTGCTCCAGTCGCAGTCACCGATATCGACGGTGGGCTCGTACTTGGCGCAACGCCAGTAGTCGGTGCCGCTGGAACTCGATCCGCTCGGGCCGGCGTACAGGTACGACAAATCGGGCGCGCGGAATCCGGTCGAGTAGGAGCCGCGCAGCAGCAGCGAATCGATCGGGCGATATTCCAGACCCAGCGCGTAGGTGAATTTGCCCGCCGAGTTGGGGCCGTATTCGTAGCGGTCGTAACGGCCGGCTGCGGTGGCGGTGAGCTGCGAGAAGATCGGCACGCTGATTTCAAAGCCCGTGCCGGCGTGGCTGCGCGAGCCCACGGCAACCGTGTTGTGCAAACCGAAGTAACTGCCATCGAGCGACATCGGATCGGGCTTCAAACCGAAATACTGATTGCCGAATTCGGCCGTGGCGGCAAAGCCGACCGCGCCGGCGGGCAACTGGAATAGTTCGGTGTTGCTGATCTTGGCGGAGTAATTTTCCGCGCGGCTCTTGTCGAGGTCGATCGAATCCTGCGTGATCGAGGCGAACTGCTGCGGCGTCAACGGCGTGTACAGGCGGCTGACCGGCGCGTTGTACATCAGGTAACCCGAATCCGGATCGGTACCCAAGGCCGGCCCGAGATAGAACGCTTGCGCCTTGGCGGCGACGAGGGCCGGCCATTTGGCTTCGAGCTTGTTCTGCGAATGGCTGAACATCGCCTCGTAGTTCCAGGCGTCGCCGAACGTGCCCTTGATGCCGGTGTTGATCGAGTAGGTGTTGTTGATGTTGCGGATCATGGCGCGCTTGAGGCCGCCGTTTTCCTCATAGGTGAAATACTGGCGTTGCCACTGCTCGACCTGCCCCGTGGCGGTGTTGTAGAACGGCGTCGGCGAGGCATCGCCGTTGAGCGGATAGCTGTTCTGCCACTTCAACTGCGTGTTGTAGGTTTCCTGGTGCGAGGTGCTGTACTGCACATCGGCGAACAGTTCCATGCGATCGGTGAGGTGGTACGTCGCCGAGCCGTAGAAGTTGGCCGCGCGGCGGGCGTTCTGCATGGTGCCGTAGCGCACGTCGGCGAGGCTGCCGCAGTAGTAGCCATAGCTGCGGCGCTTGAGATACTGCACCGTGCCCTGATTGAGATACGACAGGGCGTTGCAGGTGGCCTGGCCCGGGTCGATGTAATTGTCGTCGCCATCCAGGCGCACGAAGGTCGGCGCGTACACCCGCGTCGGGCTGGTGCCATAGCGCGGGTCGTAGGTGCGCGAGGAAAGATAATCGCGCTGATACGCCCACAGCGGATCCTGATTGTAGATTTCCACACCGAACACCGAGTCGAACGGGCCGTTCGACCAGCCGGAGGTCAGCGTGAAATGCTGCGAGGCCGCGCCGCCGTGTTGGGTCGTGCCCATGCGGTAATCGAGCGTGGTGCCATCCGCCTTCTTTTTCATGATGAAGTTGATCACGCCCGAAATCGCATCCGAGCCGTACACGGCCGAGGCGCTGCCGGTGAGAATTTCGACCCGGTCGATCAGCGCAACGGGAATGTTGCTGATGTCGGTGAAGTTGCTCTCGCCGTTGTACGACTGCGGGTAATCGGCGATGCGGCGGCCGTTGATCAGAATCAACGTGTGGTTGGGGCCGAGACCGCGCAGGTCGACCGCTTGCGCGCCGTTGGAGAAACCATTCGTATTCTGATTGTTGTCGAGCGCGCCGAGGTTCTGGCTCAGCGAGACCATGATATCCGCCGTGGTGGCGAAGCCGCGCTCGCTGATGTCGCGCGCACTGACGATGGTGATCGGCGCGGGACCTTCGACCTGGGCGCGCGGGATGTTCGATCCGGTGACCACGACTTTTTCCAGTTGCGCCGTCGGCGTGGCGTTGGCCGTCGCGCTTTCGGTTTGCGCATCGGCTGCCGCGGCGTGCGCGACAGTCAACGGCAGGGCCATGGCGATGAGCAGCGCAAGGCGAGTGTGTTTCGAAACTCCGTGATGATGCATGGCGATCCCCAAGGCAGGCGGCGAAACTGCCGCGTCGTGACCTAGACGGATGAATGGCGGAATTTTGAAATGCGCCTGTCATCCGCGTGAAATGTGCGGGGCCGACCGACCGTCGGCGGGCACGACGGGTGCTGAGAGGGCTGCGCACCGTGCGGATGCGGGCGCGCAGTCAGTTCGCGGCGGTACCGAAGCGATAATCCACTTCGAGCAGAACCTGGCGCCCAAGCGGGCTGTACCAGCGGCCGGGATAAAACGGATAGTTGACCCAGTCGCCGCTGCGGCGCGGTGGCGAATCGAACAGGTTGTCGAGCAGCAAGGTCACGGTCGTCTGCGCATCGTGGCGGTAGTTCAGCGAGGCGTTGTAGACGAAGGTGGGGGCGAGCCGTCGGGTCCCCGCCCAGTCGGGCAACCCGCCCAAGCGGTAGCCGTACAGGGTCGCGGTGAATTTGCCGCCCGTCCAGGCGATCGAATAACTGGCTTTATCGCGTGGCGCGACGACGTTGTAGAGGTCGTGCAATTCATCCACGACGGGGCCATTCGGAAACTGGCGCAGCGTGTGCGTGGCGATGTAGGTATACGCCAAGTCGACATCGAAGCGGCCAGCGCGCCCGGTTTCGATGCGGTAGTGCGCCTTCAAGTCGACGCCCGAGGTGCGATCGGCGGCGGCATTGATCGGCAACAGCAGGACGGAAGTAATGCCTTCGGGGTTGACGCGATCGCTCGCCGGATTGCGCACGACCTGGCCGAGCACCTGACGGCACAGGGCGGATGTCGCCGCGATGTCGCCCAGACGGCACTGCGCCTCTTCGCGCAGAATGTAGTCGCTGGATTGGTACAACACTTCGTTGCCGAGCGCGATCCGATAGTAGTCGGCGGCGAGATCCAGACCGTTCCACGAATACACCCAGCCCCAGCTCAGCGAGGTGCTGGTTTCTTCGCGCAGCGCCGTGCTGCCGTGGCTGCGGCCATTGAAGGCGATGGCGTTGTAGCGGCATGCCGCGAGCGGTACGTCGGGTTGGCGCTGGCCGCACAGGTAATAGTCGATGCCGGTCGAGCTGGCGCCGCTTGGCCCGGCGAACAGGTACGCCAGATCGGGCGCGCGAAAACCGCTGCTCGCCGAGGCACGCAGAAGCAGCGGCTCGATCGGGCGATACTCGATGCCGAGCGACCAGGTGAAGCGGCCCGAGGATGTCGCCGCATAGGCGTAGCGATCGTAACGGGCGGCGGCATCGATATCGAGATGGGGCAGCGCGGGGACCTTGAATTCCGCGCCGAGCCCGGCATGCTCGCGCGAGCCGACCGCGCCGGTGTTGTGCAAACCGTAGTAGCTGCCGTCGAGCGACAGCGGGTCGGGCTTGAGGCCGTAATACTGGTTGCCGAATTCCGCGACGGCAGCGAAGCCGATCGGCCCTGCGGGCAGCGGTAGCCACTGCGGGTTGGACAACGTCGCGCTCACGTTCTCTGCGCGCGACATGCCGCGATCGATCGAATCCTGCGTGATCGAGCGGAATTCCGCCACGCTCAACGGCGTGTACAAACGACCGATCGGCGCATCGAAAATGGAATAGCCGCTGCCCGGATCGATGCCGAGCGCGGGGCCGAGATACAGCGCTTGCGCCTTGGCGGCAACGAGCGCCGGCCATTTGCTTTCCAGCCGATTTTGCGCATGGCCGAGCAGCAACTCAAAGGCCCAGTCGGTATCGGCGAAGGTGCCGTTCAACCCGGCATTGATCGCGTAGCTGTTGGCGATGTTGCGAATCTTGCCCGCCTCGAAGCCGCCGTTCTCCTCGATCGTGAAGTAGCGGCGCTGCCACTGTTCGATTTGTCCGGTCGCCAGATTGTAGAACGGCACCGGCGCGGCATCGCCGTTGAGCGGCACGCTGTTCTGCCATTGCAGCGGCGTGTTGTAACTCTCCTGATGCGAGGTGCCGGCGAGCAGATCGACGAAGGCATCCAGATGCGCGCCCAAGTGCCAGCGCGCCGACGCATACAGGTTGGCCATGCGGCGAGCGTTGATCAACGTGCCGTAACCGACATCCTCGTTGCTGCCGCAGTAGTAGCCGCGATCGGGGCGATAGGCGCGGAACACCGAGCCATTGTCGAGATGGGCGAGTGCGGCGCAGGTGGCCGCGCCGGGATCGAGGTAGTTGCCGTTCGCATCGATGCGCGCGAACACCGGCGAGGGATACGAGGGCATCGGCGCATCGAGCCGCGAATCGGTGTAGCTGCGCTGGAAACCCCACAGCGGCGCCTGGTTATACACCTCCACGCCCAGCGTGGCATCGACGAGATCGTTCGACCAACCGGTGCCGATCTGCAAGCGTTGCGTGCCTGCGCCGCCATGCTGGGTGTTGCCGATGCGCAGATTCAGCGTGGTGTCGTCGAGCTTCTGCTTGAGGATGAAATTGACGACGCCGGACATCGCATCCGAGCCGTACACCGCCGAGGCGCTGCCGGTGAGCACTTCGACCCGCTCGATCAGCGAGACGGGAATGCCGGAAATGTCGGTGAAGTTGCTGTTGCCCATATACGACTGCGGATAGTCGGCGATGCGACGGCCATTGATCAGCACCAGCGTATGGTTGGGCCCGAGGCCACGCAGATCGACGCCGATCGCGCCCGGCGAAAAGCCGTTCGTGTTCGAGTTGTTGTCGACTGCGCCAAGATTCTGGGTCAGCGAAGTGACGATCTCGTAGGCGCTGGCGAAGCCGTTGTTGCGAATGTCCTCTGCCGTGAGCATGCTGATCGGTGTCGGCCCGTCGCTCAGCGTGCGCGGGATGCGCGAGCCGGTGACGACGACCGCATGCAGTTGCGCGGCACTCGTCGACGACAACGAAGCCGGCTCGCGCGGCGCGACGGACAAGGCCGGTATCGCGGGCGATGCATTGGCGCCGCCTCGCGGCACCACCACCACGGTGCCGGCATCGGTGAATTCGGCGGCGAAGGCCGTGCCATCGAGCAGGCGTTCGAGCGCCACCGCCGGCGGCAACGTGCCGATCACGCCCGGCGAACGC
>JAFEFR010000403.1 GCA_018240485.1 Pseudomonadota bacterium
CTGGCTCGGTGCGCCCTTCGTCGAACTGTTCAAATACCTGCTCGAACCCGATGCCAGCGGCCTCGTGCCCGGCCCGCTGCGCGGCGGCATTCACCGCATCGCCACGAGCGCTGCCGTTTATTTTTCGAACCCATCCACGGCCACTCTGCCGTATGCCGCCTTCGGCGCTTTCGGCATGCTGGCGCTGATCGCCGCCAGCCTGCGCAGCGCGTTGCGCCGCGAAGCGACCGCGCCCATGCAGGCGCTGGGGCTCGGCATCGCCTGGCTGGGCCTCACCGCCGCCGCCATCGTGTCGGTTTCGCGACTGGATTATTTCCGCCAATTCCCCGATCAAATTTACGCCAACCGCTACCTGCCCTGGCCTTGCCTGTTCTGGCTCGGCCTCGCCCTCGTCGCGCTCGGCAACGCGAAAACGAAAGCAAGCGTATTCACCAAAACCACGTTCGCTTTCGTTCTGCTGCTGCCGCTGGTGGGCCAGCCGACGCAACACGGGGGGCGTATCTACGCGCAACTGGTGCGCGGCTCGATCGACAACACCGCCGCCGGCAGCGAAGTCGGCGTGATCGAAAAAGGCGCCTCGCTCGGCGAAACGCAGACCGACGAATTCCTGCGCGGCATCGATCTGCTCAAGCGAAATCGCGTCGCCCAATTCGCCACGCGCGCCGCGACACGGCTCGGACACCCCTTGCCCGATGCCGCCCGTGTTGTCGCCGATGCCACGCTGGAAACCCGCTCGATCGACGACAATGCGATCGGCCCGCCGGGAACGGCCGTCGTCGTTCGCCTGCCGGCCGCGAACGCCGACGACCCGCCGCAACTCCTGCTGCTCGACGCGCAACGCGACGTCGTCGGCATCGTCAATCGCGATGCACGCCTGCAACCGCCGGGCTACAGCGGCTATGCCCGCTGCCATCCCTGCGACGGACTGCGCGCGGCGGAAGATCGCGATGCCGATCCTGCCGGGGCGATAGCGCACGATTGACTCCCCATCGAGCGCGTAGCGGCGAAGTGGTGTGGCGAATTTCAGCGCCGCCCAAGGCGCGCCGCTATCCAGATTACTACCCAGACAAAGCCGACCGCGATCGCCTACAATTCGCGCTCCGAAAACCCGCCTCCGCAGCAATACCCATCGAATCGATACACGATGTTCGCCCGCTTGCTTCCTCTGCTCAAACTTCTTGCGGCCCTCGTGTTGGTGTTGCTGGTTCTCGATGGCCTCGTGTTTCGCTCCGGGCTTTACGCGCCATGGATCGAGATGAATTCGACCGCCGGCGCCACGGTCGGCGACCTGCAATTCATCCGCAAGTACACGCATCCCGCCGCGAAAAACATTCTCGTCCTCGGCAATTCGCAGATCGGCGAAGGGTTTTCCGCGCCAACCGCCGATCAAGCGGTCGGCGCGTCCGGCCTGCATTTCGTCAATGGCGCCATCGCCGGCACCTCGCCGCGCGTCTGGAACTACCTCCTGCGCGAAATCGATCCGGCGAGCGATCGCTTTGCCGCCATCGCCATGATGGTCGACTACGATCCGGCGCACTGGACCGGGCTGTTTGCCGATTACTCGCTGGATTCGTCCTATGCCGCGCCGCTGCTGCGCCTGAGCGATCTGTTCGACTACCCCGCGACGTTTCTCGATCGCAACGAACGCGAGCGGGCGCGCCGTACCATCCTGTTGCCATTGCAGGCGATGCGTCTGGATATTCTGGATTTCATCGCGCATCCGCTGCGCCGGTACAGGGAAATCGTGCACAGTCGGCCCGCCTGGCTCGAAGCGGCCGCCCGCTATCCCGGCCGCGATACCGCCCTGCCCGATCTGCCCATCGACGACACGCTCGACATGCCCACGGATTGGGGCGCGCAGGGCAAGGAACTGCAAGCGAAACTCGAACCGTATTTCCATGGCTTGAAAATTTCCGCCAGCAAAGACACGCTTGCTGCCAACATCGCCTACGAGCACGAGTGGATCGGGCGCATCGCGGCGCGATATCGTGCCAAGGGCATCCCCGTATTCGTGTTCAGCGTACCGCGCGGCCCCTGGCACGGAACGCTGGTCGCCCCGGCGCAACCCAACGCGGCGCTGCTCGATCTGAGCCGTGCCGGCCTGATTCGCATCCTCCCCGGCGATGCCTTCGTGTCGTTCGAGAAACCTGGTTTCTTCTTCGACACCCTGCACATGAACCATCTCGGTCGCGAGGCATTTTCACAGCGCTTTGCCGAGATCGTCGCGCCGCTCGTACCCTGACCGCACATGCTGTTCGACACCTTCGAATACTGGATTTTCTTCGCCGCGAGCGTGCTCCTCCTCGCCGCGCTGCGCCCCACCGCCGGCAAGTGGCTGCTCGTCGCCGCCAGCTACGTGTTCTACGCCTTCTGGGATGTGCGTTTCGTTTTTCTTCTTGGCGCATCGACGCTGGCGAACTGGCTGTTCGGATTGTGGATCGCCGATAGCGCCGGCTCGAAACGCAAGCGCGCGCTGATCTGCGCCATCGCGTTCAACCTGGTCACGCTGGGTTTCTTCAAATACTTCAATTTTTTCGTCGACACGCTGGCGGCGTTGCTGCACTTCGATCCGAACGGCATGGTCTTGCGCATCGTGTTGCCGGTCGGCATCAGTTTTTTCACGTTCGAAGGCATTGCCTACGCAGTCGACATCTACCGACGCGACCTGCCAGCCCGGCGCAGCGCCCTCGACTTCGCCTTGTTCATTTCGTTTTTCCCCCACCTGATCGCCGGCCCGATCATCCGGCCGATGAATTTTTTCCCGCAGGTCGGGCAACCCCTGCGCCTGACCGACGAAGATGCGCGCTGGGGCCTGCGCGAAATCCTCAAGGGTCTGTTCAAGAAAATCGCCCTGTCGAACTTCTACGCGCCCATCGCGGATGCGTATTTTCATGGGCAAAACTGGAACGACATGAGCGTCCCGGCCTGGGTCGGCGTGCTTGCCTTCACCTTGCAGATCTACTTCGATTTCTCCGGCTACACCGACATCGCGCGTGGCTGTGCGCGCCTGCTGGGGTTCCGCTTTCCTTCGAACTTCGAGCGCCCGTATCTGAGCGCCAACATCGCCGACTTCTGGCGCCGCTGGCACATTTCGCTGTCGAGCTGGCTGCGCGATTATCTGTACATTCCGCTCGGCGGCAATCGCCGCGGCGAAGCGCGCACCTATCTGAACATGCTCATCGTCATGGGCCTGGGTGGCCTCTGGCACGGCGCAAGCTGGAATTTCGCCCTCTGGGGGCTATATCACGGCGTGCTGCTCGGCCTGCATCGGCTCTGGCGACGCGGGGTGGCCGCAGCGGGCATCGGCGATATCGTCGATCGTCCTTGGCTACAACCGTTCTGGATCGCCTTGACCTTTGCGCTCGTCGCGCTCGGCTGGGTGCCGTTTCGCGCGCCGGATTTCGCCAGCACACTGAAAACACTGCATGCCCTTGCCGCACTTCCCGACATGCAACTCGTTGCCGCTCACCCCGCGATTGCGCTCGTGCCGCTGCTCGCGCTCGCCTTCTGCTGGCTCGACCGCGATCGCCGCTGGCAAGACTGGCTGGTCGAGCGCGCCAGCTTCCGCGCCGTGGTCGCAAGCGGCGCCTGTGCGCTGATTCTGATCGAACTATTCGGTCAACTCGACGCGAAAATCCCGTTCATCTATTTCCAGTTTTGACAGCGCCGTCACGCTCGGGTCGCCTGCGACGTCAAGACGACGCGCGCTGCTCACCGAGGGTCAGCGCCACCTTGTCGCGCAGGTACACGGGTAGCGCCGCGTCGGGCGCAGCGCCTTCGCCGCGAGCGAAGCGCGGCATGGCCAGACGCAGCACGGCACGCGCTTGCGGAAAGCGCGCGCCGTCGGCGAAGAGCGGCGGTGCGGGCAGGCGCGCGGCCAGCGCGCTGGGATAGGCGGCCCAGCCGCTGCCGACGACGCTCCAGCGTACCGAGTTGCTTTGTACACTTTGTGGCCTGTTCCATTTTTCCGCCGTACCGACGGTTTCGATGGAAATCGCCTCGACGAGGCCGTCGTCGGTGCGCCGGAATGCACCGGCGTAGATCTCGCCCATGCGCGCGTCGATCGCGGCGAGAATCGGCGCCGCGCGATGCGTCGCATCGTCGGGCGCATCCAGCGCGAGTGCGGCAAGCGAGGACACCGGCACCACCGGCACGTCCAGCCCCAGCGCCAGCCCCTGCGCGACCGAGATCGCCAACCGCACGCCGGTGAACGCGCCGGGGCCGCGCCCGACCGCGATGCCGCCGAGATCGCGGCGCGCAAGCCCGGCCTCCGCCAGCAAGGATTCGATCATCGGCAGGATCAACTCGGCATGCCGGCGCGGGGCCAATTCGCTGCGTTCGATGATCGCATCGCCCACGCTCAATGCCGCGGAGCAGGCTTCGGTGGCGGTGTCGATGGCGAGCAGGTTCATGCAGGAGTTCTCATCTTTCCCGCTCCCGGCGGGAGCGGCCAATCATGGGGCGTGCAAGCATACCAATCCAGCTTGCGTCCCGGCGGACGCGCGGCAGCAATGCATGCCATCACAAACCCCGGCACGAACCGCGAGATGCGCGTTCGCAGGCGAATTGTGTCCGCCTTCCGACCCTCACCTGACATCGCCACCTGCTCGCAACGCCCTTGCGCATGGGCAAATCATTTCCCGTGAGTCGTAGCCTCTCCCGGCTCGACCGCCTCGCCGAAAAACGCCTGCACGTCGTCGAGTTCGCGCGTCAACGGCATCGGCGGCAGGCTGCGCAGAAACAGTTTGCCGTACGCTTTGCTCAGCAGCCGCGGATCGCACAGCACCAGCACGCCGCGATCGGCGACGTCGCGAATGAGCCGCCCCGCCCCTTGCTTGAGTGCGATCGCGGCAGCGGGCACTTGCCAGTCGAAAAACGGATTGCCGCCATTTTCGCGCAGCATGTTGAGGCGCGCGACGAGCACCGGATCGTCCGGCGCTGCGAACGGCAGTTTGTCGATGACGACGCAACTGAGCGCTTCGCCGGCGACGTCGACCCCTTCCCAGAAACTCGCGGCGCCCAGCAACACGCCATTGCCCGATTCGCGGAATTCGGTCAGCAACTGGTGCCGTGGCGCCGTGCCCTGGATAAAAAGTGGAAAAGTACAGTCGACGAGCAGTTCCGCCGCGCGACGCAGCGCACGATGCGAGGTGAACAGCAGGAATGCGCGGCCGCGCGAGGCGTCGAGCACGGGCCGTGCGGCCGCGACGACGCGCTCGGTGTAATCCTGCGCGTTCGGATCCGGCAATCCTTTGGGCACATAGGCCAGCGCCTGACGTGCATAGTCGAACGGGCTGGCAAGGCTCAGCGCCAGCGGATCGTCGAGGCCAAGCTGGCGCGCGAAGTGGCGGAAATCGCCCGCTACCGACAGCGTGGCCGAAGTGAATATCCAGCTCGCATGCGCGGCTTCGCGCAGCGCGCGCATCGGCGGCGCAAGGTCGAGCGGCGTGGCGTGGAAGGCAAAGCCATGCTGCGACAGTTCGTACCAATGCACTGCCTCGTGCGCGCTGCCATCGAGCACGGTATGCAGCCGCTGGCAAAGCGCCTCACCGCGTTGATGCACGCTGTCCATGCCGCGCGAACGCTCGGTATGCGGCGCCAGCGCATCGACCAACTTGGCAAGCGCCTCCTCGATCGCGCGCAAGGCTTCTTCGATATCCGCGCTGCCATCGAGCAGATCGAAGGCGCCCTTCGGCGGCAGCGAGTCCAGCGCCAGACGCAAGCGCCGCAGCGCCGGCGCCACGGCCTCGATCGGCTCGCGCAGGGTCGCCAATGCGCCCGTCACCGACGCGCACTCGGCCAGCGTGTCCTGGGCCAGTTCACTGATCTGGCGCGAGGTCACGCTGGTGGAAAAAAAACCGCCGGCCAGTTCGGGAATCTGATGCGCTTCATCGAGGATGAAGGCCTGTGCGCCCGGCAGGATTTCACCGAAGCCTTCCTGCTTCATCGCAAGATCGGCGAACAGAAGATGATGATTGACGACGACGAGATCGGCCTCCTGCGCGGCGCGGCGCACCTTGACCACGAAGCAGTCGGCATACATCGGGCATTCCGCACCGAGGCAATTTTCCGCGGTCGAGGTCACGCGCGGCCACAGCGGCGAATCCTCCGGCACTTCGGCAAACTCGCCGCGATCGCCCGAACCCGTGCGCTTGGACCACGCGCGAATCGCCTGCAAGTGCGCGACTTGCTCGCGTGAGGCCAAGCGCCCGTCGCGACCGAGTTGATCGAC
>JAFEFR010000404.1 GCA_018240485.1 Pseudomonadota bacterium
TGAAATGCCGAACCTCGGCACGCCGATCACGGCAACGCGTCGCTCGCACGGCTCGGCCCCGTGGTTCGCACTCGGCATCGCCGCGCTGCTGGCCGGCGGCCTCGGCTGGTATTCCTTGCGTCCGCACCCGCCTTCCGCAACGCCTGCAGCGACCTTCGCACACGACAAGCCGGCGCCGATCAAGGCGCTGCCGAGCGCGCCGTCTCCGTCGTCGGAGTCGTCGGCCACGACACATCCTGCGCCGAAACCTGCCGCCTCGCCTCGTCTCGCGACGACCATCCCGAATACCGCGCCGGCACCAACGGCGTTGCCGCACCCATCGACACCCGCGCCCGCTCCGCCTCCAGCGCCGCCGCCCGCGCCCGTCGCCAGCACCCCCGCTACTCCGTTCGCGCCGGCCCCCCCGACTTCGCCGCCCGCCACCGCCAAGGCGGCCTCGGTACCGGCGCCGCGCGCAGACGACGTGCCAACACTCGATGATTTGCCCGCGAACGTGCGCAGCGCCTTACCCGCCTTGCCCATCACGATGCAGGTGTACTCGGCGGACCCGAAGCACCGCTTCGTCATCATCGACGGCACGCGCGTGGTCGAAGGCGACAGTTTGAAAGGCGTGACCGTGCAGGAAATCCGCCCCGACGGACTCGTGCTGGAATTCCAGGGGCGACGCGTGTTGTTGCCACGCCCCGGTTCGTGAACGACGATTGCCCGCATGTTCGTCACTGTCGAGCGACCACGCAAATCGTTTCTGCCCTGGGCGACGCTCACGATCATTGGCGTTTGCGCAGCGCAGTTCTTCTGGCTCGTCCTCATGCCGGAAAATCTGCGCTGGGAGTTCGTGCGACATTGGGGGACGGTGCCGACTCGACTCATCGACGCCAACGCATCGTTGTGGCAGCAACTGATCGAACTTCGCTGGCTGCGTCTTGCGACCTCGCTGTTCATCCATGCCGGTTGGCTGCATCTGGCCGGCAACCTGTTGTTCCTGATGATCTTCGGCGTGCCCGCCGAGCGCGCGCTCGGCGCGTGGCGGTTTTTGTTGTTGTTTCTGCTCGGAGGGGCACTGGCCAATCTCGTCGAAGCGACGATGCTGGCCAGCACCAGCGCACCGATCGTGGGCTCCAGCGGCGCCGTGTCGGCGATCATCGGCGCCTATCTTGGCCTGTTCCCGCGCGCGCGCCTGGGCTTGGTGTTGCCGCTCGGCATGTTTCTTGAGTTCGTGCGGATTCCCGCTCCGCTGCTGATCGGTTTCTGGGCCCTGTTGCAAATCGCTTTTGCCTTCGTCGGCCCCGCCTACGGTGCGATCGCGTGGTGGGCGCACATTGCCGGCTTTGCGGTCGGCATGTTGTTCGCCTTGATTTCCCGGCCAGCCATCCTCCGCCGATTGCGCTCCTGAATCGCCGCGAATCCCCCTTCGTGCCGGTCATGCGAGAATACGCGCATGAAAAACAAGAAACTGTACAAGGTCACTTTTTTGAGTCAGGGCAAGACGCTGGAACTCTACGCCCGCCACGTGGCATCGAGCGCGCTGTGGGGTTTCACGGAAGTCGGCGACATCGTGTTCGACCAACAGGGCGAAAGCGTCGTGATCGATCCGACCGAAGAGCGCTTGCGCGAAGAATTCGGCAATACCCGCGTGCTGCATTTGCCGATCCAGTGCATCGTACGCGTGGAAGAGGTGAACAAGTGCGAGCCGCTGGTCATTCGCGATGCGGCGAGCGGCGAGCGAGTCGTTACGCCGTTTCCGATCACCCCGCCGCTGCGCAAGCCCTGATTCGCGCAGTCATCCCTTCTTTTCTGCGGCGGGAAGGGCGGGCTTGCGTTGCAATGTCAGCCCCTTGAGCACATTCACCGCCTCGCTGAGCGCATAGTCATCGAGGTTGTCGCGCGCAGCGGCTTTGTCGTCGCTGCCCTCTTTCTCGTTCGCACCTTTGAGGTGATTGGGCAGGTCGCGTTCGCCGACGATGTAACCCGGCGGCGTATCGCGCGCGACCAGTTTGAGATCGCCCAGTTCGATGTCGGGGCGAATGCCCTCGGCCTGGATCGAGACACCGCTCGGCGTGTAGTAGCGCGCCGTCGTCAGCTTGATCGCGTGAGTGTCGTCGAGCGGCAGCACGGTCTGCACCGAACCTTTGCCGAACGTGCGTCGACCCATGATCAAGGCGCGATGATTGTCCTTGAGCGCGCCGGCGACGATTTCCGCCGCCGAAGCCGTGCCGTTGTCGGCGAGAACCACGATCGGCGCGCCGTCGATCAGATCGCCGGGGGTTGCGCTGAAGCTCAGGTCGGACTGTTTCAGACGCCCTTTCGTCGTCACGATCGTGCCGCTGTCGAGAAAATCGTCGCTGACTTCGACCGCCGCGGTCAGCAGGCCGCCCGGGTTGCTGCGCAGATCGAGGACGAGGCCCTTGATCGGCGTGTTTGCATTGCCGATTGCGGCCAGCGCGCGCTTGACCTCGCCGCCGGTATTTTCCTGGAATTGGGCGATGCGCAAATAGGCATAGCCCGGCTCGATCCAGCGCGCTTTCGCGCTGGCGACGCGGATCGCCGCGCGGACGAGCTTGATCTCGATCGGCGCATTCGCGCCTTCATGGACGATGCCGAGGGCGACCGGCGTACCGGCCTTGCCGCGCAGCAGGTTCGACGCCTCGCTCGCATTCTCCGACGTGATCGGCTTGCCATCGATGCGCACGATCGTGTCGCCCGGCTTGATGCCGCCGCGTGCGGCGGGAGAATCGTCGATCGGCGCGATCACGCGCAGCGCCCCATCCACCGCAAGTACCTCGACGCCGAGGCCGCTGTAACTGCCCGTCGTCTCCTCGGACAATTCGGCCATTTCCTTTTCGTCGAGATATTCGCTGTGCGGATCCAGATTGGCCAGCAAACCCTTGACCGCCGATTGCATCAGGGTCTTGTCGTCGACCGGATCGACGTAAGCCTGCTTGACC
>JAFEFR010000405.1 GCA_018240485.1 Pseudomonadota bacterium
CAGCGACAGCAGATAGGCGTCGTGCGCAGCCGACAGACCGGCGACGTCTGCAATGTTCTCGCTCAGCGTCTGCTTGCCGTTTTCGGCCAGATCGGGAAAGGGTTTGTACGCATCGAACTGGGCGACGAGGCGCGCACCGGCTTCCTCGAAATGCTTTGCATCGTCTGGCGTCCACCAGTTGACGAGGCGGCCTTGTGCGTCGAACTGGCTGCCCTGATCGTCGAAGCTATGGCTGATTTCATGGCCGATGACCGCGCCGATCGCGCCGAAGTTGACCGCCGCATCGGCCTGCGGATCGAAAAATGGCGGCTGCAGGATCGCCGCGGGAAAATTCAGCGCGTTCGCGAGCGGCAGGTTGACGGCGTTGATCGTCTGCGGTGTCATCACCCATTCGCCACGATCGGGCGCCTTGCCGAGTTTTGCCAGTGCCTGCTTGTAAGCAAATTCCTGCGCGCGCTGTGCATTGCCGTACGCATCGCCAAGCACGATCTTGAGCGAAGAATAGTCCTGCCACTTGTCCGGATAACCGACGCCGACCTTGAGCGTGGCGAGCTTGGCCAATGCTTTTTCCTTCGTCTGCGGCGACATCCATGCGAGTTTCTCGATGCGCGCGTGATAGGCCTTGATCAAGTCGTCAACCATCGCCTCGATCTTGGCCTTGGATTCGGGCGGAAAGTATTTTTCGACGTAGAGCTTGCCGACGATTTCGCCAAGCGAGCCGTTGGTCGCGGCCACCGCGCGCTTCCAGCGATCGCGAATCTGCGGTGTGCCACTGAGCGCCGTGCCGTAGAACGCGAAATTTTCTTCGACGAAAACCTTGGGCAGAATCGGTGAATTGCGATCGATCAGGCGCAGCGCGAGATAATCCTTCCACGTTTCGATGGATTCGCTGCCGACGAGCGCCGCGATACCCGCGATCGCGCCGGGCTGCCAAACGTAGAAATCGTTCTGCGCTTGCAGACCTGCGGCTTTGAAGTACGCATTCCAGTCGAGGCCGGGCGCCTTGCTCGCGAAATCGGCGCGCTTCCACGGATTGTTCGCCTTGTGGACGTCTTCGGAATCGACGCGCGGCGCGTGCGCCTTCGCGATCTTCATTTCCAGAGCGAAGATGCGCGCGGCCTTGGCGTCGGCATCGACGATCTTGGCGAGCTTCAGCAAAGCGGCGATGTGGGCGCGATACTTCGTGCGCAGATCGGCCATCTTCGGCGAATCGGAGACGTAGTAGTCGCGGTCGGGCATGCCGAGGCCGCCCTGCAGCAGATAGGGCACGTTGCGATCCGGATCATCGAGCGCCTGCGTGATCCATGCGCCAAAAATATTGTCGGTATAGAAGTTCGTTGCGTTGAGCGCATCGACGTCGTCGCGCAGCGTCGTGCCGAGATACTTAGCCAGCGCGGCCTTGTCCTCGATCGCGGCGATGCGGTCGAGATCGGGCTTGAGTGGTGTCAGGCCCTTGGCCTCGATGCCCGCCTCGTCCATATAGCTCGCATAGAAGTCGCCGACCTTCTGCGCGTCGGCGCCATCGGCCGCCTTGGCCGTGGCGGCGCCCTCGATCAGATCGCGCACGCGCTGATTGTTGCGCTCGGCCAGCACGCCCCACGCGCCCCAACTCGAGCGATCTGCCGGAATCTCGTTTGTCTTGATCCAGGCGCCATTGGCGTAGTCGAAGAAATCGTCGCCCGGTTTGACCGCATGGTTAATGCCGGCGAGGTCCACCCCGTGGATTGCCACGGGCTTCTCGGCATACGCAGAAGCGGCAAGCACGACAGCACCCGCCACGGCGAAGGTCGCAACAGCACGGGAATGTTGGATACGCATCGTGGTTTCTCGAATTTGAGGGTTGGAACCCTACGCCCTGCGCGTTGCGCCGACATGGGCGAAAAGTCACGGGGCGCTCGCGCGACGCGAACGCCCCCATTGAAAGCGCAGCTACCAGTGTACGCCGCGCATGATCGCGGCGAATGCGACTTGCTCGCTGGTCGGCGACGCTTGTTCCAATTCGCCCCTGCCCTTCATGCCCTTGGCCGCGGCCGAATCGGGGAACATGCGGAACGCGGTGTTCATGATCACCTCGTACAAGCGCGGCGCGACCGCGTAGAGCAACTGGGCGAAGATGCCGGTGCGCGTGGCGATGCGCACGGGGCGCTCGATGATTGCCTCGGCGATCAGGTCAGCGGCTTCCTCGGGTGTCAGCGTCGGCACCGAGTCGTACATCTTGGTCGGCGCAATCATCGGCGTCTTCACCAGCGGCATGTTGATCGTGGTGAAGTGGATGCCGTTGTCGGAGAACTCCGCCTGCGCGCAGCGCGAGAACGCGTCGAGCGCGGCTTTGGAAGCGACGTAGGCCGAGAAGCGCGGCGCGTTGGTCAGCACGCCGATCGAGGAAATGTTGATGACGTGGCCGCGATGACGCTCGGTCATGCCGGGCAGGAAACCCATGATCAGGCGCAACGAGCCGAAATAGTTGAGCTGCATCGTGCGCTCGAAATCGTGGAAGCGATCGTAGCTCGACGCAATCGCGCGGCGGATCGAACGGCCGGCGTTGTTGACCAGAATATCGACGCCGCCATGCTCGGCGATGATTTTCGCGACCAGCTCATCGGCCGATTTCAGTTCGGCAAGATCGGCCACATACGTGTGACAGACGCCGCCTGCCGCTTCGATTTCCTTCTTCGCCTCGGCGAGTTCGTCGGCGCCGCGCGCGCAAATCAGCACGGTGCCGCCGGCGCCGGCGATCTTCAGCGCGGCCGCCTTGCCGATGCCCGAGGAGCCGCCCGTGATCAGCACGCGCCGTCCTTTGACCTTGCCGCTCAGCGAATGGTCGACGAACAGGTCGGGATCGAGGTGACGCTCCCAGTAATCCCACAGGCGCCAGGCGTAGCTGTCGAGCCTGGGCAGCTTGATCTTCGAGCCGCGCAGCGCGCGTTCGGTCTCGCGCGAATCGAAGCGGGTGGAATAATTGACGAGCTTGAGCGCCTCGGCCGGAATGCCGAGGTCGCGCAGCACCGCGCCAACGAAGCGCTTGATCGGCGGCAGGCTCGCCAGCCCCTGCTTCACCACGGCCGGAATGAACGCGAACATGCGCGCGTCGAGACGCATCGACATCTGCGGCGCGTGCCCGGCGTGGGCGAAGATGTTGAGCACCTGGCCGATACGCAGCGGTGCCGGATCGGTCAGATGAAACACGCCGCCATCGAGGCCGGGTTTGTGCGCGATGTGGTCCATCGCATCGACGACGAAATCGACCGGCACCATGTTGACGCGCCCGCCCTCGATGCCGAGCACGGGCATCCACGCCGGCAGCATCTGGCGCAGCTTCTTCAGCGTGCGGAAGAAATAGTACGGGCCGTCGATCTTGTCGATCTCGCCGGTCTGCGAATGGCCGAGCACGATCGCCGGGCGATAAATGCGATGGGGCCGCGCGCACTCCTTGCGCACGATCGCCTCGGACTCGTGCTTGGTCTTGAAGTACGGATTCGCATCGACGTCTTCGGCTTCATCGAACATGTCCTCGCGGAACACGCCCGGGTACAGGCCGGCAACGGCGATCGAACTCGCGTGATGGAAGCAGCCTGCCTTGATCTCGCCGGCAAGTTGCACGGCATGCCGCGTCCCTTCGACGTTGGTCTTGTGCTGGCTCTCTGCGTCGGCAGCGAGGTCGTAAATGGCGGCGAGATGGAAAAAATGTTTGACCTTGCCCGTGAGCGCCTTGCGCTGCGCCGGCGTCAAGCCAAGATGCGGCTTGCCGATATCGCCCTGCACGGCGACGAGGCGCTTGCCGTCGTCGCCGAGTCGCTCGCGCAGCGCCTCGAATTTTTCCATCGAGCCACGACGCACCAGACAGTGGATCGTGCCCTTGCGCGCGTACAGTTTCTCCACGAGATGACGACCGATGAATCCTGTCGCGCCGGTAATGAAATAAGTCATGATTTCAACCCTGTCGTTGATTGCGCATCGAGCGATCGCCCATCGGATCGCGCCTCCCCTCCCTCACATTGAAACGCCTGTTTGCCTGCTTTGCAATGGCAACGCTCAAGGTACGAAAGCGATCCATCGCGGCGACGCTTGATTTCGTTTCGCGTTGACCCGATCGCAAGTGCCTGCGTAGAATCGCGGCATACCACCGGGAACCATCATGGCCGACCTGAAAGCGAAATTCGAAAAAGCGAGCGAAGACGCCAAGCAGCTCAAGCAACGACCGGACAACGACACGCTGCTCAAGCTCTATGCGCTCTACAAGCAAGGCTCCGAAGGCGACGTCTCCGGGCCGAAGCCCGGCTTCTTCGATTTCGTCGGCACGGCCAAATACGAAGCGTGGGCAAAACTCAAGGGCGTAAAAGCGGACGATGCGCAACAGAAGTACATCGATCTCGTGAAAAAACTTGGCGCCTGATCGGGCCGCGCGAACATGGCGCGCCAGACCAAGAATCGCATCATCGACGTCAGCCTTGCCATGTTCAATGCGCAAGGCGAGCCGAACGTCACGACCAATCACATCGCCGACGAGCTCGAAATCAGCCCCGGAAACCTGTACTACCACTTCCGCAACAAGGAAAACATCGTCGAACACATCTTCGCGCGCTTCGAATCGCGCATGGATGAGGCGCTGCTTGTGCCCGACGACCGACTGCCGACGCTCGAAGACGTGTGGCTGCAACTGCACATGGTGTTCGAGTGCATGTGGGATTACCGTTTTCTTTACCGCGACCTCGTCGACATCCTCTCGCGCAACCGCAAGCTGCGTGCGCATTTCGCCCGCATTCTCACGCGTGCCGGCGCGAGCACGCGCGACGTACTCACCGGCCTCGCCCAGGCCGGCATCGTGCGCGCCACTGCCGATGAGATCCGCGCGACCGCGGAAAACGTGCTGCTGGTGACGACATTCTGGCTCAATTTCAACGCCGTGCGCGGCAGCGGCGATGCACACAAGACCGCGCCGAGCCAGGAAGACCTGACTCACGGCATCTATCAGGTGATGTTGCTGATCGCGCCGTTCCTGCGCGATGCGGAACGCGTGCATCTCAATACGCTGGCGCAGGCGTATCGGCGCTGACGCGCTGCTCGTCATTCCGGCATGGATTGCCGGACTGCGAAGGCAGGATGCCGAAGCGAACATTCGCGCAGCGAATGGCCCGAAGGGCATGCCGCAGGAGCGGCATGTAATCC
>JAFEFR010000406.1 GCA_018240485.1 Pseudomonadota bacterium
GTGTCGCGCGCGCTGCGCGGCAGCCCGATGGTCAACGAGTCGACGCGGCGGCGCATCCTCAAGATCGCGAACGAGCTGAATTACAAGGTCGACAAGCATGCATCGAGCCTGCGCAGTCAGCACAGCGGCACGCTCGCGCTGCTGTTCTTCGAGGACCCGGCGCCGGACGATTCGCTGATCAATCCGTTTTTCGTCTCGATGCTCGCTTCGATCACGCGCGCCTGCGCGCAGCGCGGCTACGACCTGTTGATCTCGTTCCAGCAGCCGAACAACCACGACTGGCAGGCGAGCTACGAGGAGTCGAAGAAGGCCGACGGCATCATCCTGCTTGGCTACGGCGACTATCTCGACTATCGCGAGCGGCTCAAGTTCATGGTCGAGCGCGGCACCCATTTCGTGCGCTGGGGTGCGGCCGCACCGGACCAGCCCGAGGTCTCGGTCGGCTGCGACAATTTCCAGGGCGGCCGCGACATCGTGCGCCACCTGATCGCGCGCGGCGCGCGGCGCATCGCGTTTCTCGGCGACGCGACCGCTTCCTCGCCCGAGTTTCTCGAACGCCATCGCGGCTACTGCGCGGCGATCGCGGAAGCGGGCGGCAAGGTCGATGCGAAGCTGCAGGCCGGGGCGTTTTCGTCCGAGCAGTCGGGCTTCGAGGCGGCGGCGACGCTGCTCGCACGCAAGGCGACGTTCGACGCGATCTTCGCCGCGAGCGACCTGATCGCGATCGGCGCGATCAAGGCATTGCGCGAACGCGGCCTGCGCGTGCCCGACGACGTGCTCGTTGCCGGCTTCGACGACATTCCGCTCGCCGGCTTCGTCGATCCGAGCCTGACCACGGCGCAGCAGGACACCAAGCGGGCGGGCATTGTCCTCGTCGACACCCTGCTCAAACTGATCCGCGACGAGCCGGCAGACAATCAGGTGATTCCGGTTTCGCTCGTGCTGCGCAAGTCGACGCAGCGCTGAGTCTTTGCTTCCCTTCTCCCGCCGGGAGAAGGTGGCGCGTAGCGCCGGATGAGGGAAAGACGTTGCAGCCATCAACGCCATTCCATCGCGAGAGGCTTTTCCCTCATCCGCCCTTCGGGCACCTTCTCCCGAGGGGAGAAGGGAGGCAATGAATTCGTATGCAATGGCTTCCTTGTGCGATTGCGCATCACTACGCTTGAACGTTCTCGCGGAAGAGAGAACGCCATGCGCAAGACGATGTTTTTTTCCGCCGCTGCGACCGCCGCGGTGGGCCTTGCCGCTGTCCTGAGCGGTTGCGCGACACCGCGCGCCGATGCGAAGGCCGCCGCGACGGGCTGCGCACCAGCGCCGTACAAGCAGGCGCTGTTCCTGCGCGGCGCGATGAACGACGGCACGCCGCGCGCGGACTACGAATTTCAATGGCGCTGCAATGCCTATTTCCTCAATGTCGATCTCGCAGGCGAGCAGAAATTCCGCATCGTCGACGCCGCGCTCGGCGGTGGCATCGCGTTCGGCGGGTCCGCGTCGGCGACAACCGCGCTGCACGCGGGCGAGGCGTTCGCGTTGAGCGGAGGCGCGCGCGTCGGCACGGGCGAGCTGAAGTACGCCTTTGCCGGCCCGGCCACGGTCAAGCTCGATTTCGGCAGCCACGCGGCGGGCAGGCCGACGCTCACGATCGGGCCGAAGAGTTTCGTCGATGTCGACGAGAAGCCGATCGACGATGCGGTCGCGTTGAGCCTGCGATTCGATTCGCGCTCGCGCGACCCCAGCCACAAGCTGCCGTTCGGCGCGATCACCGCGGGCAACGACATCGAGGTCTGGCTGTCGGCGCTGCCGGGCGTCGGCAAGGCGACGCTGGTGATCGACAAGCGCCGCCTCGAAGGCTGGCAGGAAGTGCTCGAGTACTCCGAAATCGCACGCGTCCCACTCGAACCGCACACGTTCACCGACGCGGCAGGCAAGCCGAGCGAGGTGTGGACGGGCCGCTACCGGTTCGACGCGATCGGCGTCTACGGCTACTACTTTGACGTCGAGATCGGCGGGCGCAGGTATCTCTACACCAACAACGCCGACCCGGTTCCGTACACGCGCGAACTCGGCTCGCAGGGGCTCGGCACGGTGGTCAATCCGCCTTCGGAACCCGCGCGCATCCGCCGCTACCGCCAGACCGTCTATCGCGCCGACTACCAGGTGCCCGGCTGGGCGCGCGATGCGGTGTACTACTACATTTTCCCCGACCGCTTCCGCAATGGCGATGCGGCGAACGATCCGAAGCCCGGCGTCGACAAGTTTCACGAGGGTACGGTCGAGTTCCACAAGAACTGGCTCGACAAGCCGTGGTTGCCGAAGTCCGGCGACGGTTCGGACGATCTCTACAGCAACGATTTCTTCGGCGGCGATTTGAAGGGCATCACCGACAAGCTCGACTACATCAAGAAACTCGGCGCGAACGCGCTCTACATCAACCCGATCTTCCGCGCGGCCAGCAACCACAAGTACGACACGGCGGACTATCTGCAGATCGACCCGCACTTCGGCACACCCGAAGAATTCGAGACGCTCAACCGCGAGGCGGCGAAGCGCGGAATCCGCGTCGTGCTCGATACCTCGCTCAACCACGTCGGCCGCGATTCGCTCTATTTCAACCGCTACGGAAATTTCCCCGAGGTCGGCGCCTTCGATCGCGACAGGATTCATCCGCAATCGAAATACTACCCGTGGTTCACGTTCTATCCGAAACAGACCAACCCCGATCTGCAGTACAAGGGCTGGGCCGGCATTGCCGACCTGCCCGAACTCGACAAGTCGCAGCGTTCGCTGCGCGACTATTTCTACGGCGGCAACGACGCGGTGATGCAGCACTGGCTCGGCAAGGGTCTCTCGGGCTGGCGCATGGACGTGGCGCCGTGGGTGCCGGACGACTTCTGGCGCGAATGGCGCACGGCAGTAAAGACGGCCAAACCCGACGCGGTGACCGTGGCGGAGACGTTCTTCGACGCGTCGAAATTCTTCCTCGGCGACGAGTTCGATTCGACGATGAACTACATCTTCCGCAGCACCGTCGTCGCCTACGCGAACGGCGCCAAGGCGTCCGACGTGTGGCGCAACATCGAGCTGATGCGCGAGAACTATCCGCCGCAGGCGTTCTCGGCGTTGATGAACCTGATCGACTCGCACGACTCGGCGCGCGCGCTGTACGACTTCGGCTGGAAGGACGCGCATGCCGACGCGGCGACCGTCGCGCTGGCCAAGCAGCGCCTGCGCCTGGCCGCATTCCTGCAGATGACGATGCCCGGCGCGCCGGCGATCTACTACGGCGACGAGGTCGGCGTCACCGGCGGCGACGATCCGTTCGATCGCGGCACCTATCCGTGGGCCGATCTCGGCGGTCAGCCCGATGAGGCGCTGCTGGCGGACTACCGGAAACTGACCAGGCTGCGGCACGACCATCCGGTGCTGCGCCACGGCGCGCTCGATGCGCCGGCCTACCTCGACGATCATGTCGTCGTGTTGATCCGCCATGACGGCGACGACTGGGCGATCACGGCGACGAACAACGACGCGCTGCCGCGCCGCGTGCGCGTGAACCTGCCGGCGACGCTGCACGGCGCCGGCTTCGTCGACGCGCTCGACGGCACGACGCTGGCCGAGGCAAACGGCGTACTCGAGTTCGAGGTTCCCGCGCGCTTCGGGCGCGTGCTCGCGCTCGCGCACGGCAGCGCGCGGGCGAACGTGCATGTGCTGGCGCAGAAGTTGACGATGCCGGGGCTCGGCCGCGAACGCACGATCCGCGTTTATCTGCCGCCGGGCTACGCAACGTCGAACAAGCGCTATCCCGTGCTCTACATGCACGACGGCCAGAACCTGTTCGACGCGGCGACCTCGTACTCGGGCGAGTGGGGCGTCGATGAAACGCTCAACGAGCTGGCGAAGACGAAAGGCCTCGAACTGATCGTCGTCGGCATCGACAACGGCGGCGCGGACCGCATCCACGAGCTCAACCCCTGGGACAACGAAAAGTTCGGCAAGGGCGAAGGCCGGCAATACATGGATTTTCTCGTCGGCACGGTCAAGCCGTTCATCGACCAGCACTACCGCAGCAAACCCGATCGCGCGAACACCGGCATCATGGGCTCGTCGATGGGCGGGTTGATTTCGCAGTACGCGATCGAGCAGTATCCGCAGGTGTTCGGCAAGGCCGGCATGTTCTCGCCGGCGTACTGGCTTGCGATGCCGGCGGTGTTCGATTTCGCCACGGCGCAGCCGCCGCGCAAAGATGCAAAACTATACTTTTACGCAGGCGGCAAGGAAGGCGACTCGATGCTGCCCGACATGCGGCGCATGGTCGATCTGCTGCGTCATGATCTCCCGGCTACCCACATTGCGACACGCATCGATCCCGAAGCGCAGCACAACGAGGCGGCGTGGCGCGCGCAATTTGCCTCCGCGCTGCTTTGGCTGTTTGGCGGCAACGGGCAATGATGGGGTGCAACGAATTTTTCCATGCCTTCCGGTCTGGGCGTAATCGCTACCTGGGTTACCTCACGATCTGGATATGTGCCTCATTCGGGTGTAGCTTCGCCGGATCGCAACCAACGCTAGGGGATGTCCGATGAAACTTCACGTCAACGGGCAGGAGCATGAGGTCGACGCGCCTGCCGACATGCCCCTGCTCTGGGTGCTGCGCGATCTGATCGGCTTGACCGGCACCAAGTTCGGTTGCGGCATGGCCCAATGCGGCGCGTGCACGGTGCACGTCGACGGCGTGGCGATGCGTTCGTGCATCACCCCGGCCGTCGCCCTCGCCGGCAAGCAGATCACCACGATCGAAGGCATCGGCCACGACGGCGATCATCCCGTGCAACGCGCCTGGATCGAGGCCGATGTCGTCCAGTGCGGCTACTGCCAGTCGGGCCAGATCATGGCCGCCGTGGCTCTGCTCAAGCAGAAGCCGCAACCGACCGATGCCGACATCGATGCGGCGATGAGCGGAAACATCTGCCGCTGCGGCACTTACCAGCGCATCCGCACCGCCGTGCATCGCGCCGCGGAATTGACCCGTACTGCTGTCGCGACCGCGGAGGAGACCCGTCATGTGGCGTAACCTGCAAGATCTCTCCGGTGTCGCCGATGAGTCTGCGCGCACGGTTTCGCTGCTGCGCGAGTCCGGTGGCGGCAGTCGTCGCGCGTTCCTCAAGACTGGCGCTGCGGCCTCGGTCGGCCTTGTCGTCGCCTGCTTCATGCCGCCCGGCATGCGCCGGGCGTTCGCCGAGGACGTGGCGAAAAAGCCCGCGCAGATTCCGCCGAACGCGTTCGTGCGTGTCGCGCCCGACAACAGCGTGACCGTGTTGCTCAAACATTCGGAAATGGGCCAGGGCGTGTGGACTTCGATTCCGATGGTCGTCGCCGACGAACTCGATTGCGACTGGGCGAAAGTCAAAGTCGAACATGCGCCGGCCGCGCCCGAATACGCGCATACCGTGTTCGGCGTGCAGATGACCGGCGGCTCGACCAGCACCTGGGAATCGTTCGCCCAGTTGCGTCAGGCCGGCGCGACCGCGCGCGCGCTGCTGATCGCGGCGGCGGCGAAGAAGTGGCATCTCGCCGGCACCGCGGACTGTCGCACCGAAAACGGCTTCGTGATCTGCGCCGACAAGAAGGCGAGTTACGGCGAACTCGCCGAAGCGGCGGCCAGGCTGCCTATGCCGGCCGACGTCGCGCTGAAGAAGCCCGAGGAATTCCGTCTGATCGGAAAGCCGACGAGGCGGCTCGACAGCAAGGCCAAAGTCACCGGCACGGCCGAGTTCGGCATCGATGTGAAGCGACCGGACCTGTTGGTCGCCACGGTCGCGCGCGCGCCGGTATTCGGCGCGAAGGTGAAGTCGTTCGATGCGACCAAGGCCAAGGCCGTGCCCGGCGTCGTCGATGTCGTGCAGGTGCCGAGCGGCGTCGCTGTGCTCGGCAAGCACTTCTGGGCGGCCAAGCAGGGCCGCGATGCGCTCGTCGTCGACTGGAACCTCGGCGACGGCGCCAGGATTTCGACTGAAGGCCTGCGCGCCGAATACCGCAAGCTCGCACAGGCCAAAGGTGCCGTGGCGAAAATCGCGGGCGACGTGGACGCGGCGTTGAAGGCCGGCAAGGTCATCGACGCCGAGTACGAAGTGCCGTTCCTCGCGCATGCGCCGATGGAGCCGGAAAATTGCACCGCCGAAGTCAACGCAGACGGCTGCGACATCTGGACCGGCACGCAGTTTCAGGGGGTCGATCAAATGACCGTCGCGAAACGACTCGAGCTCAAGCCCGAGCAAGTGCGCATCCACACCACGTTCCTCGGCGGCGGCTTCGGCCGACGCGCCAATCCGCAGTCGGACTTCATCATGGAAGCGGTGGAGATCGCCAAGGCGGCGAAGCAGCCGATCAAGGTCGTGTGGACGCGTGAGGACGATATCCACGGCGGCTACTATCGGCCGATGTGGCTGTCGCACCTGCGCGCGACGCTGGCCAAGGACGGCAAGCCCGCGGCCTGGGCACACACGATCGTCGGCCAGTCGATCTTCGCCGGCACGCTGTTCGCGGGCGCGTTCATCAAGGACGGCGTCGATGGGGCGAGCGTCGAAGGCGCGGCTGATTCGCCGTATCTTGAGGCCGTACCCGTGCATCGCGTCGACCTGCATTCGCCGACCAGCCCGATCAGCGTGCTGTGGTGGCGCTCGGTCGGCCATTCGCACACCGGCTTCGTCGTCGAAAGCTTCGTCGACGAGCTTGCGCATGCGGCGAAGCAGGATCCGCTGAAATACCGCCAGGCGCTGCTGCCGGAAAAATCGCGCGAGCGTCTCGCCCTCGATCTCGCCGCGGAAAAATTCGGCTGGGGCAAGCCGTTGGCCAAGGGGCACGCGGCCGGCATCGCCGTGCACGCCTCGTTCGGCAGTTATGTCGCGCAGGTCGCCGAAGTGTCGGTGAGCGACAAGAAAATCACCGTGCATCGCGTGGTCTGCGCGATCGACTGCGGCCCGGTCGTCAACCCGCTCACGATCGAGGCGCAGATGCAGTCGGGTATCGCGTTTGGTCTCGGCGCTGCGCTGCACAGCGAGCTGACCTTGAAGGACGGCCGGATCGAGCAGTCGAACTTCCACAACTACGTCGTACTGCGCGCGAACGAAATGCCCCGAGTCGAAGTGCATATCGTGCCGAGCACCGACAAGATGGGCGGCGTCGGCGAACCGGGCACGCCGCCGATCGCGCCGGCGGTGGCGAATGCGGTGTTTGCTGCGACGGGACAGCGCCTGCGGCGGTTGCCTTTGCGTCTGGCCTGACGACGACAGCGGCGCTCGTCATCGACGAGCGCCGTACCCTCGACAGACAAGCGCCCAGCAGGTTGGCGTCGATCGCGGTGACGAGCAGCGTGCCGTAGCGATCAGCGCGTCCGTCGTCCTGCTGCGTGGTGTCGCTTGTGACCCGAACCGCATGCGGGGAAGAAAAAAACCCCGCCCGGCGCTGGCCGGACGAGGTGGTTGGAGGGCGTAATCCAAACGCCGGTCAGAATTTGTAGGTGGCGCCGAACAGGTAGGTGCGGCCCCATTCGATGTACTCGAGCGGGCGATCCTTGGTGCCGGCATAGGTGCGGTATGGCGAGTTGGTCAGGTTGGTCGCCTGCAACAGCAGGGTCAGGCCGCGCAGCGCGCTGTCGTCGCCGAAGGTGTAGCCGACCTGCGCGTCGGTGACGTTCTCGCCGACCACATAGCGCAGCGTGCGCACGCCGGAGAAGTTGCCGATCTCGCCGATGAAGTCCGAGCGCCGGCGATTGGCGATGCGCGCCTCGAAACCGTTCTTCTCGTAGTACGCGGTGACGCTGTACACCTGTTTGGACAGGCCGGGCAGCGTGATCGGCCCGCTGCCGACGCTGGTTGCGCTGTCGGGATCCTTGATCTTGATGCCGCTGTCGGTGAAGCTCGCGCTTGCCTGCACGCCGAAGCCATCGAGCGCAGGAGTGAGCGTTTTGAGCGGCAGTGAGGCGGTGAGTTCGAGGCCGTGGAGCGTGCCGCCGTTGCCGTTGAGCGGCTGGGTGAACGTTCCGTTCTGCAGCGCGGCGGGCTGTCCTGGCTGGGGAACGTAGTTCTTGACGAAGGAAGACCAGTCGTAGCCGTCGCGCGTCTGCGTGTAGATGTAGCTCGTCAGCTTCTTGTAGAAGAATGCCGCGGCCACGTAGCCTTCGTTCTCGAAGTACTTTTCGTAGCTCAGATCGAATGCGTTCGCGCGCCACGGGTCGAGTTTCGGATTGCCGCCGCTACCGCCAGGTTTGCCGGTCGACGAATCCACGCCGAAATCGATCGAAGCGCGCATGTCGTCCATGCGCGGGCGTGCAACCTGCTTGGCGAGCGCGAGGCGCAGGATCTGATCCTCGGTCAGCGAGAATACGAGGTTCAGGCTCGGCAGCACGTCGGTGTAGGTCTTGCCGGCACTGACGGGTTGGATTTCCTGTCCGGCGGGCTGGGTCGAGTTGTAAACGCGGGAGGCGGACGACTGATCGACATGCTGGATCTGCACGCCGAAGTTGCCGCGCACCGGGGTTTCGCCCAAGGTCGTATCGATATCGGCCATCGCGAACGCGGTCGTGATCTTCTCGGACAACGACCAGGCCTTGGAGATGAGGTAGGACGCGTTCTCGTTCGGCTGGAAGGTCATGTAGCGCGCGACCGCTTGCGGCACGTTCCATGATGGAATCTTGCCGATGCCGGCGAAACCAAGATCGACGAGGCCGTATTGCAGGTTGCTGGCGATGGGTGTGTCGCCCTGCGCGCCGACATTGATGTTGCCTTCGGGCTGGTGCTTGTTCTTCTCGCGGTCGGCGAAGTTGATACCGAATTCGAATTCGGACAACAGCTTGCTCATCCCGTCGGGAGTCGGCAATTTCCCGGTCAGGCGTGCGCTCTTGAGCTCGTCGCTGATTCGCGGGGTCTTGCCGTAACCGGAGCCGTAGATGGTGTTGCGCAGATATAGCTTGGTTGGATCCGAATAGTCGAGCCCGGGCACCATCTGGGAGAAATCGTCGCTGTGATACGTCAGCTTCAGCGTGTCGAGCTGTGGTGCCGGAACGAGCTGGGTGTTGTTTTCCAGATTGAGTTCGTGACGATTGGCCTTGGAATAGCTGACGTCGGCGACGACGCTGGCGGCGCCGAATCTAAATTCGTTCTTCCAGCCAAGCGCACTGATCTCATCCTTGCGCCGGTTGTACATGCCGCGCACGAGCGGGTACAGATTGGCCGCGGTGCCGCCGACGAACGTGCCGTTGCCGTCGACGACCGGATTGGTGACGTTGATGCGGCCGTAGCCGCCGTTGTAGTCGCCGAGGTTGACCTCGAACTGGTTCGCCGTGTCTTTTGCCGTGGCGCGGGAGTAGAACGCGTCGAGCGTGCTGGTCCAGTTGTCCGAACCTTTCCACTCCACGGTCGCCATCGTGCCGTTGCGCTGAGTGAAGCCGGTACGGCGCAGCGCCTTGATGCCTTCCGAATACCAGGTGCCGGCGGCGACACCAGGACGCCAACCGGCGCCGACCTGCTCCCAGGGTTCGTACAGGCCGACTTGCTCCTCCTGAGTTGGTGTCATCGTATGTGCGAAACCGATTGCGACGCCAAGCGTGCGATCGAGGAACTGGTCGATGTAAGTCGCGTTGAAGCGGTTACCGTCGGCGCTCGCGTTCGCAGCCGAGCCCAATGAGTTGCGTTGACCGCGAAGGCCGATCGTGGCCACGCGCTGGCCGAAGTCGAGCGGGCGCAATGTCGCCATGTCGATCGTGCCCGACAAGCCTTGACCAACGAGATCGGCATTTGGCGTTTTGTAGACGGTCACGCCTCCCATCAGTTCTGCGGGGTACTGATCGAATTCGACGCTGCGGTTGTCGCCGGTCGAAACCATTTCGCGGCCGTTGAGCAGGGTGGTTGCAAAATCCGGCGAGAGGCCACGCACGCTGATGACCTGCGCGCGGCCAGCGACGCGTTGCGCGGTCAGGCCGGGCAGGCGTGCGATCGACTCGGCGATGCTGAGGTCCGGCAGCTTGCCGATGTCTTCGGCCGAGATCGCCTCGACGATTTCGTTGGAATTCTGCTTGACCGCGGTAGCCCGCTCGATCGCGGCACGCACGCCGGTCACCGTGATCGTGCCGAGTTCGGCCGAGCTGTCGTCCTTCTTCTTCGGTTTGCCGTCGGTATCGGGCGCAACCGTCGTTTGGTCGGCGGCAGTATCGGCTGCGCGGACGACTGGCACGGAGCCGATCAGGATTGAGGCAACGGCAAGTGCCAGCAGATTACGCTTGAGTGTCATGAGTCCTCCCCGGATGGTTGGTCGAAGCGCTCGTGGAAAGTGCCCACGCCGCCGGTCTTTTGTTGAATTTCTTGCCCGTGCAGACAGTCCGCCGCCCGGTGCGTATTCACGACGATTTAACCTGCAGCTAGCCTAGTCGCGCTGTTGCGGGCTTACAATTTTTCGCATACGTATTCATTGCCGTTGTGCATTCGTATGCGGCAGATTCCACAGAGCCGTGTCGAGCATCATCGCGCCACACGAACGGATGGGGAGGCTGAAAATGCGGTGGAGTTCAAAACATGTGCCGGGGCTGGTTGTTGCGCTGATGCTGGCGAACTTGCCGGCGCAGGCCGCGTGGCAAACGACGGGTGCGGTGACGCAAGCGACGCGGATGGGCGAACAGGTGTCGTTCGCCACGACCAGCGGCGCGCGGGTTGCCGTGAGCTTCGTGAGCGCGGACGCGGTGCGCGTGCGCATGAGCGCCGCCGGCGCGCCCGGTCGCGACTTTTCCTACGCGCTCGAACACGGCGCGCCGGCCCAGGTGAAGCTGCGTTTCGACGACAACGCCGAGCGCAGCGAACTGCGCGCCGACGCAGGCAACGGCGCGCGCGTGGTCGTACGCAAGCGGCCGACATTGGCGATCACGATCTACGACGCGCAGGGCCGCGTCGTCGTCGCCGACGATCCGGCGCGGCCGATGGCATTCGATGCGGACACCGGCGCGGTCGAGGCATCCAAGCAGCGCGGCGCCTACGAGTTGTACTACGGCTTCGGCGAACAGGGTCTGCCGACGATGTCGCGCGAGGGTCAGTTCCTGGTCGACTGGAACACCGATTCGTACAAGTATCCGGTCGGCAGCAATCCGCTCTACCAGACGATCCCGTTCTTCATCGCGTTGCGCGACGGCCTCGCCTACGGCCTGTTCTTCGACAATACCTGGCGCAGCCATTTCGACATGGGCAAGAGCGATCCGCGTCGCTACGCCTTCGGTGCCGACGGCGGCGAGCTGAACTACTACGTGTTCACCGGCGGCGCGGACCGCTCGCCGGCGAACGTGCTGCGCGACTACACCGCGCTGACCGGGCGCGGCGCGCTGCCGCCACGCTGGGCGCTCGGCTACCAGCAGTCGCGCTATTCGTACATGTCGCAGGCCAAGGTGCTCGACATCGCCCGCACATTCCGCGAAAAGCGGATTCCGGCCGACGTGATCCATCTCGACATCGACTACATGGACGGCTATCGCGTCTTCACCTGGAATCCGACGACCTTCCCCGCGCCGGAGAAGATGCTCGCCGACCTGCATCGCGACGGTTTCCACGCGGTGACGATCGTCGATCCGGGGGTCAAGTTCGACGACAACTATGCGGTCTATCGCAGCGGTCGCGATGCCGGCATCTACGTGCGCGACGCCGCCGGCAGGGAACTGCACGCGAAGGTCTGGCCCGGCATCTGCGCGTTTCCCGATTTCACCCGCGCTGCGGCGCGCGCCTGGTGGGGTGAACAATACCGCAAGCCGCTCGGCGAAGGCGTCGACGGGTTCTGGAACGACATGAACGAGCCGGCGATCTTCACTGCCGACGATTTCACCGGGCCGCAACCCGCGCAGGGGCCGCAGAAGACTTTCGCCCTCGACGTGCGCCACGATGGCGACGGCGATCCGGGCACGCACGCGCGCTATCACAACGTCTACGGCATGCAGATGGTGCGCGCCACGTTCGAGGGCCTGCGCCAGCTCGCGCCGGAAAAACGCCCGTTCGCGATCACGCGCG
>JAFEFR010000407.1 GCA_018240485.1 Pseudomonadota bacterium
AATCGCCGCGAGGCGATGAATACGCTGCATTCGTTGACGCGCGCGTACCAGAACAACGCGGCGACGATCGAGTTCGAGGTGATCGCGCTCGACCATGGCTCGACGCTGCCGTTGAGCGAAGCCGAGGTGCGCGCGTTCGGGCCGGAGTTCCAATACCGGTTCGTCGAAACGAAATCGGTGTCGCCCGCGGCGGCGATCAATGCCGCCTGCCGCAGCGCCCGCGGCGAACAGCTGCTCGTCATCATCGACGGCGCGCATATTCTCACGCCGGGCGTCTACGCGCTGGCGCAGCGCGCGTTCGCACACTTCGATTCGCCGTTTCTGGCCACGGCGCCGTTTCACCTCGGCCCGAAACAGCAGAACGATTCAGTGGCCGAGGGCTACAACCAGTGCACCGAGGACGACTTGCTCGCACGCAGCGGTTGGCGCGACAACGGCTATCGGCTGTACACGATCGCCGGCGCGTTCGCCGACCCGGGCATGGCCTGGTTCGGCTGTCCGTTCGAGAGCAGTTGTTTCGGCATCGGCAAGGACGAGTATCTCGCGCTCGGCGGTTTCGACGAACGTTTCGTGGCACGCGGTGGCGGCCTGGTTGCGCTCGATTTCTTTCAGCGCGCGGTTGCGCGCACAGGCGGCGACTACGTGATGTTGCTCGGCGAAGCGAGCTTCCACCAGTTCCACGGCGGCGTCGCCAGCAATACGACCAAGGCCGCGCATCCGTGGAAGGAATTCCACGACGAATACGTGCGCATCCACGGAAAGAGTTTTGCGCGCGTGCCGCGTCGGCCGTTCTATTTCGGCACGCTGCCGAACGAGGCGCTCGCCGCGGCACGCGTTTCCGCCGAGCACGGTCTTGCGTTGTGGCAGAAGGCCGTTGCCGCGGGTGAGGCATAATCGGCGTCCCGTCGCCCGGAACCGCTGCGATGAAGATTGCCAGCTGGAACGTCAATTCGCTCAACGTGCGCCTGCCGCATCTGACGACCTGGCTCGCCGAGGCGCAGCCCGACATCGTCGCGCTGCAGGAAACGAAGATGGAGGACAGCAAGTTTCCGCGCGAGGCGATCGAAGCCGCGGGCTATCGCGTGGCGTTCTCCGGACAGAAGACCTACAACGGCGTGGCGATCCTCGCGCGCGAAGAGCCGCGCGATGTCATCACCGACATTCCGGGCCTCGACGATCCGCAGCGGCGCATCCTGATCGCCAGCGTCGGCGATCTGCGCATCGCGAATTTGTACGTCGTCAACGGCCAGGACGTCGGCACGGAAAAGTACGCCTACAAACTCGACTGGCTGGCCAAGGTGCGCGCGTTTCTCGCCGATGAGATCCGGCGCCATCCGAACCTGGTCGTGCTCGGCGACTTCAACATCACGCCGGACGACCGCGACATTTACGACCCGGTCGCGTGGAAGGAGCAAATCCTCTGCTCGACACCCGAGCGCGATGCGCTGCGCGCGATCGTCGATCTCGGCTTGCACGACACGTTCCGCCTGTTCAACGACGAGGCCGGGCAGTATTCGTGGTGGGACTACCGCCAGGCCGGGTTCCGCCGCAATCTCGGCATGCGCATCGACCTCGTGCTCGCGAGCGAGGCGCTGCGTGCGCGCTGCCGCGCCGCGAGCATCGACCGCGTACCGCGCACCTGGGAGCGGCCTTCCGATCACACGCCCGTGCTGCTGGAGCTGGAGTAAACTTCACGCATGGAACATTTTGCCCATCATGCCGATTGGCCCGCCGAACTCGACGATGGCGAACTGGAAGAACTCGACCAATTTTTGCGCGCGCAAGCCGGCGAAGATCATCTGTTGCTCGACGGTGTGCATGGTTTGCTGACCGCGATCGGCATCGGCCCGGAGAAAATTTCCTCCGACGAATGGCTGCCTGAAGTGCTGCACGAGCCGTTTGCCGATGCCGGCGAGGGCCGACGCGTGCTCGAACTGCTCGCGCGCTTGTCCGAAAGCGTGGAGATGGAACTCGACGAGGAGAACTACGAGCCGATCCTCGGCGAAATCGAGCTCGACGACGGCGACACGACGCTATCGGCGCAGGGTTGGTGCGAAGGGTTTTCGCGTGGTGTCGATCTACGCGCGCGGCAATGGGAGTCGCGCCTCGGCGTCGACTCGCACTTGACCGAACTGCTCGGCCCGATCATGGCGCTGGCAGTCGAAGAAGGCGTGTTCGCCACCGACGCCGATTTCGCGCCGTTGTCCGAACAGGAATACGACGACTGCCTTGCGCAATTGCCCGCCGCGGTCAACGCGGTTGCACATTACTGGGTTGATGCCCCGCTGACGCCGGAAGAACTCAGCCACTCCTCGCGCCGCACCGAAGCCGAGAACGAACCCAAACGCAAACGCGGCGGGCGCTGGCTGCACTGATCGCGACCGTCATCCGAGCGCACGCAGCGCCTGATCGATACCCTCAAGCGCTGACCAAACGCACGCGCGCAAACGCGCGCTTGCCCACTTGCAGCAAATGCTCGCCACCGGGGACGAGAATGCGTTCGCGATCTTCGACCACCGCACCGTCGATGCGCACCGCGCGTTCGTTGAGCTTGCGCGTCAATTCGGAATTGCTCGACGCCAACCCGGCCGCGACGAACAAAGGCGCGACGCGAATGCCCTGCGCCGGCACCGGAATGTCCAGCAGGGGCAGATCCACATCCACGCGCTGCTCGCGCACCAGTGCATTCCACTGCTCGGTCGCACGCGCCGCCTCGGCCGCACCCTGAAAGCGCGTCGCCAATTCGCGCGCCAAGGCCAGCTTGGCGTCGCGCGGGTGCAGTCGTCCGCTTACCACGTCGCTCTTCATCGCCGCGATGTCCGCGACCGAACGATCCAGACTGAGCAATTCGTACCAGCGCCACATCAAGTCGTCGCCGATTTTCATTGTCTTGTTGACGATGTCGATGGCGGGCTCGTCGATGCCAATGTAGTTGCCGAGCGATTTCGACATCTTGTGCACGCCATCGAGCCCTTCGAGCAGGGGCATGGTCAGCACGATTTGCGGCGGTTGGCCCGCCTCTTCCTGCAACTGTCGACCAACGAGCAGATTGAATTTCTGGTCGGTGCCGCCGAGTTCGACGTCGCACTCGAGCGCGACCGAGTCGTAACCCTGCACGAGCGGATAGAGGAACTCGTGGATCGCGATCGGCTGGTTGCCCTTGTAGCGCTTGGCGAAATCGTCGCGTTCGAGCATGCGCGCCACCGTGTGCTTGGCGGCCAGCTTGATCATGCCGGCGGCGTCCATCTTGCCGAACCATTCGGAGTTGAAGCGCACCTCGGTTTTGTCACGGTCGAGCACCTTGAACACCTGATCGGCGTAGGTTTTCGCGTTTGCCTGGATATCTTCGCGACTGAGCGGCTTGCGCGTCGCGTTCTTGCCGGTCGGATCGCCGATCATGCCGGTGAAGTCGCCGATCAGGAAAATGACCTGGTGGCCGAGATCCTGAAACTGGCGCATCTTGTTGAGCAACACGGTATGACCGAGGTGCAAATCCGGCGCGGTGGGGTCGAATCCGGCCTTGATCCGCAACGGTCGATTCTGCTTGAGCCGCTCGAGCAGATCCTCACGCTTGATGATTTCCTCGGCGCCGCGACCGATCAGATCGAGCGCCGCTTGAATGTCTGTCGCCATCGTCTTTCACTCGCATTGACACAAAACCACAAAGACGAGCCCACCGTCCGTTCAGTTTCGATTGGTTCAAAGTTAAAAAAACATTATTTGAAAGCGCGCTGAAACCCTTTTAAAAACAAAGGATTGACGTCACGAATTCGACTGGCTATGGTACGGCCTGTTTTGTCGGAACCCGGTCGTGAATCTGAACAAAAACCACACTGGCATCGAGTCCGCATCCGACTCCACCGCCGCATCCCGCGCCGCGCAAAATGGCGACACGGTCGAGTCCGCCAACCTCCCGAAGCAAACGCTTGCACAAAATTTCATCGCCACGACACGGTCGTGGCAGCATCGTCACGTCGTGCTTGCCGGCGTCATTCTCGCGGCCCTCACCGTTGCCGGTACGACGCTTCCGACCTGGGCTCTCGCGATGCGCGATTCGGGGCAAGCTCCGCGAACGACGCTCAATCTGCCGCTGCCCACATTATCGCCCGAAGACGCGGCCTTGTCTGCCGCGATTGATGCGGCGAACGCCAACCCGTTGCTCGATGAGAGCGCATGGCAAGTGGTGTCGGTCAAGGCAGGACAAACGCTGGGCGATATTTTTTCCACACAAGGCTACGACGCCGCTACCCTCGCGCGCTTGCTCGACGAGCCGGCCAACAAATCCTGCCTGAGCAAGATCAAACCGGGCGACGAATTCGCCTTCCTGCGCAACGCGGATGGCTCGCTGCGTGCGATCCGCTTCGATCGCGACGACCGCACCCGCGTGATCGCCAGCTTTGACGGCGGCGACATCCGCGAGCGAACCATCGATCGCCAAATCGAGCGACGCACACACATTGGGCACGGCACCATCGACTCGTCGCTTTACGCGGCCGGTGCCGAGGCCGGGATCAGCGATCCGATGCTGCACGACCTTGTCGATGCGTTCAATTCCGACATCGATTTCTACCACGATCTGCAACAGGGCGACAGTTTCACCGTCATCTACGACGATCTCTATCGCGATGGCGAGCGCCTGCGCGACGGCAACATCCTCGCGGCGACCTTCGTCAACAAGGGCAAACGCCACACCGCACTGCGTTTCACCAACAGCGCCGGCGAAACGATGTTCTACACCGAGGACGGCCACCCGCTGAAGAAAACCTTTTTGCGCACGCCACTCGATGTCACCCGCATCACGTCGTATTTTTCCGCTGCGCGCCTGCACCCGATTCTCGGCACGATGCGCGCACACAAGGGCGTGGACTACGCCGCGCCGCAAGGTACGCCGATCCGCTCCGCCGGCGATGGCAAGATCGCCTTCCGCGGCTGGCAGCCCGGCTACGGCAATGTCGTCATCGTTCAGCACAATGCACACACGACGACGCTGTACGGGCACATGTCGCGTCTGGGCGGGTATCAGGTCGGGCAACATGTCTCGCAGGGCGCGACCATCGGCTACGTCGGCATGACCGGGCTCGCCACCGGTCCGCATTTGCATTACGAATTCCGCGTCGACGGCCAGCATCGCAATCCGCTCGCGGTCACCTCGCTGCCGCCGGAACCATTGCCGGTGGCGGAACTGGCACGCTTTCGCAGTGCGACTCAACCGATGCTCGCCCGACTCAACAAACTCGAAGCCACGCAGCTCGCTTCGACAAAGTAGCGCTCGCGACTCGTGACAGCGTTGTATCTCGGTCTCATCTCCGGCACCAGTGCCGATGGCATCGATGTTGCGCTGGCCTCGTTCGTACGCAAGCCGATGCTGTTGGCGAGCCGGATTCATCCTTACCCGCCGGATTTGCGTCGACGCATTCTGGCGTTGGCGCAGGGCGATGGCCGAATCGCGCTCGATGCGCTCGGCGCGCTCGATGTCGAAATTGCGCGTGAATTCGCCGCTGCCGCCCGCACTTTGCTGAAGCACGAACGCCTCGACGCGGGCGAGATTCGCGCACTCGGCTCGCACGGTCAGACCGTGCGCCATCGCCCGCTCGGCCCCGCGCCGTATACGATGCAGCTCGGCGATCCGAACCTCATTGCCGAACTGACCGGCATCGCCACCGTCGCCGATTTCCGCCGCCGCGACGTCGCCGCAGGCGGTCATGGTGCACCGCTCGCGCCAGCGTTTCATGCCGCCATGCTGGCGCGCGGCGATACGCCTCGCGTCGTGCTCAATCTCGGCGGCATCGCCAATATCACGATATTGGCTGGCGCGAAAAACCAGCCCTTGCGCGGGTTCGACACGGGACCAGCGAGTTGCCTGCTCGACGCGTGGACGCAAAAGCATCTCGACCAAGCCTACGATCAGGACGGCGCGTTTGCTGCCTCGGGCCACGTGGACGACACCCTGCTCAAACGCCTGTTGTCCGAGCCCTATTTCGCCGTGCCGCCGCCGAAAAGCACCGGGCGCGAAGTGTTCCACCTGCCATGGTTGGCCGAACATCTGCGCGGCCTCGTGATTGCACCGAAAAATGTGCAGGCAACGCTGGTCGCGCTATCGGCAATCACGATCGCGGACGCGATCCGCACCCACGCGCGCGATGCGCGTGATGTCTGGGTCTGCGGCGGCGGCGTGCATAATCCGGTGCTGATGACGGCAATCGCACAAGCGCTCGCCCCCGTTACCGTCGCCAGCATCGCCGAACTCGGCATCGATCCCGACTTCGTCGAAGCGATGACCTTCGCTTGGCTCGCGCGCGAACGCCTGCGCAATCGCCCCGCACCCAATGTACATACCGTCACCGGCGCGCGCAGGCCGCGTGTGCTTGGCGGGCTATTTTCCGGCAACGATTAACGGCGTTGCCCGACCCGCATCGGAAGTGCAGCCTTTGGCGCGAAGGCTGGGGTCGGACAGCGCGAGCCAAATTTCGCTGTGCCGTGCCGCCGAGCGCCCTATTCGGACGTTCGTGTTTGTATGTCCATTCGTCTGCCGCATCGCCGCGGGGGATATCGAAATTCTTGCCTGCCGTCGCCACGGCGATGATGGTTGACGCACGTTGATTTCAGGTACTCGGCAGCAAGGAAATATCGGCGACGTCGAGAAACAGGCGGCGCAGGCGCTGGAGCAGTGCCAAACGATTCGCGCGTTTGGGCGCATCATCG
>JAFEFR010000408.1 GCA_018240485.1 Pseudomonadota bacterium
CGCCGAGCGCGTTCCACAAGGCCAGATTGCGCCGCTGCACGAGCACGATCGGCGTGGCACGCACGGGGCCCGAGGTGGTGCGCGGGCGTGGGTCGTTGTCGGCGCTTCGCGCCGCCGGCGCGCGCAGCCGCGTCCACACGACACGTCCGGAAAGACACAGATCGTCGAGCCAGGAAATCTCGTAGCCGCCGACGCGCGCGGGAAGGATTTCGTTCTCCCAGGCCGCGGCCGGCGCCTCGAAGCCTTCGAGCTGGGCGAGCACGCCGGCAAGCGCGTCGGGACCGGTCACCTGCGTGCCGGGCGCGACGCGTTGCCACTCGAACAGGAAGCGCAGGTAGTCGCGCGGTTCGACCGGTTCGATCTCGCGGCGCAGACGGTTGACCGTGTAGCGATGGATGCGCGCGAGCAGGTGGCGCTCGCACCATTCCATCGTTGCAGGATCGGGCATCCTGCCGCGATCCGCAGGATCCGCACCGATCAGAGCAGGATCGCGGCCAAGCAGCGATGCGTTTTCCGAATCGCCCATGGCGCCGGTGGCAGCGGGCGTAAAGCGGCCCTGCATCACGAAGCCCTGACGTTGCAGCGTGAGCAGAGCGAGGTCGATATCGCCTTGCGTCACGCCGAGCGAGGCGGCGATCTCGCTCGCGCGCACGGGCCCAAGCCCGGTCAGGCGCGCGCGCACGACATCGACGAGTGCGTCCTCACGCGTCCATTCGACTTCCGCGCATTCGGGCGGCGCATCGATGGCGGGTTCGCAGTGCATCTCGGGAAAAATCGCAGCGAATTGCGGCAGGCGTTCGGCGGAGACGCACACCGAAGCCCTCTCCCCCAGGCGAGCTTGGGGGAGAGGGTTGGGTGAGGGGGGCCTTGCATTCAAGGCCGCTGCGTTCGCGTGCGGAGAAGAGCGCCCCCTCACCCAACCCTCTCCCCCGACGAGAAGCGCGTCGGGGGAGAGGGCCAGATGTGTTGCGCGGCGTTGCGCGACAAGCTGCTCGAGCATTTCCAGCCACGAGGCGTTGCCGTGCAACTCCGCATCGGTAACGAAGCCCAGTCCCATGAGTGCTTCGTGCAATTCATCCGCATTGCGCGTCTCGGGCCACGCTTCCTCGCGCACGGCAGCGATCGCATCGGCATCGAGTCGGGCGAAATCGTCGGTGGTTTCGATATCGCCCCAGCGCCTGTTTTGCACGGCCTGGGTGCGGCGTTCTTCGAGCGGCGCGTCGTCGAGGAAGGCGTACGGGCGCGCGTTGAGGATTTCCGCGGCGAGCGGCGACGGCGCGGTCAGGTCTTTTGCGACAATGTGGATTTCTCCACTTTCGAGCATTTTCAGCAAGCGCAGCAGCGCGTCGATGTCCATCGCCTCGTGCAGGCAGTCGTGCAAGGTCTGCGCGACCAGCGGGTGATCGGGAATCTGGCGCTCGCCGACGATGTTTTCCAGGCAGGCGACCTGGTCGGGAAACACGGTTGCGAGCAGGTCCTCGCTCTTCATGCGCTGCAACTGTGGCGGCACCTTGCTGCCGCCCTGGAAGCGCGGCAGGGCGAGCGCGGTCACCGCGTTCCAGCGCCAGCGCAGGCCGAACATCGGCGCGTCGAGCAGAGCCTGGATCAGCACCTGTTCGGCCGTGTTCGAGTGCAGGTAACGCGAGACTTCGTCGAGCGGAAAGCTGTGACTCGTCGACAACGACAGCACGATCGCGTCCTCGGTCGCCGCAGCCTGCAACTCGAAATTGAACGTGCGGCAGAAGCGCTTGCGCAGGGCGAGGCCCCAGGCGCGGTTCATGCGGCTGCCGAACGGCGAGTGGATGACGAGCTGGGTGCCGCCGGATTCGTCGAAAAAACGCTCCATCACGAGTTGCGTCTGCGTCGGCAGCAGGCCGAGCGCGGCCTGCGTCGCGCCGAGGTAGTCGACGATCTGGCGCGCGGCGGATGCGTCGATGCCGACCTCGTCGATGAGCCACGCGGTGGCCGACAAGCCCTCTCCCCCAAGCGGCTGCATTGCTTGGGGGAGAGGGTTGGGTGAGGGGGGGGCTTGATCTTCGGCGGCGAGCGAGGGCAAGAGCGCCCCCTCACCCAACCCTCTCCCCCGACTTGGGTCGGGGGAGAGGGCTTCAGACGAAGCGCGGCGCGTCTGCCGACTTGGGTCAGGGGAGAGGGCTTCGGATGTGCCGAGGCGATGGGAAATTTCCTCGCGCAGCCGCGACACGGCGAACGACAACTCGTCGCTGCGCCCCGGTGCCTCGCCAAGCCAGAACGGCAGCGTCGGCGGCGCGCCTTTCGCGTCCTCGACGCGCAGCCGGCCGCGCTCGACGCGCAGCACACGGTACGCGGTATTGCCGAGTTGGAAGATGTCGCCGGCCATGCTCTCAACCGCGAAGTCCTCGTGCACGCTGCCGATGCGCGAACCCTGCGGCTCGAGCACGACTTCATAGTCGGCCGTGTCGGGAATCGCGCCGCCCGAAGTCAGCGCGGTCAATCTGGCGCCTCTGCGGGCGCGCAGCACACCGTTGACCGCGTCGCGATGCAGGTAGGCCGAGCGCGGGCCGCGGCGCGTGGTGTAGCCCTCGGCGAGCATGCGCAGGATCTCGCGATACACGTCCGGCGCGAGATCGGCGAACGGATACGCGCCGCGCAGCGTGTCGAACAATTCCTGCTCGCTCCATTCGCGGCAGGCCACTTCGGCGACGATCTGCTGGGCGAGCACGTCGCGCGTATCGCGCTCGACGTGCAGCGTGTCGAGCTCGCCGCGGCGCACCGCATCGAGCAGCGCGGTGCATTCGACGAGATCGTCGCGCGACAGCGGAAACAGACGCGCCTTCGGCGTGCCGTCGACCGAGTGGTTGGCGCGGCCGACGCGCTGCAGGAAGGTCGAGATCGAGCGCGGCGAGGCGATCTGGCAAACCAGATCGACATCGCCGATGTCGATACCGAGTTCGAGCGACGCGGTCGCGACGAGTGCGCGCAGTTCGCCGCGCTTGAGCTTCTGTTCCGCGGCCAGGCGCTGCTCGCGCGCGAGGCTGCCGTGGTGCGAAGTCACCGCCTCCTTGCCGAGCAGGTCGGACAGATGCCTGGCCAGGCGTTCGGCCATGCGTCGCGTGTTGACGAAGATCAGCGTGGTCCGGTGCGCTTCGATCAGCTCGGCGAGGCGTTTGTATACCTCTTGCCAGACATCGCCCGACATCACCGCGCTCAACGGCGCGGGCGGCAGTTCGAGGGCGAGGTCGCGCTCGCGTGTGTAGCCGACGTCGATGATTTCGCAATCCGCAGACTCCCTCTCCCCAAGCCCCGCCGGGGGAGAGGATTGGGGTGAGGGGGGCTGTTGATTCGGCTTTTGCTCTGTTGCGGCGAAAACGCCAGGGCGCCCCCTCACCCAACCCTCTCCCCCGACGTGGTCGGGGGAGAGGGCTTCACGGCAGCCGACAAGAAATTTCGCCACTTCGGCTATCGGCTTCTGCGTCGCCGACAAACCAATGCGAGTGAGCTTGTGCCCGCATAACGCATCGAGGCGCTCCAGCGACAGCGCCAGATGCGCGCCGCGCTTGGACGGCGCGAGCGCGTGGATTTCGTCGACGATCACGCTGCGCGTCGATGCCAGCATGGCGCGGCCCGAGTCGGAACCGAGCAGGATGTAGAGCGACTCCGGCGTGGTCACCACGATATGCGGCGCGCGCCGTTTCATCGCCTCGCGTTCGCTCTGCGGCGTGTCGCCGGTGCGCACGCTGGCGCGGATTTCCACATCGGGACAGGCGAGTTCGGCGAGTTGCACGCGAATGCCTTCGAGCGGCGCCTGCAGGTTGATCCGCACGTCGTTCGACAGCGCCTTGAGCGGCGAGACGTAGACGATGCGTGTTTCGTCGGCGAGCGTGCCGTCGACACCCGCGCGCACCAACTCGTCGATCGCGGCGAGAAACGCGGCCAGGGTCTTGCCCGAGCCGGTCGGTGCGGCAATCAGCGTGTGTCGGCCCGAGCGGATCGCCGGCCACGCGCGCAGCTGCGCGGGCGTCGGCGCGGGGAATGCCTGCGTGAACCACGCGGCGACGGCGGGATGGAAGTCGGGCAACGCCATCGGCCCATTATGCGCCTGCCGCGTTGCGTCGGTTTCGGTGGACGTAGGCGCGTTGCGCGCGTAGTGCAGGGCGAGTTGACGCATCGCGCGATGCTCGCCTGCGCGCGTCTCACAGGATGAGATGCTGGCGCGCGCGTCGTTGCCGCAACGAGGCGCGCGTTCAGTGTCTCAGCGACTCTTGCCCTCGGCCCAGCGATACAGCGTGATCATGACCGCGACGAAGGCGATACCGCCGATCCACACGGCCGCATTGGCAAAGCCATCGCCGACGAGGGCCAGCGGCGCGTCCTTGCCCGAAAACGCGACGATGGCGGCGATCACGACACCGATCAAGCCTTCACCGACGATCATGCCCGAAGCGAGCAACACGCCGAGTTGTTTGCGCGCTTCGGGGTTGGCTGCGCGCTCGGCACGTTTGTCGAACCACGCCCCGGCCAGCGCACCGGCGACGACCATCAACGTCGCCGAGGTCGGCAGATAGATGCCGAGGCCGACCGCCAGCGGCGACAGATGCGCCTTGTCCTTCGTCGCCTTGCGCAACACGGCATCGAGCACGATCAGCGCGACGCCGATGCCGGCGCCGATTTCGATCAGGCTCCAGTCGATGTTGTTCTGGATCACGCCCTGCGCCAGCGCCGAGATCAACCCCGCCTGCGGCGCGGCCAACGCCTTGGCCGGGTCTGCACCCGGCGCACCGGCGAAGCCGTAGGCCTGGTTGAGCAGGTCGAGCACGGGCGGGATCACCGCCGCGCCCGCGAGCACGCCGATCAACAGCGCCCATTGCTGCATCGACGGCGTCGCGTCGACCAGTTGCCCGGTTTTCAGATCCTGCAAATTGTTGTTGGCAATCGCGGCGACGTTGAACACCACGGCGGTGACGAACAGCGCGAAGGCGACGAGGCCTTTCTCGTGCCCCGGTTCGAGCAGCGGCTTGACGCCGAACACCAGCAACAGCGCCGCACCGATCACGACCAGGATGCCGATGCCTGATAGCGGACTATTCGATGAACCGATCAAGCCCGCCATGTAGCCGCACACGGCGGAGACGAGAAAACTCATGATCACGCAATAAATCAGGCTGCCGATCACGAGCAGCCACGTCTGCGCGCCGAGCCCGCTTGCGTCGGCCAGGTGGCCGAACAACCAGGCGATAGGCACGAAGCTTGCGAGCATGATCGCGCCGACGATGCCGATGGGAATGTCGCGCTCGGTGCGCGGCAAGGTCTGCGCGTTGCCAGCCTTGCGCACTTTCGATGCCGCCATCGCCGACACGAGGCCACTCCATACCGGCTTGACCAACTTGAGCAACGTCCAGATGGCGGCGACGCCAATCGTGCCGGCACCGAGGAAGCGTACTTGGTGACTCCACGTGGCCCCTGCGATGTCTTCCGGGCTGCCGGTCAAGCCGGGTACGAGCGCGGAAAAATGAGGTACGCCCCAGCCCCAGCCGATCAGCGCGCCGAGCAGCATCGCCACACCGCACCACAGGCCGACCAGGTGGCCGACCGCGAACAGCGCCATCGACAGGGCGAAGTCGAAGCCGCTGACGCCTTCGCCGACCTTGAAATACGATTTGACGTCGCTGGCAAACATTTTGGTTGCGACCACGACCGCGAACGTGGCCGACACGACAGCGCCCCACACGACGGCGTGCAAACCGGCTTTGTTTTCTTCCGCGCCGCGCGCACCATCGCTGCTGCCGACTTTCAGCACTTCCGCGCAGGCCACGCCTTCGGGGTAGGGCAGGTCGGAGCCGGTGACCAGCGCGCGGCGCAGCGGGATCGAATACATCACGCCGAGTACGCCGCCGAGCAGGCAGATCAGAAAGGATTCCCAAAACGGAAAACCCGTCCACCAGCCGATCATTACCAACCCCGGTAACACGAAGATGATCGAGGACAACGTGCCCGCCGCCGAGGCGATGGTCTGCACGATGTTGTTTTCCTGGATCGTCGAATCCTTGAAACCGCGCAGCAGCGCCATCGAAATCACTGCGGCCGGTATCGATGTCGCAAACGTAAGTCCGGCCTTGAGGCCGAAGAACACGTTTGCGGCGGTGAACAACACGGTGATGACCACACCCAGAGCAATACCGCGCCAAGTGAGTTCGTTGCCGGATTGGACTGCGATTGGAGCCGGGTGAGCCATGCTGTTCCCCCATCAGGAAAGTGCAAGTATGGCAAAGATCGCTCCGAGTCGCGCCGAATCTCGGCGCGGCACGCGTCCCCCGAGTCGGCTAGCGGGGCGCTTTTCGCCCGGACAAGTCCGACGATCAAGTGCCTCATCATCCCAGCATTTTCCCGAGGGTGAGGCCGTTGGGGCGCCGGGGTTGTCGTTATCGGGGATCGGCGTGAATCGGGAAATAGTGTGCGCCTGACTCCATTCTGAATGGTTCAGCCTGGGGGTGGAGTCGGGCACCCGAATTTGTTAGGATACCGTTGCTCGCGGTGTTGTGGACCACGAATTACTGACACGGCGCACGCAAAAAACGATTGTAGAGTGATGTACCATTGCGTGCCGCGACGGGGTTTTGCGGACGCCCGAAGAAGAACCACGTAATAAGGAGACTCCGAATGAAGCGTAATATCTTGTTTGCCGCGCTCGCCCTTGCCCTGGGTGGTGCAGGCACGATCAGCACGGCGCAGGCCCAGGACGCAGGTTCTTGGTACGTTGCTCCGCGTCTGGGTGTCGTCGTTCCCGATAGCGCCCGTACGACGAAAGTGTCCGGCTTTGCCGGTATCGGCGCCGGCGTTTGGGTGAACCCGAACTTTGCCGTCGATTTCGAATACGGCATCAACAATGCCGACTTCAAGACCAGCTCGCCGCGTGCGACGCATCAGTGGGAAAGCGTGCAGCTCGATGTGGCCGCGCGCTGGTTCTTCGGCGATATCGGTGCCGGCTGGCGTCCGTATGTGGTCGGTGCCGTTGGCGCGCTGCGCCACAAGGCCTACTCGGGTTCGCTGCTGGCGGCTCAAGGCCTTTCCGATAGCGGCGGCTGGGATCCGATGGCCTACCTGGGCGTGGGTCTCCAGTATGCGCTGTCCGACCGCCTTGCGTTCCGCGGCGAAGTTGGCGCGCGTTACGACCATGACAACAACTCGCTCAACAATCCGCTGGCGTTCGGTCCTCCGGGCGTGCCGAAGAACAACACGTTCTCGCAGCACAGCGGTTTCACCGATGCGCTCGTGACGGTGGGTCTGACCTACAGTTTCGGCGCTGCGCCGGCGGCACCGCCACCGCCACCGCCACCGCCGCCGCCGGCTGCCCCGCCGCCGCCGCCGCCGCCGCCGCCGGCCGTCATCGACCTGAAGGGTGTCGAGTTCAAGTTCGATCATCCGCGTCCGGGTGAGAAGTTGGTCCCGTCGCTGAAGGCGCCAACCGCCGCTTCCGTCGCGATCCTCGACGAAGCCGTGGATACGCTCAAGCGCAATCCGGAAGTTCGCGTCGAAGTCGATGGTCATACCGACTCGAAGGGTACCGAGGCTTACAACCAGAAGCTGTCGGAGCGTCGCGCCAGCGGCGTGTACGAGTACCTGATTTCGCATGGCGTGCCCGAGAGCCAGATCACCGGCCACAAGGGCTTTGGCAAAGATCAGCCGATCGACACCAATGCCACCGCGGAAGGCCGTCAGCGTAACCGCCGCGTCGAACTCAAGCAGTAAGATCGCTCGCGTTGGTGCATACAGAAGGAGCCCGGCCTGTGCCGGGCTCTTTTTTTTACGGGAAGAATCGATGCCGCGTCACGGTCTCGCTCGCGTCCTCAGCAAATTGGGCGTGTGCTCGCGCACGCAAGCGCAGGCGCTCGTGCACGCGGGGCGTGTGCGCGTAAACGGATACGTGGTGCGCGACCCGGAAGCGCCGACGGACGGCGAGCACGATCGCATCGCGGTCGACGACAAGGAAATTGTGGCGTCAGAAAAAGTATACTTTGCCTTGAACAAGCCGCGCGGCTACCTGACCACGGCCAGCGACGAGCGTGGCCGCAAGACTGTGTACGACCTGTTGCGTGCCCGTGCGCAGATCGATGCGGCAGCGAACTGGCTTGCACCGGTGGGGCGCCTGGACAAGGCCAGCGAAGGGCTGCTCCTGTTCAGCAACGACAGCGTCTGGGCGGCGCATCTGACTGACCCGGCTTCGCATCTGGACAAAATCTACCACGTTCAAATCGATACCGTGGCCCGTCCCGAATTGCTCGCGAGATTACGCGATGGCATCGTCGATGATGGCGAAATGCTGGCATTGAAATCGGTGCGCGAGCTACGCAGTGGAGAGAAAAATTCCTGGCTCGAAATCGTTCTCGATGAAGGCCGCAACCGGCACATTCGCCGCGTGCTCGCGGCATTCGACGTTGGCGTGCTGCGCTTGGTGCGTGTGGCGATCGGGTCGATCGTGCTGGGTGATCTCGCGAAAGGCGAGGTGCGTGCGCTGACGCCCGCTGAATGGCGCGGCGTTTCGCGCGATCCGACGCGTTGACGCCGCGCCTGAAATGCGGGAGTTTTCGCGTCGATTCGGCGGGCGCCGTGCCCCTGCTCCGCCGTCGATGCACCAATGGCGCTCGGATTCTTCCCATCCTTGCACGTACACTCCCGTTCCACGCTTGCATGACGCGGTTGATTTCAGGCAGAACGAAAATTCATGAACGGAAAGTATCCTGTTCGCGTTGCCGATTTGCGTGGGTACAGTCGCCTTGCGATCGATGCGACGGTCGGATTGACGAGTCTTGTCGAAACGATGCATCACAACATTCTGCGCATGCCGGGCGTACTTGGCGAGGCTACCGGAGAGCCGACGCGAGGGTTGACGGGATTGGTATACAAATCCATTCGCGGCGTTACCCGATTGGTTGGCAGCGGCATCGATCTGACATTGGGTCGCCTGCAAACCTTGCTTGGCAGTGAAACATCCACGGTCGAACGTGAGGCGATACTGGCTGCGTTGAATGGCGTGCTTGGTGATTACTTGTCGACTAGCGGCAATCCACTGGCCATTTCCATGCGGTTTCGTCGCGGCGGGAAGCCGTTGACGCTGACGCGTTCGGCATTGGCGGCAGCGATCCCCGATGCATCGCACAAAGTGGTGTTGCTCGCGCACGGCCTATGCATGAACGATCTGCAATGGCGGCGCAAGGGTCACGATCACGGCGCGGCGTTGGCGGCCGACGCGGGCTTCACGCCGGTGTATCTGCATTACAACTCCGGGCTGCACATCTCCACCAATGGACGCGCATTCGCCGAACGGATCGAGGCGTTGTTGTGGGTGTGGCCGGTGCGCGTGAACCAAGTGGCGATTCTTGCCCACAGCATGGGCGGGCTGGTCGCGCGCAGCGCCTGCCATTACGGCGAACGCGCCGGCCATTCCTGGCGCCGGCGACTGGACACGCTGATTTGCCTAGGTACGCCGCACCTGGGCGCCGCGCTGGAACGCGGCGGCAACTGGGTGGATCGGATCCTGGATGCCAGTCCCTACACCACCGCATTCGCGCGCCTCGGGAAAATCCGCAGCGCCGGCATCACCGACCTGCGCCACGGCAATGTGATCGATGAGGACTGGGAACACCGCGACCGCTTCGCGCGATCGCGACAACAACGCCCCGTGGTGCCGCTACCCGAGTCTGTGAAGTGCTACGCGATCGCCGCATCCATCGCCAAGCGTCGCGGCAAGCTCGCTGACAATCTGCTCGGCGATGGCCTCGTGGCGATCGCCAGCGCGCTCGGCCAAGACCCGCGCGGACAAAGGAACCTTGCGTTTCCGACACGTCGCCAGTGGATCGGCCAAGGCATGAACCACATGGATCTGCTCGATCGCGGCGAAGTGTATGCACAAATCCGGCGCTGGCTTTCAGAACCGCAGCGACAGGCAACTTAGCGCGCCATCCATCTTGCGGAATTCCGACATGTCGAGCGCGATGAGCGGATAGCCGAAGCCGCGCACGCACGCTTCGAATCGCGGGAATCCGGCGGACACGATCACCGATTCGTTGATGCGCAGAAAATTCGCGGCGTAATTTTCCTCGGCATCGATGCGCACGATCGCGTGGTCGCTGAATTCTGGACGATCCGCAAGCGCATCGATCACTACGAGCCGCTTGTCGCCCAGATACGAAATGCCGCTTTTCAGATGCAGGATGCCGCTCACGCCGCGAATATCGACCGTGGTCGAGGTGAAGCCTGCTTGCGCGAGGAAGCCGGCAAGCTGGCGTGCGCCCTCGGCATTGGTGCGCTCGGAAATGCCGATGAAAAAGTGCGCATCGACCTGACACACGTCGCCGCCGTCGAGTGTTCCCGGCGCGGCGATGCGATGGATGCGCGAAAAATGGGTGCGCACGATCGGCTCGATTGCCGCCACTTCCCCGGCGCGACTGCCCGCGCCGGGGCGGGTCAGGATCGCGCAGCGATCGGTGATTATTGCGGTATCTTCGACGAAGGTGGAATCGGCAAACCGCGCATCGGCAGGCAGTCGCGTCAGCGCCAGACCGCATTGCTCCAGTGCGGCGCAGTACTGCGCATGTTGCTCCAGCGCAAGAGCGACATCGGGCATGCCCAGGTCGACGCTGGTCAGCCCCTGCGCAAAATTCGCGGCGGGCGGGCGGACGATGGCGCGGGTGAATGCGGTCATGATGCGATGACGCCCAGCTTCCTGCCTACCTTGGTGAAGGCGGCCACGCCGCGATCGATCTGCACGCGCGTGTGCGCGGCGCTCATTTGCGTGCGGATGCGTGCCTGGCCTTTGGGTACGACCGGAAAGAAAAATCCGATGACGTAGATGCCTTCGTCGAGCAGTTGTGTGGCGAATTCCTGCGCGAGTTTGGCGTCGCCGAGCATCACCGGCGCGATCGGATGCGTGCCGGGGCGGATGTCGAAACCGGCCTCGGTCATTCGCTTGCGGAAGTACAGCGCGTTGTCGTTGACCTTGTCGCGCAGTGCGGTGCTCGATGAGAGCATCTCGAACACCTTGATCGAGGCGGCGACGAGCGGCGGTGGCAGGGTGTTGGAGAACAGGTACGGCCGCGAGCGCTGGCGCAGCAGATCGATGATCTCGCGCCGCCCGGTGGTGAAGCCGCCCGAGCCGCCGCCGAGCGCCTTGCCCAAGGTGGACGTGAACACATCGACTTCGCTCATCACGCCATGCAATTCCGCGCTGCCACGCCCGGTGGGCCCGACGAAACCGGTCGCGTGCGAGTCGTCCACCATCAGCAGCGCGTTGTATTTTTTCTTCAGTGCGACGATCTGGTCGAGTTTGGCGATGTAGCCATCCATCGAAAACACGCCGTCGGTGGCGATCAGGCGCGTGCGCTTGGCTTGGGTTTCGGCGAGGTGCTTTTCCAGTTCGGCCATATCGGAATTGGCGTAGCGTCGACGCTCAGCCTTGCACAGACGAATGCCGTCGATGATGGAGGCATGGTTCAGTGCATCGGAAATCACCGCGTCTTCTTCGCCGAGAATCGTCTCGAACAGGCCGCCGTTGGCATCGAAACAACTTGTGTAGAGGATGGTGTCGTCCGTGCCGAAGAACTTCGATATCGCCGCTTCAAGTTGCTTGTGCAGATCTTGCGTGCCGCAAATGAAGCGCACGCTGGCCAGCCCAAACCCGTGCGTGTCGAGCGCCTCTTTCGCCGCCGCGATGATGTCGGGATGATCGGCCAAGCCGAGATAGTTGTTGGCGCAGAAATTCAACACGCCGCGGCCATCGCTGGTTTTGATCGACGCCGACTGCGGCGTGGCGATCACGCGCTCGGTTTTGTACAAACCGGCATCGCGGATGGCATCGAGTTCAGTGGACAGGCGCGTCTGGGCGGCGTAGGTCATGGCGGACATTCTCACGGGAAAGCGCTATTGTCCGCCAACGCGACGCACAAGGTAAATTCGATCAAGGCAAGGCAGGGGTTCCAGCGCCGGGTAAAGCCCGGCAGAACGGGGAGCAACATGCGCAAATCGCCTTCCAAGCAAAGCAACACTGGCGCCTCTGGCGACCCGGCGGTACCTGCCGGCCGCGGTCATCCGCTGCGCGATTGGCTGATCGGCACGCTCGGCATGATGGCCGCGGCGCCGGTGATCGGATTGTTCACCGGGTTTTTCCTGTTGTTCGGCGGCATCTTCCTCGGCGTGGCCTGGCAGGTGGCGATGAAGCCGCTGGTCGACAGGCACCAGTACGCGCCGTACACCGCAACTACCACCGGGCACATCGTGGAGAGTTGGGCGGCGATCGATTTCAATCCAGCGGATTTGCCGGCCGGAAAACTGTACTGGGATCGCGTCAGCAAAATCTCGCGCTGTGCCGTGGTCGAGTACAACGCGGGCGATTGGGGTGCGCCATTGCGTCGGGCGTTCTGTGGCATGCGTTTGCAGTTCAGCGACAATTTCCGCCTGAGTGACTGGGCCGAGGCGGTGCAGGAAGGCATTCCCTTCACTTTTCTGCGCGATGCGAGCGGTTTCGAAGTGCAGGAAGTGCGCATGAGTCGCACGACGCTCGACTGGATTTCGCATCATCCTCCGAACGACACCTTCATGATGAGCAAGCCGCCGCCGACCACGGCGCTTGCCGCGCTGCGCGAACAGCTCGATCTGCCGGTCGACGTGGCAGTGCTGAGCTGGAGGCATGCGGTGCCGGATTTTCCGCTGCGCTTCGATCCGAAGCGCCCGCAGGAAGCCATGCCGACGCGCGTCGTCGAGGACAGTCATGAATGGTATCCGGTGCCTGCGATCCTCGCGTTGCTGCTCGCCGTGCCGGGCTTCTGGGTCTGGCGCATGGGCGTGCGGTTTTTCTTTCCAGGCGAGCCATCCGCGTTGGTGTTGTGGACACTCACCTTGCTGCCGTTGCTGGCGCTGCCGTGGTGGGGCGAGATGCTGCCGCGGCTCATTGCGCGCGCCAATCACAACTGGGCGATGATCGCCAGCGACATGCTCGACGACGTGACCCGCGGCACGCGCCTGATCGCCAGCGCGCCCGAAGACGCGGAGTTCGCGCGCGGCGAACGTTTGCTGTGGCATCTGGATCAGGGCATGTACGCGGATACGTTCGGCCGCATCCGCTACCGCAAGCCAGAGCCCGCGCCGAAATCGGCTGACGAGGTGGTTGCTGCGTTGCGCGCGCAGACGGTGGCGCAGGTGCGCACATTTGATTCGACACAGCGCGCGGCATTGTTCCTGCGCCTGCGCGAGCAGTACGAGGCCAATCGGCAGAACGTGCAGTTGTTGTTCACCACCGCCGCCGAAGATACGTTGCGCGATGCGGGCGCGGATGCCGCTGCGCACAAGGCGGCGCGCAAATTCCTGATGTTCGGCACCAACGGCATCTATTACGAAGATCAGCTCGACAAGATGGAAGTGGCGCCTGCGGCGGCTAGTGCTGCGCCCGGGTGAAGGCGCCAGAGGGGTATTTCGGTGCGCCGACATACGACGCACGCGACACGATTTGCCAGCCGCGCTCGCGCAGGCGGTGTTGCGCGAGCGCTGAGATTTCACCGCCAATCAGCGCGATTTTTTTGCCGGCGCTGAACTGCGGGCTTTGGAAAAACCCATCGAGGTCGGCAGTCCAACTGAGGTAGTCCACCGGCATCGGCAGCAACAGCCTGCCGTCGCGTGCGACGTAGACAATCGCCGCACCCACCATATCGAGTTTGCCGCCGTGCTCGTTCGGTACAAACGTGCGAATCTGCGAGAGTGCGTTGACGAGAAACCGAGCTTCGATCTCGCCGTGCGTGGCGGCGCCGAGTTCGAGGATTTCATTGCAGCCGCTGACGGCATCCAGCGCGACCAGCGAATCGACGAACTGTGTGCGTGTTGTATCGCTGAAGCCGCCGCGTCCAAGAAATTGGCGAATGCCGAATTCGTCGCTGCAGACGGATTGCAGATTTTTCTCGTTGCGTTGCCGAATCTGCTCGGGATTATGCGAGAGCACGTACTCGTTGATCATGCCCGAGTCCGCGATCACCGTTGCAGCCGGCCCGGTGATGATGCCGAGCGCCTCGCCGGCGGAAAAATTTCCCCACGCCGCGGACCAGGCGAGCGGATCGAGACGCTCGACGATGTACGGATTGGACGTGTTCGGATCGAAGCCGAGGCGCTTGGCGATATCGTTGCGGGCCGAGTTGTACTTGAGATAGCGCTTGACCTCGCGCCCGACATCGCGGCCCGCCCGGGCGTACCAGGCTTTGCTTTCCTTCGGCGCGTCGGCCGTCGTCGATGCGGGAGCGGTTGCGGCATCGTCGGGTGCGATGCCGTCGACGCTGGCGTAGCCGGGGGCGAGGTCGCCCTGACTTGCGAGGTCGTCGTTGGCGCGGGTGGCCGCGTCGGCAGGAGTGTCGCGTGCGGCGGTCATCGGCCCCTCCGGTGCGCGGAACGGGTCACCCTTGTTTTCCATGATTCGCGACGAACGGTCGGAGACGCTTTGTGCGCGGTGCGCCCACATGTCGATCTGCTTCTTGAAATAGCGCACCACGCCCATCGGCAGGCCGACGACCGAGTCGACCGGATGACTGACGACATTGACGATGGCGTTGCCGGTACGCTTGCCGCGCGCAGCCAGCGCCTGACCGAACGCGCCGCTGCGCGAAGCCTGATCGAGCGCTTCGATCGCCGGAATCTCGCTGACGCGAATCGCCAGCATTTGCGTGCTGTCGGCCATCAGCGGCCCGTAGGGCGTAGCGATGGAAAAGTGGGCCATGTAGCCGCCGCTCGGCGCCTTCGGGGCGACCTTGAAATTCGGCCCGCTCAACAGCGCCGGATCCGCGAGCGCGATGGAGGCGAGCACGGGTTCGGTTTCGAATCCACATTCGCGCACACAGACAGGTGCCTCGCTCGCGCGGGCGAATGAGGCGATGTGCGCGAGGGCGACAAAGGCGGCGAACGCGGGCTTCATGGAATGCGCATGATGCCGAACGACGCATGAATTACCGATATACGTCGCCATTCTTCACGAGGCGAGGTTATGTCTGGAACCGGTTCAATTCCACGAACAAACAACCTTGCCGCACGCGCCCGCGTCCATCAGATCGAAGCCGCGCTGGAAATCGTCGATGTGGATCTGGTGGGTGAGCACCTTCTGCAGCGGGAAGCCGGTCAGCAGCATCTGCGTCATCTTGTACCAGGTCTCGTACATGCGCCGGCCATAAATGCCGTGCAGCACGAGACCCTTGAAGATGACCTTGTCCCAGTCGATGCCGGCGCCGTTCGGCATGATGCCGAGCATCGCGATCTTGCCGCCGTGGTACATGCAGTCGAGCATGTCGCCGAACGCGCGCGGATTGCCGGACATTTCCATGCCGACATCGAAGCCTTCCATGTGCAGGTCGGCCATGACGTCCTTCAGCGATTGCTTGGACACGTTGACCACGCGCGTCGCGCCCATGTCGGCGGCCAGTTTCAATCGATAGTCGTTGACGTCGGTGACGACGACGTTGCGCGCGCCGACGTGTTTCGCAATTCCCGCAGCGATGATGCCGATCGGGCCGGCGCCGGTGATCAGCACGTCTTCGCCGATCAGATCGAATTCGAGCGCGCAGTGCGCGGCGTTGCCGTAAGGGTCGAAGAACGCAGCGAGTTCGGACGGAATCTGGTCCGGCACCGGCCACAGGTTCGACGCCGGCATTGCGATGTATTCGGCGAATGCGCCGTTGCGGTTCACGCCGATGCCGATCGTGTGCGGGCACAGGTGCTGCTTGCCGGCGCGGCAGTTGCGGCAGACGCCGCAGACGATGTGGCCTTCGGCGGAGACGCGCTGGCCGATCGTGTAGCCGCGCACGCCCGGGCCCATGTCGACGATGCGGCCGACGAACTCGTGGCCGATGACGAGGCCGGGCTTGATCGTGCGCTGCGACCACTCGTCCCACTTGTAGATGTGCAGGTCGGTGCCGCAGATCGCGGTCTTTTCGAGCTTGACCAGCACCTCATTCGGGCCGATTTCCGGCATCGGCACCTGTTCCATCCAGATGCCCTTGGTGGCTTCGCGCTTGACCAGCGCTTTCATCATGTTCGACATGGGGTTGCCTCTTGCGAGTCGATGCAGGTGGCAAATTATAGCCCCGTGCGCCAGCCGAGCGCCGCCCCACGCAAGCGCAATGCGTTTGCCACCACCGATACCGACGACAAGCTCATCGCCAACGCGGCGATCATCGGCGACAGCACGATGCCGAAGGCCGGGTACAAGACGCCCGCGGCGAGCGGCACGCCGATGGCGTTATAGACGAAGGCGAAGAACAGGTTCTGGCGGATATTGCGCACCGTTGCCTGCGAGAGCGCGCGGGCGCGCAGGATTCCGATCAGATCGCCCTTGACCAGGGTCACGTGTGCGCTTTGCATGGCGACGTCGGTGCCGCTGCCCATGGCAATGCCGACGTTGGCCGCGACCAGTGCCGGCGCGTCGTTGACGCCATCGCCGGCCATCGCCACCGTGTGGCCGGTGCGCTTGAGCTGTTCGACGATGGCGACCTTGTCGGCGGGGGAGACATCGGCATGGACTTCATCGATGCCGAGTTCGTCCGCGACCGCCTGCGCCGTGGTCGCGTTGTCGCCGGTGAGCATGAGGATGCGCAGGCCGGCGGCGTGCAATCGGTGGATCGCTTCGGGCGTGCTCGGTTTGATGCGATCGGCTACCGCGATCAGCGCCGCAAGCTTGCCATCGACGGTGAGGAACATCACGGTGGCACCTGCGCTGCGCAGCGCATCGGCGCGCTCGCTCGCGACGACGTCGATAGTCGCGCCGGCCTCGCTCATGAGTTTGGCGTTGCCCAACGCGACGGCGTGGCCATCGATGCGTGCGCGCACGCCGCGACCGGTCAGCGATTCGAAATGTTCTACCTTGAGGACATCGAGCTTGCGTTCGTTCGCGCCGCTCACGATAGCGCGCGCTAGCGGATGCTCGCTCGGGCGCTCCAGCGCGGCGGCGAACGCGAGCGCGCGGGCCTCGTCGAATCCGCCGAAGGCCAGCACGGTTTTTAGCATCGGCTTGCCTTGGGTCAAGGTGCCGGTCTTGTCCACGATCAGCGTATCGACCTCGCGCAGCGCTTCGATCGCGGCCGCATCTCGGAACAACACGCCAGCCTGCGCGCCGCGCCCGCTCGCCACCATGATCGAAATGGGCGTGGCCAGGCCCAGCGCGCACGGGCAGGCGATGATCAGCACCGAGACCGCGGCGATCAGCGCGTGCGCCAGTTTCGGATCGGGGCCGAGCAGCGTCCACGCGAGGAAGGCCAATACGGCAGCCGCGACCACGGCCGGCACGAACCATGCCGCAACGCGATCTGCGACGCGTTGCAAGGGCGCGCGACTGCGCTGTGCCTGTGCGACCAGCGCGACGATTTGCGCGAGCAGGGTTTCGCCGCCGACACGGGTTGCGCACATCGTCAGTGCGCCGGTCTGATTCACTGTGCCGCCGGTCAGCGCATCGCCGACGATTTTGGCCACCGGAATCGGTTCGCCGGTCAGCATGGATTCGTCCACGTGGCTGGTGCCTTCTTGCACCACGCCGTCGGTCGGCACGTTTTCGCCGGGGCGCACGCGCAGCACGTCGCCGGCGCGCACATCCGCGAGTGCGACATCGTGTTCGCTGCCGTCGGCGGCGATGCGCCGCGCCGTTTTGGGCGCCAATCCGAGCAAGGCCTTGAGCGCCGTACCGGTGCGCCGACGCGCACGCAGTTCGAGGAAATCCCCGAGCAGGACCAGGGTGACGATCGCCGCCGCGGATTCGAAGTACACCGCGACACCGCCATGCGCATCGCGAAATGCGGCCGGAAACATTCCCGGCACGAGGAATGCCATCGCGCTGTACAGCCACGCCACGCCCGTGCCGAGCGCGATCAGGGTGTACATGTTCGGCGACCACGGTTTGAGCGAACGAACGCCGCGTACGAAGAACGTCGCACCGCCCCACAACACGACAAGGGTCGCGAGCACGGCTTCGATCCAGCCGGCGATGCGATCCCACGGCGCGGGCCAATGCCAGCCGAACAGATGCGGGCCCATGGCGATCGCAAACACCGGAATGGTCAGCACAAGGCAGGCGAAGAAGTGCCGCGCGAGTGCGCGCACGTCGCTGTCGTCGTCTTCGATGCTCGGCAGCATCGGCTCCAGCGCCATGCCGCATTTCGGGCAATCGCCGGGGCCGGCCCGCTCGATTTCCGGATGCATCGGACAGGTGTACAGCGTGCCGGCCGGTACCGGGGTCGCTGCGGCCACAACTGGATCGAGGAATTTCATTGGCTCGGCAATGAACTTCTCGCGGCAGCGCGCCGAGCAGAAATAATAGGTGTGGCCCGCGTGTTCGGCACGGTGTTTGGCGGTGTGCGGATCGACCTTCATTCCGCACACGGGATCGATCGCGCGCGGGTCTTGTTCGACCGTGGCGGTCGAACAACAACGTTTCTCGATCGGCTTGGGCACGCCACCGCAGCAAGCATCGTGTGCGGCGTCGCCGTCGCCGCAGCCGTGCATCGGATGTTCGTGCGAACGATGGATGATGTTCATGCGTCTTTTTCTCCTCCCAGCGCGCTCAGGATCGGGCACGCTTCAAGTTTGCCGTGCCCCGGACAAGCGTCGATCAGTCGCTTCAGGCCGCGGCGCACGCGATGCAGTTCGCGGATGCGTCGTTCCACTTCGGCGAGACGCGCCTCGGTACGTTGCCGCACGCTGCGCACACCGCGCTCGCGGTCGACCGACAGCGTCAACAATTCACGAATTTCGTCGAGGCTGAACCCGAGATCTTTGGCGCGGCGGATGAAACGAAGACGCTCGATCACGGCAATGTCGTAATCGCGATAGCCCGAGGCGCGCCGTCGCGGTGCGGGCAGCAGATCTTTGCGTTCGTAAAAGCGGATTGTGTCGATGGCGACGTCGGCAAGTCTGGCGGCGGCGCCGATGCTGAAGTGTGATGCGATTTTTGCGTTCATGGGGCGAGCATAAACCTTGGAGTCATGTCCAGAGTCAAGCGCGTATTCGCCAGGGACTGGACGCGCGTCGCGCAGTCGTTTGCAATAGCGCGATGGACCGTACCGATTCCCGCCCGCTGGCGATTTTTCTGATGGGCCCGACCGCTTCGGGTAAAACCGCGCTGGCGCTGCACCTTGCCGATCGTTTCGACGTGGAACTAATCAGCGTCGATTCGGCGCTGGTCTATCGCGGCATGGATATCGGTTCGGCCAAACCCGATGCGGCGACGTTGGCGCGCTATCCGCATCGGTTGATCGATATCCGCGACCCCGACGTGGCCTATTCGGCGGCGGAATTTCGTGCCGACGCCCTGCGCGACATGGCCGCGATCACGGCGTCGGGCAAGACGCCCTTGCTCGTCGGCGGCACCGGCTTGTACTTCCGCGCATTGCAACACGGCCTTTCCGATCTGCCCGAGGCGGATGCCGCACTGCGCGTGCGGTTGGTGGACGAGGCGCGGACGCAGGGCTGGCCAGCCTTGCATGCGCGGCTGGCCACGCTCGATGCCGTAGCGGCGCGTCGCATTCGCCCGACGGATTCGCAGCGCATTCAGCGTGCGCTGGAGGTGATCGAATTGACCGGCAAGCCACTGTCCGCGCAACAAGGCGGAATGAGTGCGCGCCTGCCGTACCGCGTGCTCAAACTCGCCTTGATGCCGCAGGATCGCGCCGTGCTGCACGCACGCATCGCCCAACGCCTCGATGCGATGTTCGCGCAGGGGTTCGTCGATGAAGTGCGTCGCCTGCGGGCGCGTGCCGATCTGCACCCGGATCTTGCCGCGATGCGGGCGGTCGGCTACCGCCAGGTCTGGCAATATCTGGACGGCGAGTTCGATCTGGTCGAATGCCGCGAACGCGCGATCCATGCGACCCGTCAACTTGCCAAGCGCCAGCTGACCTGGTTTCGTGCCGACCACGATGCCGTCGTCATCGACCCGCTCGCTCCCGAACAGTCGGCCAGGGTCGAGCGTCTGTTGGCGGATTTTCTGACCGATCCTGGCCGCGCTGCACCAGTGTGAAATTCCGGTTCCCGGAAAGAACGGCATCGCCATCTATCCGAAAGGGTTGAAAAAAGATACAATTGCGCATCTTGAGTCGAAGCGCCGAAGTCGTCGTTTGAGGGGGCGCGCATTTTGTCGACTCGCATAAGTTGGTAAGAAGGCAAGGAGAAGAAGAATGTCCAAAGGTCAGTCGTTGCAGGATCCGTTCTTGAATGCGTTGCGTCGCGAGCGCGTTCCGGTGTCGATCTATCTGGTCAATGGCATCAAGTTGCAGGGAACGGTCGAGTCGTTCGACCAGTTCGTCGTGCTGTTGCGCAATACCGTCAGTCAGATGGTCTACAAACACGCCATTTCGACCATCGTACCGAGTCGCAACGTGCGCATCGGCGGCGATCAGGCGCATGGCGAAGCCGAAGCGGATAGCGCGGAAGGATAAGCCCTCCTGTTCGAACGTTCGCGCAAAGGTGAGCGCGCGCTGCTGTTGCAGCCGCGCTGGGTGGGTGCGTCCAGCCGCGATGCCGGGGAGGCCGACGAGTTCGGCGAACTCGCGCGTTCGGCCGGTGCGTCCGTCGTCGGCGCGCTCGCGGCGCGCATCGACAAACCCAATCCGAAATTCTTCATTGGCACCGGCAAAGCCGACGAACTGAAGACGTTGCGGATTGCGCTCGATGCGGATTTGATCCTCGTCGATCATGCGCTCTCGCCCGTGCAGGAGCGCAATCTGGAAAAGCATGTCGAGTGCCGTGTCGTCGACCGCACCGGATTGATTCTCGACATCTTCGCCCAGCGCGCGCGCTCGCACGAGGGCAAGCTGCAAGTCGAATTGGCGCAGTTGAAACACATGTCCACGCGCCTGGTGCGCGGCTGGACGCATCTGGAACGCCAGCGCGGCGGCGCGATCGGCCTGCGCGGCCCGGGCGAAACCCAGCTCGAACTCGACCGCCGTCTGCTTGCCGGGCGCATGAAGCAGCTCGAACAGCGTCTGGAAAAAGTCGAAACCCAGCGCACCACCGCACGTCGTGCGCGGCAGCGCAATGCGCTGCCGACGGCGGCGTTGGTCGGCTATACCAACGCCGGCAAATCAACCCTGTTCAACACGATTACCGGTGCGGGCGTGTACGCGGCCGATCAGCTGTTCGCGACGCTCGATCCCACCTTGCGGCGCATGGATGGCCTCGCTTGCGGCCCGGTATTACTTGCCGATACGGTCGGCTTCATTCGCGATTTGCCGCACGACCTCGTCGCCGCCTTCAAGTCGACGTTGGCGGAGACGCGTGAAGCGGATGTCCTGCTGCATGTCGTCGACGCGGCCGATCCCGAACGCGATCAACGCATCGAAGAAGTGCGCCGCGTGCTCGTGGAAATCGGTGCGGAAGACGTGCCGCAAATCTTCGTCTACAACAAGATCGACAAGCTGCCGGCTCCTGTGGTGGATGCGGCGAATCCTTCATCGTCAGCCAGCGACAACGCGCCGTTGCGGAATGCGGTGGATGCCAATCGCGCAGCGCGCTCGGAGATGATCGATGGCGGGCGCGTCGCCCGGGTATGGGTTTCCGCCGCCACCGGCGCCGGTCTGGATTTGCTGCGCGAAGCACTGACCGGCGCGTTGCAGCGCGACCGTGTGCAGTGCTGGCTGCCCCTGCCCGATTACGCCGGTCGTTTGCGTGCCCGCCTGATTGCCGGCGGCTTCGTTCGCGACGAACGCACCGCCGAGCACGGCTGGGAAGTGCGGATCGACGCACCGCGGGCCCTGATCGAGCCGCTGTTCGGACTGCCGGACGGCGAGGGCGATTGGCTGCGCGAGCGGATTGGCGCGCGCGAGGAAGAATAGCGGCGGAAAGCGCTGCACAGGTCGCAAGGCTCGCCCCCCGCGGCGTTCTCCCGTACAATTCCACGGCAACCGCAGACGTATTTCCGGTTGCTTACTGGAGACACATCTGATGGCCTGGAACGAACCCGGCAGTGGTAATCGCGATCCTTGGAAAGGCAAGAAAGATTCGGCCGATGTCGAGGCCTTTCTGCGCAAGCTGCGCGAGGGGCTTGGCGGCGTATTCGGCGGTGGCAAGGGCGGTAGCGGCGGTGCATCGTCATCGCCACCGCTCGGCGGAATTCTTCTCGGTGTCGTTGCCCTGGCTCTGGTCTGGATGGTGTTCGATAGCTGGATTTCGATCGACGCACAGCGCGTCGGCGTCGTGCTGCGCTTCGGCAAGTTCGACCGCGTCATGCACAATGGCCTGAACCTCAAGTGGCCCGCTCCGATCGAACAGGTGGTGAAGGTCGAAACCACCAGTCGACAGACCGCCGATACCGTGCGCATGCTGACCAAAGACGAGAACATCGTCGAAATCAATTTTACCGTGCAGTACCAGGTCGTCGACGCGCAGAAGTACCTGTTCGCGGCGACCTCGCCCGACGACACGTTGAAGCAGGCCGCCGAGAGCGCCGTGCGTCAGGTGATCGGTTCGAGCGACATGGACCAGATTCTGTCCAGCCATGGCTCCGATATCGTCGGTGAAACCAAGAAAGTGTTGCAGTCCACGCTCGACGTCTATGCCGTCGGGCTCAATATCAGCGAGATCAATTTCCAGAATTTCGCGCCGCCGCATGAAGTGAAAGACGCCTTCGACGACGTCAACAACGCCAGCAACAACCAGAAGCAGGCGATCAACGATGCCCAGGCCTACGCAGCGAAAGTGGTGCCGCTCGCGCGCGGTGAAGCGGCGCGCATCCTGGCCGATGCCGACGGCTACAAGGCGGCGCAAATCGCCAAGGCGAGCGGCGATGCGCAGCGTTTCAGCCTGATCGAAACGCAGTATCGCGCTGCGCCCGAAGTGACGCGCAAGCGCCTGTATCTGGAGACGATGGAGCAGGTGCTCGGGCATGCACGCAAGGTGATCGATTCGAGCAACGGCAAGAGCCTGCTTTACCTGCCGCTCGACAAGGCGAAGGCGGAGTCGTCCGCTGCCGCTGCCGCCGTCGCGGCGGGAGGTGCGCAATGAAGATTTTCACTCCGATCCTGGCCTTGCTGCTCGTCGTTTTGGCGGTGAATTCGGCCTTTGTCGTGCGCGAGGGCGAAAGTGCGCTCGTCACCCAGTTCGGTCGCATCCAGGGAGACGGCGGCAAGGCAAGCCCCGACTACGGTCCGGGCCTGCATTTCAAGATTCCGTTGATCCAGAATGTGGTGCGCTTCGATCGGCGCATGCTCAATCTCGAAGCCAAACCGGAACGCTATTTCGACTCGGGCAAGAATCCGGTCAACGTCGATTTCTACGTCAAATGGCAGATCGAAAATCCGGTGTTGTACTACCGTTCGTTCGGTGCGGATTCGCTGCAAAGTCAGGCCAGCAGCCGCCTCACGCCGATCATCAAGGATCCGCTGCGCTTCGAATTCAATTCGCACACCTTGTCGGATTTGATCGCCAGTGCGCGTTCTGACATCACCGAGCGCGTGCGCGACCAGGCCAACCGCGCGGCGGTCGGGCTCGGCATCCACGTTGTCGACGTGCGCATCAAGCGCATCGAATTCCCCGATGAGGTATTGAAATCGGTCTACAACCGCATGAGCTCCGAACGCAAGCGGCTGGCCAACGATTTGCGCTCGACCGGCGACGAGCAGGCGACGAAAATCAGCGCCGATGCCGATCGCCAGGTGCAAGTCATCAAGGCCGAGGCCGAGCGCGATGCGCAGGTCAAGCGTGGCGAGGGCGATGCCAAGGCGGCGGAAGTCTATGCGGCGGCCTACGCCAAAAATGCGGATTTCTACGGCTTGTACCGTTCGCTCGACGCCTACAAAAACGCTTTCAATGCCGACGATGTGATCGTGCTCGACCAGAAAGGCGAGTTCATGAAGTACTTTGGCGAAAGCCGCGGCGACGGCAAGTAGCGATCGCCGCGGGTTTTCCGCCATCGTGACACTTTTTGCATTTGTGGAAATATGGAAATGGGCAAGTCAGTCGTAATTCTCGGCGCACAGTGGGGCGACGAAGGCAAAGGCAAGATCGTCGATCTGTTGACCGAGCGCGTCAGCGCGGTCGCACGTTTTCAGGGCGGCCACAACGCCGGCCACACGCTCGTGATCAAGGGCAAGAAGACGGTGCTGCATCTGATTCCGTCGGGCATCCTGCGCGACGGCACGTTATGCCTCATCGGCAACGGCGTCGTGCTTTCGCCGCAGGCACTGAAGACCGAGATCGACGAACTGGAAGCGAGCGGCGTCGAAGTGCGCTCGCGTCTGAAGATCAGCCCGGCGACGCCGCTGATCATGCCGTACCACATCGCCGTCGATCAGGCGCGCGAAAAAGCGGCCGGCAAGTCGGCGATCGGCACGACCGGACGCGGCATCGGCCCGGCCTACGAGGACAAGGTCGCCCGCCGCAGCGTGCGCGTGGCCGATCTCATGTATCCGTCGGAGTTGCCCGAAAAACTGCGCACCGCCGTCGACTATCACAATTTCATTCTGACCCAGTGGCTCAAGGCCGACGGCGTCGACTACCAGAAGGTGCTTGACGAGGCGCTGGCGTTCGGCGAGTACCTCAAGCCGATGATCGACGACGTCGCCACCTTGCTGTATGACGCGCGCCGACGCGGCGAAAACATTCTGTACGAAGGCGCGCAGGGTGCGCTGCTCGACATCGATCACGGCACCTACCCGTACGTCACCTCGTCGAACACCACGGTTGGCGGCGCGCTCGCCGGCACCGGCGTCGGCGCCTGCGACATCGACTATGTGCTCGGCATCTGCAAGGCCTACGCGACGCGCGTCGGCGGCGGCCCGTTCCCGACCGAGCTGCACGACGAGATGGGCGAGCGCTTGCGCCGCGTCGGCAACGAATTCGGCGCGAGCACGGGTCGCCCGCGCCGGTGTGGCTGGATCGACCTCGTCGCATTGAAACGTGCCACCCAGATCAACGCGATCAACGGCCTCGCCATCACCAAGCTCGACGTGCTCGACGGCCTGCCGAGCGTGAAGGTCTGCATTGCCTACGAATACCGCGGCAAGCGTCGCGAGCTCGCGCCACTCGATGCGGATGGGTGGGACGAATGCAAGCCGGTGTATCTCGAATTCCCGGGCTGGGACGAACCAACCGGCGGTATTCGCGACTGGAACAAACTGCCCGCCGCCGCGCGCGCGTATCTGCGTGCGGTCGAGGAATTGTCGGGCTGCCATCTCGCCCTCGTCGCCACAGGCGCCGACCGCGAAGACACCATCGTCTTGCGCGACCCATTCGCATAAGTCGTTGCAAGTACGACTCACCTCGCGCTGTGGCGAGGTGAGAAGGAAAAATCAGGAGGCGTTCTTTGTCTTGCTGGCGGGCTTGGCTTTGTTCTTGCCGATCTGCACCATGCCGCGCAACGCGTCGCCGATCATGCCGAGCGAGGTTTTCACCGCATCGACCGACCAGTCGAGCACGCGCCGCTCGTCGATGCCGCTGAATGCACGGACGACATCCGGCATGCCGGCGATCGGCGCCTCTTTCCATTTCGCCACGGCTTGAGCGCGGCGACCGATGGCATAGGTCACGCTGGCGTTGCTGATGGCCGAGGACACGATGCCGGCGATCGGCAGAAAGCGTTTGGTCAGCGCTCCGCCGAAGCGGCCGCCGAGGCGCCGCATCGCGCCACGAAGCAACATGTCGCCGGCGACGCTGGCGCTCGCGCCGAGCGTTTGCACGCGGTCGACCAATTCGTTGTGCAGCGGCGTTGGCAGCGACAGCGCATAAATGGCAAAGACGTCTTCGATCAGTTCGCGCTGGATGCGCGTCAGGAATTTCGCATCGAGCACTTCGCCGAAGATCAAGCCGAGCGCACGACCGAGCCCGGGAATGGCTTCGATGGCGGCAGTCAATGCGCCGGTCAGTGCGGCGCGCGTGCATTTCCGGCGCAACAACGCGACGAATCGCGCGTCGGCATCCTCAACGCGCACGGCGGCAATATGTGTAGCCGCTTTGCGGGGGGGCAGTTTGTTTTCCGGCGAGCGTTTGAGGCGAAGCATGCCGGCATGCTAGCGGAAATTCCGTCGCGCCGTGCTGCCGTGGCAGCGTGAACGACGGCGTGAATGCGCGTCCTGCGGTATTCTTGCAAGCATGATTCGCCTTCCCGAATGTCTCATGCCCGATATCGCCGCCGCATCGCTCGATCGCCACGACACGATCCGCGCCGTCAACTACGTCGAAGGCGGGCTGCGCCTGCTCGATCAGCGCGAATTGCCATTCGTGGAGAAGACCCTCGAATGCCGCACTGCGCAGGAGGTCGCGCAAGCGATCAAGGATCTCGTCGTGCGCGGCGCGCCGGCGATCGGTATCGCCGCCGCGTGGGGCGTCGTGTTGCAAGCGCGCACACTTGCCGCAGCCGCCCGCAAGGTCGACCTGGCGACATTACTGCCCACGTTCGATGTGCTGAATGCAGCACGACCGACAGCAGTCAATCTCGCCTGGGCGCTGGCGCGCATGCGCGCGGCCCTGGCGCAGGCCGAGAAGGCGGGCGCGGCAAGCGATCCACTCGCCGCGTTGACGGCCGAGGCGCACGCCATCCAGATCGAAGACCTTGCCGCCAACAGGACGATGGGAAAAATTGGTGCGGCGTTTTTCGGCGATGACATCGGCGTGCTCACCCATTGCAACACGGGCTCGCTCGCCACGGCCGGCTTTGGCACGGCGCTGGGCGTCATCCGCGCCGGTTTCGCTGCGGGCAAGATCGCGCAGGTCTACGCGGGCGAAACGCGACCCTGGTTGCAGGGCGCACGCTTGACGATGTGGGAGTTGGTGCGCGACGGCATTCCGGCGAAGCTCATCGCCGACTCCGCTGCCGCGCATTTGATGAAAACGGGTGCGGTGCAATGGGTCGTCGTCGGCGCCGACCGCATCGCGGCGAATGGCGACACGGCGAACAAGATCGGCACCTTCCAGCTCGCGATCGGCGCGAAGCATCACGGCGTCAAGTTCATGGTCGTCGCGCCATGGTCGACGGTGGATCTCGCAACCCGGTGTGGGGAAGACATCGAAATCGAATTACGCGATCCGGCGGAATTGTTGTCGATGTCGGGCAAACGCACGGTCGTCGACGGCGCCGATGCGTGGAACCCGGTATTCGATGTGACTCCAGAGGAACTGATCGACGTGATCGTGACCGAGCGCGGCGCCATCGAGCGCCCGTTCGCGGCAGGGCTGGCCCGCCTCGCTGCGCGGGGTTGAGCGATGCGGCAACTGTTGCTGTTCGGCATCGGCGGCGTGCTTGGCTTCATCGTCGACGCCGGCGTGTTGCAGATTCTGGTCAGCGGTTTCGCCTGGGATCGCTTCAGCGCGCGCCTGATTTCTTTTCTTTGCGCCGCCACGGCCACATGGTTGTTCAACCGCAACTTCACGTTTCAAGGCACGCGCAATCACTCGCGTTTCGGCGAATGGTGGCGCTACATTTTTGCGATGAGCGGCGGTTTCGCGTGTAACTTCGCGGCGTATTCCGTGCTCGTGCTCGCTTTCGATATCGACGGCGCCCATTTGCCGCTGGCCGTGGCGGCCGGTTCTGTTGCCGGGTTTGGCGTCAATTACGTCGCTTCGCGCTACTGGATTTATCGCAAGCCGGAGCAG